>NZ_JBHWES010000003.1:0-420857 GCF_042734105.1 Streptomyces sp. NPDC059679 | reverse complement strand
CAAGACGGCAACTACGGCAGAAGCACAGGTCAACGCAGCTTTTCAGCTGGACATTTTCACGCGAACTGTTCTGGCCACTTTCACGCGAGTCACCACCAGCGCCGCGAACCGCATCGGGGCGAAGAACCCCAGCGCCGCGAAAATCAGCAGGTTGCCGACGATCCCGCCCGGCCCCATCGTGACCAGGTCCCGCAGCGGTACCAGGCTCACCCGGCGCGGAGCGGTGCCGGGCTCGGCGCCCGGCATCATGGTCATCCATAGGAACGGCACCGTCCCGTGAACCATGCCCACCTCGGCCAGCGACATCCGCCACGCCGATGCGAAGCCGGCGGCACGCCGACAGTGTGCCAGCGCCCACACCACCAGCGCGGCCAACGGCAGCGCGACCAACGTGATGAGCACCACACCGTTGAACGTATCGAAGCAGCCGTGCCACCGCCCGGCCATGCACATCGGAGCCGCCATCATGAGCGGCCGCCACACGACGAACACAGCGCTCGCCATGCCGAGGATCGCCAGGCTGAGGAGCACGATCCAGCGCGTACGGCGGAGCGGTGCTGACAGGGATGCGTGGTGGTTCATGCCCCCATTGGAGACGGAGGGCCGTTGTGGTGGCGTATGCGATTTTCGATACGCCCGCGATACCCGTAATCCCTGGCATCACGGAATCGGCGCAAGGTGACAGTGAGATGGCCCCGCCGCTGGTGATCGCGCCAGCCCAGCTACTGCAGGTGCTGGACGACTCGTCCGTGAACATCGCACTGCCAAGCATCCAGGACGAACTCGCCGTCACGCCCGCGCATCTGCCCTGGACCGTGAACGCCCACTGGACCGTGAACACCTGAAGGCTGTCACAAATGGGGCAAGATAGCCGCCGTCGGCGAGGCTCGGAGCCCCGCGACAGGCCCGGGCAACCCCGGATTCGATGAACGCCCGGCAGTCGTTACGGCTGCCGGGCAGCGGGATGGCCGCCACAAGGCGGCTGTTGGCGTTGATGACGACCTGCAGGTTCGTCGAGTACAGGTAGTTCTTGCTCGATGCGGAGATACCGCGGTCGTCGCGGGTTGGCACCAGCGCGCCATCCACGATGTACACGGTGTCCTTGCGCGGCCGGTGGGTCGGCGAGATCGCCATGAGTGGGGCGACACGGTCCGGGATCCGATCGGCCGCGGACTCCGAGATCCCGAACAGCGGCTCGACCTGCCGCAACGTGAGGTTCGCCCGCCAGTATGTAGCAATCAGCAACACCCGGTCCGCCGGCGACAAACGCCACGGACGCCCCGCTGAACATCACCGCCACAGCGACGCAACAGTCCCACCAGCTTCTCGAACTGCGACTGGCTCAACCCGCAGAACGGCTCGATCCACTTCGGATCATCCGAGCGGATGCCGACTCTCGCATGGCGAGAGTCGGACCTCACCAGCGATCAGATCGAAGCCTCGTCGGTCAGCGAAGGCACCGCGCACGGACGGAGGGCCATGAGCGAGTCTTCCAAGGCCGCCACCATGGCAAAGGGAAACCGGTCAAGCTCAAGACAGAGTGCGACGTCATCAGGATGGACTCCTTGGCGCACACCCTCCGCCAACTCGGCAGCGGCGCGCGACTCGCCGGCGCGGCGAAGGAACTCAGCTGCATCCGTTCCAGTCTCGGTGGCCCTGCGAGCAATGTATTGAGCGCACGCCAGATCTTCATCGGCGTGCCCGTCGTCGCCCGTGACCACGAACGTGACACTGTCACACTCGCGTGTCCGCAAGAGCCGCGCCGTTGCCTCCGCCACCACGAAGCTGGCGCACAGCACCAGCGACGCCTCCTTGACCGCGAGGGCGCCGACCGTCCCTGCCGTGGTCTTCTGCACAACGGTCCGTCCGCCAAGGTCAACAGATCGCAGCAGGCCCGGCGAGTTGACAGTGTCGAACCCGGGCGTCGGCGGACCGTCTTTGAGCGCCACCCAATCCGGGTGGCGAGCCTTGAGCGCCAGGGCTTCGTCCAGCGACTCAGCAAGAACGATCTTCTCCGCCCCCTGGGCAAAGGCCCAGGCGGCCACCGTGAAAGCACGCATGACGTCGACCACGACCGCCACGGACGGGGCTTCGACCAGCTCAGCGATGCCAAGGAAACGGGCGTCCATCCGGTCATGATCGCGCATGCCCGACCCGAAGCACCCAGAGGGTGGTAGGCATCACATCGACGGTGTCGGAATGCAACACATCCCGCTGCCTGCGTCGCGAAAGAGTCCGCAGTTACGACGCTCAATCGCCACACGGGGTCACCCGCGCACAGTCTCTGCGGACACAAGTCATTTCTTCGCGGCCGAGATCATCAACGGCGGCCTGCCGATCCACATCGGCGCTGCCCTTCTCGGACCCCTGAATCTCCGGACGACACAGGGGTATGTCGCGGTCTTCGCCGAGGGCATCGTCAAGCACTACCACGAGTTCTTGAACCACCGCCGAGCCATGCGTACCGAACACGAGTACGTCGATGTCCCCCGAGGAGTAGGCAGAGTTCGAGGAGCACCGCGACAAGCGCAAGGTCGAGCTCGGCAACTGCGCTCGCCCCTACGGATCGCCCTCTCAGCACGGGCACGCTTGCTTCCGATGCCCGATGCCGCGGGTCAACCCGAAGATGCCGCCGCGACTCGCCGAGATCGAGAAGGACTTGATCCTCCACCACAAGCGAGCCGAAGAAGAGCAGTGGCTCGGCCAGATCGAAGGCGTCGGCATGACCCTGACCTTCGTCCGCACCAAGCGAGCTGACGCAGCTCGCCTGACACGCCAGGTACCTGTCTCCCTCGGCATCCCGACCACCCGCCCCCAATGGCGCGCAGCTCGGCATCGAGGACCCGTCGGAGTGAAGCGGTACACCGAGCGGCGGCAGACGCTGCTCCATCAGCCGGTGGGCTGGCCGCGCCGTCACCGGGTGCCGCTGCGCGGTGTCTCGATGCCGGCCCGGCAAGGTGTCCGAGGCGAGAAAGGTCGCGGAGAAGCGCCTGCACGCCAGGGTCGCCGAGGCCGCCCGCCGGGCGGACCCGGCACTGCCCGGGCACCTGGTGGCGACGCTCGTGACACCGGAGGCCGCGCGGTTCTCGGAGCTGGAGCGGCTGCACCGGCCGCCGAAGCGGACGACGGGCACCGCGCTCGCCCGCGCGCTGGAGAGGGTGGACGAGTCGGCACGTTCCAGCTCGGGCGGCTGCGGCTGTCGCAGATCCCGCCGAACCGGCTGGCTGGGCCGGCCCGGTACGCGCTCGGGTCGAAGGGGCTGCTGCTGGAGCGGGCCGCGGAGCCGAAGCGTACGGCGATGCTCACCGCGGTGATGCGCCATCTGGGGGCGAAGGCGGTCGACGAGGCATTGGAACCGTTCCAGGTCCTCATGGCTACCCGGCTGATCAGCACGGCGAAGCGCGCGACGGAGAAGGAACGGCTCTCGACACTGCCGCAGTTGGAGAAGGCGTCGAGGACGCTTGCCCGTGCGCCGAAGGTGCTGTTCGAGGAGCACGGCGCGAACTTGGACGTGGCCGCACTCCGGGCGGCAGTAAAGGAGGTCGCACACCGGGCCGCGGTGCTGTCCTCGGCAGCCACCCTGGTGACCCTGTGCCCCGAGGACGCAGACGAGGACGCGGCCGGGACAGCTATGCGGTCGGCCCTGGCCACCCGGTACGCCACGGTCAAGCCGTTCCTCGCGCTGCTGGGCGAGTCGAAGGCACTGAGCGCGGCCACGGGCGGCGCCCCGGTGCTGGCCGGGTACGCCGCCTCCCGCCCCGGCCCGGCGGGGGCGAGCGTCAAGCCGCTGCTGCCGCGTGAGGTGGACGACAAGTTCGTGCCGCCCGCGTGGCGCAAGGCGGTCCACGCCAGCCCCGACCTGCCGCAGGGGTCGGTCGATCCGGGACGCGTACGTGGTGTGGTGTGCGTGCTGGAGCGACTCCACCGCGCCCTGATGCGCCGCGACGTGTTCGCCGCGCCCTCGCACCGCTGGTCCGACCCCCGGGCCGGGCCCGGCTGCTGGACGGCCCAGAGTGGGAGGCCGTACGCGAGGACGTCCTCGCCGGGCTGAGCCTGGAGATGCCCATCGAGGAGCACCTGGCGGAGCTGGTGCGGGGCCTGGACGCGGGCTGGAAGCAGCTCGCGGAACGCCTCGCGGAGGCGGGGGCGGCCGCGAGGGCCAACATCGAGACGACCGAGGGCGGCCGGGTGAAGCTGAACGTCGACAAGCTCGGTGCGCTTGGCGAGCCGGGGTCCCTGGCCCGGCTGCGCAGCCGCGTCGAGAAGATACTCCCGAAGATCGACCTGCCGCACCTGCTCGGGCGGTACGCAGGTCGTTGAAGGCAGCCGTTGAGCCGATGGCGGGCCGGCATGTGGGCGGCCCGCCCGCACGTCTGTCGTTCGTACGCGCCGAGCTGCGCTGTCCGTAGCAGAGGGCGTCATTCGGCCCAGTCGAAGCCCTTGATGACGTCGACGAAGTCGCCGCGGCGAAAGCCGGGGACGAAGTGGGCGAGGACGTCGGCCTTGACGTTGCCGAACGTGGTGTTCGGGCGGTCCTTGATGCCCTCGGTGCACACGGCGAGGATCCGGTTTCTTGAAATCGGGGCGGGGATGGGCGGCGATCACCGCAGCGCGCTGCTCGTCGGAGACCGCGTGGTAGCCGATGCCCAGGACATCCAGTTCCACGCCGCGGGTGACCAGGGCAATCTCGGGCGCCATGTGCAGCGGGATCTCCGGGGTGGTGTGCAAGGCGATGGCCGTCCACACCCGCTCGGCCGGCTCACCGGTGATGCCGTGGGTCTGCAGGAAGCGGCGGGCCTCGTCGGCGCCGTCGATCTCGAAGCGCTGGTCGGTACGGCGAAAGCGTTCCGTCAGCCCCAGGTCGTGGAACATCGCCCCCACGCACAGCACCTCAGGGTCGAAGTCCAGCCCTTGCTCGGCGCCGCGCAGCGCCCCGAACAAGAACACCCGGCGCGAGTGGTCGAACAGCAGCGGCGGGCTGACCTCGCGCACCAGCTCGGTCGCCTCACGCGCCAGGGCGCCGTCCGGGATCGCACACTTGCGATCGTCTCTCTCATCAGGGTTTCCTCTCCTTGGCACCTGATCGATGGACTCCTCCACCTCGCCCGTGCCATAGGCTGGCGCCGTGTCTGTCCAGCCACATGAACCACAGATTCAGACATGACGCATCGGATCGCCTTCCTCGTGTTCGACGGCGTGACCCTGCTCGACGTCAGCGGCCCCCTGGAGGTGCTGCACCAGGCCGGCCGACTCGGGCACCCCTACACCTGTGCCCTGGTCCTGCCCCGCGGCGGGGACGTCACGACGTCCAGCGGGCCGGTGCTGGCGGGCACCACCGCCGCGGCCGATGCCGGGCCCGTCAGCACCCTCGTGGTCGCCGGGGCCGACCACCTCGCCGACCAGGGCCCCAGGAGGAACTGCTGGCCGCGGCCGACGCCCTCGCCGCTCAGACGGCACGGGTCGACTCGGTCTGCAGCGGCGCCTTCGTCCTGGCCGCACTCGGCCTACTCGACGACCGCTGGGCCACCACCCACTGGCGCCACGCCCGCGCCCTCGCCCGCCGCCACCCTCGCGTGCACGTCGAACCAGACGCCCTGCATATTCATGACGGCCGCTACATCACCTCAGCAGGCATCAGTGCGGGCATCAGCCTGGCGCTGGCGCCGGTAGAACACGACCACGGTCCCGACACCGCACGCGAGCTGGTCGTGTTCATGCAGCGTCCCGGGGCCAGTCCCAGTTCTCCACCGCACTGGCCACCCCACCCGCACGCAGCGACCTGCTGCGCACGCTGACTGTCTCCGTGCTCGCCGATCCCACCGCCGACCACAGCCTGCCCGCCATGGCCGCATCCGCCGCCGTCAGCACCCACCGCCCGCCGGGACGGCCATGACCGGCTGTTCCAGACCGAACCGCACACCACCCCCGCCCGCTGGGTCGAGCGCGTGCGTCTCGACCGTGCCCAGCGACTCCTCCTCGACGGACCCAGCATCACCTCCGCCGCCCACCACAGCGGCCTCGGCAGCGACGAGACCCTGCGCCGCGCCTTCGCCCGCCATCTGGGCTCACGCCCACCGAGTACCGCAAGCGCTTCACCACCACACACGATCAGGCCCCGCTGTCGTGACAGCGCTCCAAGGCCGATGGCCTCGACTCTCGCAAATGACCGGATGCGAGAGTTCTGCGAGAGTTCCGGAGACGACCACGTTTCCTCAGGTCGCCACTCGCAGAAGGTTTCTCGAAACCGGCGCGTTGTGCGAGGCACCGGTCCGTCCTTACAGAGCATCGCATCCGTGAGCTCGAACAGCGCGTCACTGCGCCGGATCAGGCACGAGTAGAAGTCGTCCCGGAAGTGTGACACGAAGTCGAACGCGTCCCGCCGGGCATCGTGGTGCAGCAAGCTCACCTCTGCGGCGTCCACATGAACGTGGTTCCGTGGCGGCACGCATGATCATGCGAAGGCCGTCCACCCTGCCCGGCGAATCCCCGGACGAGTGAGCGCGTGCGATGCGACGTTCGAGGCCGGAGGTTGAAAGACAAACTGAGCGAGACCGCCGGACGATCAGTCGCCGAAGTAGGCCTTGGCGACGGCGTAGCTGTCCTCGTAGAGGTGGTACCGGGTGATCCGCCCCTCCCGGACCGTAGTGTGCAGGGCGAACTCGGTGTCGATGTCCCGGCCGGTCTTCTTGAACTCGGAGACCATGCGCCCGATGAGCACCAGATCGTCGCCCTCGGCGATGACCTTGAGGAGGTCGAACTCCTTGGCCTGAACATGGGTCTGCAGCAGCTCGAGGTCGGATATGCGGCGCAAGCCCATCACGCCCTGATTCAAGAGCACCCTCAGGCCGTGCCGACATGCGTGGCAGCCGAAAGTTCAGCCGGCGCGGGGCCGGGATCGCCTGCCCTGTGGGTGCACGCCCCTTTGGCGGCCTTCAGCTGAGCTGCTCGGCGAGTCCGACGACGATGCCCTCGGGCCCGCGGACGTAGCAGAGCCGGTAGACGTTCTCGTACTGCACGATCTCGCCGACGAGTTCGGCACCGTGGGCCCGCAGGCGGGCAACGACGTCCTCGATGTCGTCGACGGCAAACATGATGCGCCGAAGGCCGAGCGTGTTCGCCGGCGCTTCTTTCGGCTCGGGGGCGATGGCCTTTGGCCTGTGGAACTTCGCCAGCTCTACTCGCCCGTGGCCGTCCGGGACCCGCAGCACGGCGATGTCCTGCCGGACGTCATCGAGCCCGATGACGCGCTCCGCCCCGCGCCATTCGAGTGGCCCCTTACCCTCGAGCTCCATGCCGAGTTCGACGAAGAACGCAATGACGGGCTCAAGGTCGTCGACGACGATGAGGACGTTGTCCATCCGCTGGATCGTCACGCTGGGCCTCCTTCGTGTGGCACGGCCACGGTAGCCGCCTCTGCCCCCTGAGACGGAGCTGCCGAGCCGTCCTCGACATCCTCGGCCACATCCCCTTCTGAACCGCAGGGTTGTTACGAGTCCCCCGCCCGGGCCGATGAGGTTGCTGCCTGCACGTCGAGGATCTGTGGGCCCCGACCGGGACGCCGACGCCCGATGTATGTCCGAAGACCGGCCGGACTCGCTGCCCTACCCGCGGACCGAGGGGATGCCCGAGGAGAACACCCGCCTGCCGGCCAACCCGCTTGCCCCGCCCGAGGACAGCGAGCACCTGGACAGCTGGAACCTGCGCCAGCTCCGCCACAGCACCCTCACGCACGACGCCGAGAGCGGCACCTGAACCCCGATGCTGCCGTGTACGAACTGCTGTGGTTCCTGCGAGGCGACTCGAACATCGGCTGGCTACAGGAACACGGCATCACCATCTGAGACGAATGGGCCGACGCCAACGGCGAACTCGGTCCGGTCTACGGCGCAACGTCGCGCCAAAAGCCCCGCGGTGTGAACCTCGGGCCGATCCGGGCGCAGACCCTCGATGACGTGATCGGCGGTGCGCGGACGATGCGATCCCGGGCGTCGGTCCGCCCGCAGTGCGAGCCTCCGGCTTCTGGCGCACTCATTGACTTCGGCGCCGGAATGTGGTCAAGGGCTCCCCCTTCCATGACCTCATCGCTACCCTGAACGGGGGGGGCGAGAGTTGCTGCGGACGGGGGGCCGGATGGCGAGTTGGGCGACGTTCACCTGCCGGTGCGGCCATCCGCGCTACCGTCATGGCGACCCGGTGTTCTCCGGCTCCTGCACGGACGACTGCTTGTGCACCGCGTTCGGGGTACCCGCGCCAAGGCCAGGATACTGGGATCCCGAGCCGTCGGCGCCCAAGGCGGACCGCACCCCACATCCCGCCTGCCCATTGCAGGACCCGGACTGCCAGGGTTTCCACTTCCACCGCTTTGTGGACGGATGACGGAACGCAGCGTGCCACGAGTCGCTGTGGCCGCGGCCTGATGGCAGGGGTGTCCAGATGGCGGAGATCGAGGGTGCGCGCCAGGAGTTGGACCGGGCGGCCGAATGGTTGTGTGCGGAACTGCACCGGCTGGCCGCGCAGCTCACTCCCGCCCAAGATCCGGACCTCTACCTGCCCTCTGATCCGTTCATCGTCGACTGGCACGAGCCGTTGTTGTACCAATACCATGCCACCGCCCGTATCGAACACCCGACCGAGCACTACGACGCCACCCTGGCCACCCGCGCGGCATCGCTGCTCACCTCGGCGGGCTGGCAGGTCACCGACGACGTGACAGATGCGGGCAGCGACACGGAGTTGACCACCGTCACCGCCGACCGGGACGGGTTCCGGGTGCGGGTGCGCATCCAGCGGGGGTACGGAGGGGGCGTCTACAGCGGGCAGACCCCTGCGATGGCGCTGTATACGCCTGAGCCGTTCGTCCGCCCGGACCCGGTACGCACCCCGGAAACGGTGCGAGGGGGCTATGTGCTGTGCGACGAATGCGACGGACTGGGCTGGTGCCCCGTCTGCGAGGGACGTGGCTGGTGCCCGAACGAGCAACACGGCCGCGAACGCTGCCCGGAATGCTACAAGGACAGGCTCTGCCCGATCTGCCAGGGCGCCGGAGAACTGGAAATAGCCCACCTACCGGCCTGGAAGCGCGACCAATACCCCGAACTACGAGCGGTTGCCAGCAGATTCGACCCGCCGGTGCCCCGGGATCCAGGCAGCAGCCCACGCAGCATGGAGGACGCCGACCAGGCCAAGGCGGCGCCAGTCCCAAAGGAGCGCGTTACAGATGAGCATGAACGGGGCGACCCTTGGCGCGGATGCCGGCCCCCCTGCCGGCCCCAGACCAACCCTACCTAGGCGCACCAGGACCACGATGTGCACGTGGTCCTCCAGCCCGAACCCGCCCAGCTGTCCGCCGGTGACACCCGGATGTACTGCGCAAGCCGCATGACAGCCAGGCCCTGATCCCGCTGGTGAAAGGGACACCTCCCGTCCGCTCGCGCCGCGGCGCGCGTCGACGCCGATCTGCCAAGCTCCACGCGGACAACGGATACGACTACGTTCACCTGCGGCGATGGTTAACCCCGCGGGTGCGGTAGTGTGTCGGAAGCGTCGCGTGCCGGTGGCAGACCGTGTCAGGCATGGAGGCGCCGGATCAAAGGGGGCCGACGATGTTTTCGTCGCATCCTTCGCTCGCGCGTGACTGAGCGCGAGACGACCAGGCTCGTTGCGTGGAGCCAAGAACTCCGTAGGGTGCACCACCAACTACGGGAAGCGCTGTACGTCACCCGCGCCTCCCTCGCCGACGGCACCCCCGGTGAGGCCGCCACCCGTGAACTGCTGCTGTACTGCCACAGCTTCTGCACCGCTCTCGACGGCCACCACCAGGGCGAAGACCGTACTCTGTTCCCGGCCATCGCAGCCGCGCACCCAGAGCTGCGCCCGGTGCTCCGCTCGCTTGAGCAGGATCACTCGATGATCGCCCACCTGCTCAGCAGCCTCCGTACCGCGGTCGACCGGGCCGCGCCGCCTGAGGAGCTTGACCGCCACCTCGAAGGCATCGCCGCGATCATGGAGAACCACTTCCGCTACGAGGAGCGGCAACTGCTCACTGCGCTCGAAACCCTTGAGCTGGCGGCCGTACCCCGAGAGGTGCTGGGCCCGATATGATCCTGGACCTGAAAGTGGGGGCGGTGGTGACCGCCACCCTCAGATTCAGCGACTCGGAGTGCTGGATCAGCCGTTCGTAGTCGTGTGCGTGTCGACGGACATGCATGATCCAGACAACCGACCGCTCGACCACCCAGCGGCGGGGCAGAATGACGAAGCCGGGAGTGTTCGGCGGCCGGTCGACGGTTTCCCGCCGGAACCAGGCGGCCATCGGCCGCCCTCGGTAACGGCACGGAAACCAGGGCTCGCCGCAGTCGGCTTACGTCGATCCCTCCGGGGTTGAGGACCGCGTATAGGGCCGCCAAGTCCTCGGCGGTGTTCTGGCGCCAGGGCAAACCCGACCAGGGTCTTCACCGGCCCATCCGAGCAGAGCATCGCGTCGGCCAGCTCGAACAGCACATCCTCGCGCGCGGTCGGACAGACGTGGAACTCGGTCTGGAACCTGGACAACACGGTCAGGGACTCGACGCGGGCAGCGTTGTACAGCAGGCTCACCCTCACCGCCATGGCATGATCAACAGCTTCTCGACGGCGCACACGATCACACCAAGGCCACACCACTGTCTCCCTGGGGCCAACCTTCTGCCCGGACCATCCGACGAAGGTAGCCTCTCGGTCATGAGCTGGGACGAAGGACGCCTGCTGGCCTTGGAGACCGACGCGAACCACGGTCTCGCGCCGACCCTCGGCACCTCCCGAGCGGTCCTGAGAGATCCTTCGGTACTGGCAGTCTGGGCATGGTCCCCCCGAGCACATCTCCTGGCGCTCGCCCCTGGACTCGCCCTTCCCAGCACCAGCGACGCTGACCAGGAGTACAGCCCCGGCCGGCTACCCGACGCGCTGAACCACCTGACCGCGTCTCTCAACCGGGCGAGTGTCCGTGGAGGGTGGCCTGTGCTTCGTCTTCCCAGACCGTCTCACCCTCCCCGGCCCAGCCCCGCTGTCCGTCATCGTCTCCACCACCGACGGCCAGAGCGCCGCTCAGCAACTGATTCGACCCGATAACTGGCAGCCCGGTGAGTGGAACGAACTGATCAACGGCCACATGGGTGAGTGGGCCATGGCCGTCCACGACCGGGAGCCTGTGTCGATCTGCTTCACTCCCGTATCGAACGCCTCTACCGCAGAGGCGGGCATCTGGACCCGTCCCGACTTCCGCGGCAAGCGCCTCGCCCCGGCCGTCGTAGCCGCCTGGTCCCGGCGCGAACACCGCAACAAGACCGTGCTCTTCTACAGCACCACCGCGGATAACCACGCATCCCAGTCAGTCGCCCGCACTCTCGGTCTCACCCCGCTGGGTTGGATCTGGACCGCACGTCAAAAGACAAGCTGGCACCCCCACATATCGCGCCCAGGTCGGAAACACTGTTCAAGAGTCGACCCCAGCCTCCCCGGCCCGCCGGCCGGCCACCGATCCAACGTGGCCGTGTCCAGCGGCCGGGCCCAGCCGTCAACACGATGCCCGGGTAAGAATCCGGCAGCGGCTGAACTTCACAGGTACCTGGTCTCAAGACCCCGAGGACTTTCAGCCGCAGTCGGGGCGCACCCACGTTGCGGAGGGCTGCACCTACGCCGCCCCGCCGGTCGTCGGGTTCGCGGGCGGCGGCAGCGGCCGCACCTGGGCCGCGCGGGAGCGGGCCAGATCCTCGCGATGGCGGCGCCGGTCGCGCCACCAAGCCAGCCGGTCCTTGGATGTCCGTGGCAGCGACGCCTGAAGGGCGAGCGCCAGGCCACCAGGCAGCGAGCCCGGCAGCGCCGCCCACCAGGGCGCCGCGGCGAGCACGGGCGCGGCCGGCGGTATGACGGCACCTGCACCGAGCGGGGGCAGGACACGCGGGCGCCGCGACGTCATCGCCGGCCCTCCGCAGTTTGCCGGGCCGCCGCAGCCCGCGCGGCATGCCGGCTCCGAGGCGCTTGAGCTTGCGGCGCACCCGCTCGCCATACACCACCGGGTCGGTGGCGCCCGGCCAGGGCAGCCGCCTCTGCCCAAGAGCCCACCTGTTCATGCGCCCAGGTCAGGGCAACTCGCCGCTCTGTGGGAGCGAGAGCGCTGAGCACCGTGTACAAGCGTGGGTCCCCGGAGACAGCGCCGAGTGCCAGTTCCTCCGGATGCGGTCTGCCAGCGACCAGGGTGTGAAGTGTGAGCCCGTCGCCCAGCGGCGTGTCCAGCAGCAATATCCGAGAGCGCCCGGCCTTGCCCTGCCACATCGGTATGAGCTGACGGTGGGTGGCTCGGGGCCTCGCGCACCAGCACGTTCAGTGCTGTGGGTTCCAGCGTGGCTGTCTCCCCCAGAGTCGACGCCCACGCGCCCAGGAGAGCCGTCGCGACGGTCTCAGCCCATCCCGACCAGAGCCCCAACGAAGCGCAGTATTTCTGCAGATGCTGCTCGTGGCCTCGGAGCGCAGCCTCCCGGGCCACCAGTGCCCTCATGGTGACAGGCATCGCGAAGTGCCTGTCCTCGGCCTTGCACTCGACGACGGTGGGCAGGTCAATGCGGTCTTCCAAATACCACCGGAGGCTGTTGAACAGCGCTGGTGTTACCTCAGAGGACGCCTCCCGAACTCCAGGCTCTTCAGCAACGTAGAGCTACCGCGCCGTCTGGACCCACGTGGTTTGACCGCCGTCGGGATCCCACGGATTGCTTACAGACCGCCACCAGTACGTGTCGCGAAAGAATCGCCGTGCTCCGGAGAGCAGTGACCCGAAACCGCTCGGAGATTCGGAGATGGGCGCCGCCGTATCGGCGTTGCCGATCTCTGACCGTGACACTTCATCCAAATGTGCGTCAGAATCGAATCGTGAAGTGGATGGACAACGCCCGCCAGAGGCGGCAGGAGGCCGAAGAGCTTCGTGACAAGGCACTGGCGGCCGTCGAAGCCAGCACGCTCTGCCATGAGTCGCGCCCGTACACGCAGGGCAAAGTCATTTGGGGCGCCGTGCGTTCCTCGATGGAAGGCGCCTACGAGGCCCTTCTGATCGAGGCGTATAGCCTTGGCTACAACGCGGTGCTGGGTGTTGGTTTTACCTCCCCCGCTCAACCACCAGGCGGCGGCAGCGGGTACAGCAGTGTGAACTTCATCGCCTACGGGACTGGTGTGACATGGACGAGCGACAGTTCCGCTTGATCGATCGACACCAGGAGTACCTGCGGGAGCCGAAGTCGTGGACCGTGACGGTGTTTTGGGGTGCACGAGTCCGCCGACGACCGCGGCCTCTCGGGGCGAACCGGGCCACCTGCCGATTGCTGTCCGCGTTGCCGTCGCCGGTGAGGACCTTGACCGCGACAAGGCGGTGGGCCTTGGGGCCATGTGCCTTCCCAACCTGCCCGCGCCCGTCGGCCCCGATCAGCTCAACGAGCCGGTAGCACCCATCCAGCACCGCCCTCGTCGGCTCCGCGAGGAGGATGGACCGGCGCCGCCGGCGCCCTGCGGACAGCCGGAGTAAAGAACATCGCGGCCGGCCTCCGCCGCAACGCCCGCGATTCCCGTCGCCCCCTCGTCGTCCTCGGTCTCGTGTGATCACCAACCGAGTGTCACGTCACCACGCCGAGGCCCTGTCCTGGGAGAACCCGTGTGTTCCGTGTCAGTCTCCCGGCGGAACCACCTTTCCCGATCCCATCTGAAATCGTGGAGGTTGCAGCCCTGAAGTACGCCGGCGCACACTGACCGTCCGCTGGTTTCGAGACGAGGGAGAGCCTTTGTCCATCCGCCCCTTCTACGGCGTGCGAGTGCTCGCCCTGGCCCCCGACCGGCGGCGTGTGAGATTTCGGATCTTCGTTGTCGACTACGACGTCGAGCGCCGGTGGCATGCCGAACTGCCGGGAGACCCCGGCTTTTTCCTGTCGCTGCTGTGGCAGAGCGCGGACGACGGCGGCGGTTCCCTCGGCGATTTCTTCACCTGGCGGGAGCTCGAGAACGACGGCTGGCTCGCCGTGAACACCCGGTGGTTCGTCGAAAGCGTCGAACGTGTCGACGTCCGCAACCATCCGCCGTCCGACGAGGACTGGGAGCACATCCAGGCCCTCCAGGAGGAGGGGACTCACCAACGAGACGACAGCTGGCCGGATGAGGACCTTCTCGTGCAGGCCGACTACGAGGTCCAGGTCACCGACCAACGCTGGCTGGAGCATCTGCGGCCCGGCCTGAGCTGGGAGACCGGATATTACCCGGACCCAACCCATCGGTTGCGCTCCGAGGATGCCCCACACGTACCGGATCTCACGGAACCGGAGGCCGTCCTCACTCCGTTCGCCGACTCCGATTATTCCGACTACGTCGTGGTGGCGGCCTTCTCCGACGACGGCCGCTTTCTCGCGGTCACCAGCGAGGACGGCGAACTGGCCGTTTACGACATGGACAACCTGTCCGTACGCCTCCACGTGTCACCTGTCTCGGCCGGCCGGGACATCATGTGGGTACCCGGGCGGCATGTGGTCACGCTCAAGGAGGAAGCGGTCGACGAGGTTCGACCATGGGCCTACGACCTCGACGCCGACGCTGAGACCGACATTCCGGTGGAGCCGGGCCGCGTACGCTCGCGCACCGGCTGCTTCCGGGTCGAGTACGGTGACGGCGGCCGGGTGGACTTCGTCTCCGGGAAGTCCTCGCCCGATCGCACCGTACGGCTCGGCGACGAATCCTCCGGCTGGGTCCGGGGCGTGGCATTCGGCGCGGACGAGACCCGGATGTTCGTAGCCTACGAGTCGAAGGTGTACGTGATCGAGCCCGCCACCGGCAGGATCCTGGACGCGATCACCGTACCGGGCGACTGGCTGAACTCGCTGGCGGCGAGCCCGGACGGTGCGTACCTGGCCGTGGCGACGGAGGACTGGAACGATGAGCGCAAGTGCACACCCGACATCTACCGGGTAGCCGACCGTGAACTCATCATGCGACGCCCGGCAACAGATCGCTTGACGGCCGGGGTCCGTACCCAAACCCTCGCCTGGTCGCCCGACGGTGCCCGGCTCGCGGCCATCGTCGAGAACGAAATTCACCTCTTCCGCGTCGGCCTGCCGGACGAGCCGCCATCCAGCCTCAGGCTCCCGGCGCCGAACCATGATGCCCGGAGGAAGTCCGCGCCCGAACCAAGTGGCCAGAACGACCCACCGGAGCCCAAGCCGGCCATTCGACCGCACATGAACACCACGCCGGACGTCTCGGTGCGTCCGCAGAAGTGACAGCGGACTGAACGCCCAGCACTACACAGATCTGGCCGCCGCGATGCCTCCGAAGCTTCGACGCAGTCCGTACCCGCCGCCGGCGGCGCCGCTGCGGTGTTGCTGGTCGAGGCGGGTGTGGCCGGGCCGGGCGGCAGGAAGCGGATCATGCGGACCACCGCCTGACACGCCGCCTCACCCGCGGTCGCCGTCCCCGGTCGAACACGATGTCGTCGTTCGCCCAGGCCGCGTGATCAGCCTTCCCTGGATCCGGGCCCCCGCCCTTCCGGACCGCCGACGTCGGCACAGGGCACCGATGTCCTGGCAGGTGGAAGGCGGTGGCAGCGGAGGCGGCCTTGGGGTCATCTGTCCTCTTCCGCCTCCGGCTTTGGCCCGGTGGTGGCAATCACCTTCTGTAGGTGGTCGATGAAGGCGCTGGTGGCGGGATGAGTCGGGGAGCGTGGCCGGACCAGGCGCACCGTCACCGGAGCGGCATCCGAGATCGGCAGATAGGTGACACCTGGATGCGGATGGCTGTGCTCGGTGCCCTGCGCGGTGACACCGACTGCGTCTCCGGCGGCGATCGTGGTGAGCCATTCGTCGACGTTGGCCACCTGGAACGTGCGGGGTCGCCGGCCGCGGGGCCACAGATCGGCCGTGGCGCTGGCGGCGGTGGAGCAGAGCACGACCGGCTGGTCAATGAGGTCCGCAAGGTGCACGGCGGAGCGGAGGGCGAGCGGGGTGCCCTCTGGCACCGCGGCCAGACGACGCTCTTGGTAGAGCTCCTGTGACACCAGATCCGCATGGGGCGACGGCAAAGTGCGCACGATGGCGGCATCCAGTTCCCCACGACGCAGCGCTGCTTCGGGGTCCGCGGGCCGATGCACTCTCACCGGGGTCTTCGGGTGTTGTTCGCGCCAGGCGCGCAGCAACGGCACCGTGCGGTCACCAAGTGCCGCCCAGGCAAAGCCGACGCGCAGCGTCCGTGGCTCCGCCGCAGCCTCCACCAGTGCGTCGTCCAGTTGGTTGAGGATCAGGTGGGCACGCTCATGCAGCAGGCGGCCGGCATCGGTGAGCGCCAGATGACGGGTCGTGCGCTCCACCAGTTGTGTGCCGATCCGGCGTTCCAACTGCTCCAGGGTTCGGGAGAGCGCGGGCTGGCTGATGCGCAGAGCGACTGCGGCACCGCTGATGGTGCCCTGGTCACCGATGGCGGCAAGGGCCCGCAGATGCCGCAGCTCCACATTCATAGCCACCAAGCATAAGTACTGCACAAACGGTATTTCCCCCGCCCTTGGCCCCGGGCCTAGCGTGGCCGGCATGAAGATTCTGCTCATCGGCGCCACCGGCACGCTCGGTGCGGCCGTGCACAGGGAACTGTCCGAGCGAGGTCACGAGGTCCTGGCCGTCGCGCGCAGCGGCGGCGACCTGCGCTGCGACATCACCGACCCCGACCAGACCGCCGCGATGTACGAGCACGCCGGCCGCGTGGATGCGGTGGTCAGCACCGCCGGTGACGTGCCGTACAAGCCGGTCACCGAGATGACGCCCGAGGACTATCTGTCCGCCTTCCGCGGCAAGGTGCTCAGTCAGATCGACCTGGTACGCCAGGGAGTCCCCCGCATCGCCGAGCGCGGCTCCTTCACCCTGATCACGGGCGTGCTGGCCCGCGAGCCCATCCGCACGGGCAGCGCCGCCTCCATGGCCAACGGTGCCGTGGAGGCCTTCGTACGGGCCGCCGCCATCGAGATCGCCCCGCAGCGAGTCAATGCGGTCAGCCCCACGGTCTTCACGGAGAGCCTCGGGGAGTACGGGGCCTACTTCCCCGGCATGCAGTCGGTCGACCTCGCCCGGGTCGCCCAGGCATACGTCCGCTCCGTCGAGGGCGCCCAGACCGGGCAAATCTACGCCTTGTGAGGCGCCTTTCCTGCCGACCCGGAGGATGCGCTCTCCCTGGGGTGTCACGGCAGCTTCACGCAAGTTGGTCAGCGTGGCGGTTGGTAATGGAGCATCAGATCGCAGTTGGCGCAGACATGCGCTGAGCGTGCTGCTGGGCAGGTTTGGAAGCGTTGGAGACAGGAGAGACCCGTCGTCTGCGGCCCTGACTGCGGCCATCGGTACACATTGGGTCGTGATCAATGGGTGGTCCAGGTGAGAGCTTGTCAGCGGGCAGGGGCCGGTGTCATCCCTCGCGGCTATGGTCCAGGCCATGACCGATGATCAGATTCGGATACGGGCTGAACAGACCCTCGTCGCCTGGGCGCGGATCGAGACGTGGCTGAAGGAGCATGCGCCCCACACCTTCCAGCGGTTGCCCGCGCCCGCGACGGAGGGCGAGGTCCGCTCGCTGGAGCAGGATCTCGACTTGGCGGTCCCGGCCGATGTGCGCGCCTTCTATCTGGTGCGCAATGGCACGGGGCCAGCCTCGGATTTCGGCTGGCCCGCATCCCCCGATGCCCCCGAGCCGACCGGATACTTCCTGCCCGATGGCGAGGGAGTCGGCCCCTTGGAGAACCTGGGAGCGTGGTTCGAGGGCCCGCTCGCGGCCGCGCACCTGGAGGACGAGCCTGGACAGCGGTACCTGCCGATCACCACCATCGACCCGGACGGCTTCTACGGCAGCTTTGTCGACTGCACCCCCGGCCAGGGGTACGGGCTGCTCGGCACCTACGCCGAGGCTGAACTTCCGAACCCGGGGAGGGCGACCTTCGCCGCATACCTGACCGAGGTCGCCAACGCGCTGTGCGAGGGGCGGGGCTTCGGGGACGACAACGCGCCGCGCGTGATCGACGGGCGCCTCGACTGGCAGTAGGCGGGTTACCTGCTCGCCGACGGCGGCGGGGCGCGGGCCGCCCGTCGTCCACAGTCAGGGCGTCCAGGGCGCGTATCGAGTCGTGAGCAATCTGTCGATTCGCCCTCGTGGTGAGGCATGGACCGGTAGATCTTCTTCCATGACGCGAGTGCAGCTGACGGACGCGGAGTGGGAGTCCATCGGGCCGTACCTGCCGATCGGCGAGTACGGCCCGTACCCCGAGCGGCTGCGGCCGCAGTTCGAGGGCGTGATCTGGCGCTTCAAGACCGGCGGACAGTGGTGGGAGACGCCGGAGGAGTTCGGCGCCTGGTGGACGTCCACGGCCAGCACAAGCCGTCCGCCGGGAAACCGGGGCATCGGTATACCCGCCAGCAGGGCCTCCAGTCTGCCGTTGTCCACTCGGCCGCGGTTGAGGCCGCCGTACAACGCGCCGCGCCCACGGCGATGCTCGGGCAGCAGCGTCAGGTCTACCGGGGACTTCGCTGCCACGCCCGCGCACAGAAGCGCGTCCGTCAGCTCGAAACAGCTCATCGCGCCGGGCGGTCAGACGCTCGTAGAACTCGCCCCGGACGCATGATGCTTCCGCGAACGCTTCCCTGGGACCGGCGTCAGGCAGCAGACTCACCCTCACGGCCTTCGCCGCGCTCACCAGCTACGGCCCGGTGTGCTCCCACTCTGCGTCCGTCAGCTGCGCTCGCGTCACGCAATCCGCACTACCGCCCCGCCATGAGGGCGATTCCCGCCGATTGATCACAGGTATCAAACCTTGCCGACCAGGCCGAACGCCGGGATCCGCCGCCGACCCGTCTGAAACAACGCCCGCCGCGAGACCTCGTCGGTGCCGCGGTGAGCAGTTCGCCACCGAGGGGCCGGTGGATCGTTAGTGCTGGCGGCGACCGCTGGCCGTGGCGGCCGGAAGGGGAGGTCCGGAAATGGTGGGGAGCGAAGGGGCGTTCGGCGGCTCGCCGGAGCTGCGCGAGGCGTACGAGGTGTGCGAGACCGAGGTGCGGCAGTTCCTGGCCGCGCTGTGGACGGCGACCGACACTCTGCCCGCGGCGGTCCGGCCGTTTGTCCACGCGATTCACGGATGGACGGTGCGGACGGACCGGATCGCCGACGGGGGCTCGCCCGAGGGCCGCCAGGAGCGTTTCGCCCGCTGGCAGGCCGATACCCTGGCCGACCTGCGATCGGGGCGCAGCGCGCATCCGGTGCGGCGGGCGTGTGGACACGGTGCGCAGGTGGAATCTCGAGCAGGCGCTGATCGAGGAGTATCTCGACACCGTGCGGGCCGACTGCGCGGGGGCGCCGGTGTTCGAGACCTTCGCCGCCCTCCGGCGCTCCTACCTGCGAGGGATTGCGGGTGCCGTGGCCGAGCTGTGGGCGCCCCTGCTGGAGCCGCGCGGCCCCGAGGCCCTGCGGCTGGTGTCGGCGCTGTTCGAAGCGTGCCAGGTGGCGGACATGTTCGAGGACCTGCCTGCCGACCTCGCGGCAGGCCGCTGCTGCCTGCCGAGAGAGGACCTGCGCCGCCTCGGGCTGGAGGTCGGAGACCTGCGAAGCGGCGTACACCGGCAGGCGATGGACGCGTTCGTGGGCGTCCAACTCACCCACTGGCGCGGGCTGCTGGATGAGGCCGTACCGGTCACCGGGATGGTAGGGGTGGAGTACCAGCCGTTCCTGCACACCCGTCCGCCAGCACCTGGGAGCGCAACAGCGTCGCCTCGTCGTAGTGCAGCTGTGCGCCGAGCAGGACATCTATACGTTCTCCACGGAGAACTGGGGCCGCTCGCCGGAGGAGCTGGCAGCCCTGTTCGACACCCTTGCCGACGGGATCACCCAGGGTGCGCAGTGGCTGCACAGGCTCGGCGTACAGGTGCGCTGGTGCGGGCGACGCGACCAGATCGACACCTCGCTGGCGTCGGCGCTCACGCTGGTGGAGAGCATGACCTGCAACAACGATGTGCTCACGTTCACCGTCTGCGTGGACTACGGCGGGCGGGAGGAACTCACCGCCGCCGCCCGTGCGCTGGCCGCCGAAGCGGTGGCAGGCACAATCCGCCCCGCGGACATCGGCCCCGCCGACCTCGCCCGGCACCTGTACGTGCCGGAACTCCCCGATGTCGATCTACTGGTCCGCACCTCCGGTGAGCAGCGGATCAGCAACTTCCTGCCCTGGCACCTCGCCTATGCCGAGCTGGTTTTCGACCCCATCCTCTGGCCCGACTACGACCTGGCCCGGTTACGCGACGCCGTCACCGCCTACGCGGCGCGCGAGCGCCGCTTTGGCAGTCGTGGTGGCCTGCCCGCTCAGACCGGCCGTGAGAGGCCGGCCCGGACCGGCTGAGCGGTCCGGGCCGGCGAACTGTCAGGGCGTCGGGGGTCACTCACCCTTTCGGCGGCGTGTACACGCCCTCGGCGGTCACGTGCGCCAGCACCGTGTCGGTGGTGAAATCAGCGTCGCCGAAGGTGTTGCTGAAGGTGTTACTGAACGTCTCCACCAGCTCCGGCGTGGGCCGCAGCGGCACATCCGTCATCCGGACTTTCATCGGCTTGCCCAGCGGCACGCTCTCCGCCTTCAGCACTCCCTTGTCGAGACCCGGCCGGACCACCGCCTGGTGCCCGAGGTCGGCTCCGTTGACCACACACTTCCCGGACGCCGGCCCGTCCCGAAGAACACCCGCCAGGCCGGTCACCCGCACGTTGCCGTCCGGGGTGCGGATGTCGACTCCACCGTCGAGCCGACGGTCGCCGTGAGCCTTCGACGGGTCGTCCGCCGACGGGTCACCCTGCCCGGACCGCACCGGGAACCGGATTGCCCTCCCCTGGGCGTCCTGCACCAGCTGGGCCGGTGCCACTGCCTCCACCACCGCCTGGAAGCGGTCCAGAAGCGCCTGGGCCTGCTCGGTCCAGCGGACCTCGGCCCAGCCCTCGGAGACCGTGCCCAGCGTGCCCGGCGCGGCGGTGGCGGATGCCGCACCTGTGAACTGGGCGAGTAACGGCGCGGCCATGGCCGCGCCCAGCACCGAACGTCGCTTTGCGCTCATCGATGTGCCTCCATCCCTTCTCGGGCCGCAGACCACGGCCCGGGGGTGGGATCATCAGGCCACACGGCCACCCCGGCGATCGCGACAAAGAACAAACCACTCAAAAGCGCGACAGCCAACGCCAACACACTTCACCCCCACCACGGTGACCTCAGCCTCCCCACCCAAACCCGCGAGCCGAGTTGGCGGCTCACGCCACCCTGCCGGGCGGGACTCAATGGAACCGACCGCAACACGCAACTGCCCCCGTCTCGTTTTCCAGAGCTCGCCGACCGCAAGAACACCATGCCCGGGATCGCTGTCACGCTGCGCGAGGCCCAACTGACGGCATGCCCGAACTGCGCAAGCGCAGCGGGGTCGTCTGTTACGGGACTCTGTAGCCGCCGCCGACGGTCGGGGCCGTTCCGGTGATGAAGCTGGGGCGCAGCTCGTACTTCATCGACAGGAACATTCCGCGGACGTTGATGGCGATCATGTGGTCGAGCATGTCGGTCGGGTAGTCCTGGGTGAGTTGGCACTCGCCGTCGTAGCCCGCGTTGTTCACCGCGATGTCCAGGCAGCCGGTCGCCGCGGCCGCGACCTGGACGGCCCGCTGGATCTCGGCCTCGTCAGTCATGTCGGCGACCACGTAGCGGGCCGAGCCGCCAGCGGCCTGGTGGAGTGGCCGGCCGGGAGCGGTGATGCCCACGGCTGTTCCACCGGCCCATTGCGCGGCCCGTTGTGTTTGCCGGGGCGGGCAGCTGTGGCGGGTGTGGTCGGCGAGGCGCTGCGGGTGGCCCCGCACCTGCGCCGCCGCCCCGACGAGCCGATCCCGGTCGGCCGCCCCTGGCTCGGCAAGGCCGAGCTGCGCCGTACCTGGAAGCCCTGGCTGCGCGGCCCGGCGATCAGCTTCCCGCTCGGCGCGATCCCGGCGGGCGGCCTGGGGTCAGTAGCGGACGGGGCTGGCCTCAAGCAGCGGGGAGAGGGCCGAAGGGATGCCGTCCACGGTGGCACCGGCGAACTGGGCCATGCGGGCCAGCGTCCGATTGTTCACCGCGGGGAAGTTGAGGGTGGGCGCGGATACCTCCTCCAGCGCGGCACGCTGCGCATCGGTGAAGGTGACATCGAGCGCGGCGAGGTTCGCCTCGAACTGGTCCATGCGGCGGGCGCCGATCAGGGTGGAGGTGATCGGGGTGGAGGTGATCGGGGTCCGGCTCTGGACCCAGGCCAGCGCGGTCGCGGCCGAGGAGGCACCGATCTCGTGGGCGACATCGTTGAGCGTGTCGATGACGACGTAGTCGCTCGGGGTGGGCCGGCCGACCAGGTGCGCACGGGTGGTGTCCACGTCGCCGGTCGTGGTGCTGGAGTACTTGCCGGACAGGAACCCGTTCTTCAGCGGGCTCCAGGCCATCACACCCATGCCCAGCGCCTGGGCCATGGGGAGCAGCTCGCCCTCGGAGGTCCGCTCAAGCAGCGAGTACTCCAGTTGCAGGGCGGTGACCGGGGACCAGCCGCGGAAACGGGCGATGGTGGCCGCCTCGGCGGTCGCCCAGGCCGGCACGTCGGAGAAGCCGACGTAGCGGATCTTGCCGTCACGGACCAGATCATCCAGGGTTCGCAGGGTCTCCTCGACAGGGGTGGTGGGGTCGAAGTTGTGCAGCCAGTAGATGTCGACGTAGTCGGTCTGCAGGCGGCGCAGGGAATTCTCCAGCTGCTGCACGATCGCCTTGCGGCCGGGCCCACCGCCGTTCGGATCCCCCTCGTAGAGGTTGAAGAAGAACTTGGTGCCCAGCACCACACGGTCACGCAGCCCGGGGCGGCTCGCGAAGTAGTCTCCGACGATCTTCTCCGAGTGGCCGTTGGTGTAGATGTTGGCGGTGTCGATCGAGTTGCCGCCGCGCTCCAGATAGGCCGTGAGGATGGCGTTCGACTCCTGCGCGCTGGTACCCCAGCCGTGGTCCTCCCCGAAAGTCATCGTGCCCAGCGTGAACGGGCTGACCCGCAGCCCGGAACGGCCAAGAGTGACATACGTGTTCAAAGACATCTGCAAGCTCCAGTCAATCGGTCCGGGAGCGCAAGCTCCCGTCAATGGGTCCGAGGGGGGCTCTGGAGTGCCCTCCCGGATGCCTCCATTCGACCGCCCGCTCCCCCGGATCTCCTAGACCAATCCACGCAGACCCTTGCACGATCCGATCAAATCTGATCGGAATATGAGTTCCCGGTGTAAGTGTGTCCGTGGTTCAGTGACGGTATGGACTCCCTGAACGAGCTGCGCCGCCGTATCGCGCGACTGGCGCACGGCACCCAGGGCCCGTCATGGACCGAAGGCATCGTCGCGCTCTCCGCAGACGGGCCCACCATCGAGCTCGGCACGGTCACCGAACCCGTCTTCGCCCTCGTCGCCCAGGGCACGAAACATTCCGTACTCGGCGACCGCGTCTTCGACTACCGGGCCGGCCAGTACCTGGTCGTGACCATCGACCTGCCCCTGATCTCACAGATCACCCAGGCCAGCCCCGACGAACCCTTCCTTGCCTTCGGACTCCCCCTCAACCCCCACACCATCGCCGAACTCCTCCTCGAAGCAAGCCCCCCGCCAAAACGACCGGAAGCCGACGTAGCCATCGCCACCAGCGACGCCGACACCGACCTGATCGACGCCGTCGTCCGACTGCTGCGTCTACTGGAAAAGCCCGACGACTTCCGAGTCCTTGCGCCAGCGGTCATGCGGGAAATCCACTGGCGGCTGCTGACCGGCCTCCAGGGCGGCCTCGTCCGCCAGGCCGGGCTCGCCGACAGCCGGCTCACCACGGTGGCGCGCGCGGCCCGGTGGCTGCAGACGCACTACGACCAGGCCATCCGTATGGACGACCTGGCCAGCCACGTCGGGCTCAGCGTGCCCTCCTTGAACCGCCACTTCCGCGCCGTAACAGCACTGAGCCCCCTGCAGTACCAAAAGCAGATCCGGCTCCAAAAGGCGCGCATGCTCCTGATGGCCGCACCCCACGACGTGGCCGCGGCCGGACACGCCGTCGGCTACGACAGCCCCTCCCAATTCAGCCGCGAATACCGGCGCATGTTCGGAACCCCACCAAGCCAGGACGCGGAACACCTGCAGACCACGGCCACCATCAAAGCCTAGAAGAAGAACCCCACACACATCGAATGTGGATCGCAGTTCATTCCGCCGTTCCCCATCAACCGCATAACCCGCCCACACGGAAGGCCCTCGAACCCGTCGTCTTACGGGCTCGAGGGCCTTCCTCATGTCAGCACAGCGCCTGACCGCGTCTCCCCAGCGCGCCGATGCGGGATCGGGGCGCGTCAGTCGGCGTCGGTGCCGTTGCGATTGACGAGCTGCAGCAGCAGCGCCCTCAGCTCGTCCTGCCCCTTCTTGAGCTCCTCCTGGCCCTTCTCCAGCCGGTCCAACGACGCGGTGTGGTTGGCCAACGCGATCGTGTGCTCGGTCTGCCTGTCGATCACCCGCTGCAGCTTCTCATTGAGGATGCGGGCCATCTCCTGGCTGATCGGGTCTTCAGGCATCCGAGGTTCCTCGCTCGCGTCTCGTTCCGGATCATGTGTCTGCGGATAGCTCCGGCCTTGATTATCTCAGGGGAGGCAAGGTGGCCGGTACACCCTGCCGCCCCTCACATTGCCGCCCGCGGCCTGGCCACCGAGCGGAGCCCAGCCCTTCGCACCCGTCGGGGCCCGGCAGCGTCTCGGTTTCTCCCCGCGCGGTCCAGGTCCTCATCTCATGGCGACGACCGTCGACTTCCTCGATCATGCGGATGACCACGGTCGGGCTGCCACCGTACAGCCCGACCCACGCCCGGTAGGTACGCAGGGCGGTAACACCAGAAGCCCAATCCCCGGTGACGGCCGGGCCGTCTGCCTCGAACTGGAGCATGACGCGGTACGTCACTGCGCGCTGCCCGAGTCCTGGGCCCGAGCCGCCGAGCCTTGGCCGGTTGAGGTCAGGCGGAAAACGATCATACGTTCGATTATAGGCGAGCTCGTGCAGCAGCTGATCCCGGTTTCACGGGTGTTCGACGCCGCAAAGGTCGGCGAGACACTCATGGACATCAGGCCGGGGCTGCCCGGGACGGACAACTTCCAGCACTGGCCGCCGTGGCGGCCGCTCGTCGTCGAGACCGCCCGCCGCGTACTCGACTACACCGGCGGCACTCTGGTGATCCCCATGACTGTCCTGGTCGAGCAGTACTGGCGCGAGATCAGCACGGGCCTCGCCCGACATGCCATCCCGGTTCGGCACTTCGTTCTCCATGCCGACCAAGACACCCTGCGTGGGCGCATCGAGGGGGACACTGTTCTTGGCCCCTCCCCTTTCCGCCTCAAATACCTCAAGCCATACGCCGAGGCGGCCCGCACGTGGCTACACGCCGAGGCCGAGGTCGTCGACACCACACACCTCACGCCCACCCAGGCCGCCCTACAGATCGCAGAGGCCGTCAAGAGTTGAGGTCCGCCCGCCAGCGAAAACTGCCGCAGGTGGCAACAGGGAGTGACCTTCGGCCAGGTAGAGCGCGCGACTCTCGCAGATCGTCGAGCTGCGCAGCCCGCCCGGACTGGGGTGAACCTGGCACCAACAGACGTGATCACGCACCTTCGCAATGACGTCGAAGCCGCAGTGGTTTCCCGATGGAGAAATCAAGCTCCGCGGCGTCTTCATCTGGGCGCGCAGAGGCTGGAGGGGGCAGAACTAGATCTGGTCGGCCGTCATGGCACGGCGGACGCTCTCCCGGAGCAGGGTTCGACGCTGCTCGTGCAGTTCGGGAGGCTCCTGGGCGGTCGCCGCGTAGACATTGCTGACCGGTGACCACGCCATGGACATGGCGATCACCATGGCCATCACGTCGAAGGGGTCCCCTTGGCGCACCAGACCGGCGGCCTGGGCCTTGGCGATGGCGCGCAGCTTGCGGTCGTCAAGGCGATCGGGGTCGTCGACCAGGTGGCCGGCCGGGCGTCGCTCCAGACGTGCCCAGGTGGCCAGTCGGATGAGGTCGGGGCGGCGGAGGTACTCGTCGTAGAGGCGTACGGCCCAGTCCGCGAGGTCGGTGGCGTCGATCGGGACGACGTTCACGATCCGCTCCAGCGAGCCGAAGAAGATGGCGTCGAAGAGCCCTTCCTTGCTGCCGAAGTAGGCGTAGAGCTGCGCCTTGTTCGTGCGTGCCGCGGCCACGATCCGCTCGACGCGCGCACCGGCGATCCCATGCTCGGCGAACTCCTGGGTCGCCACATCGAGGATGCGTTGGTACGTCGCGGCTCCGCGCGAGGTCAGGGGCTGATCAGCCATGCTCCGACGCTACCAGACAGAACAGTTGGTTTGCCTACACGGGCTGGATGTGCTTACGGTAAATAGACCGAACAGTCTGTCTACGAGGAGGCGCCATGAGGAACACCATCGGCTGGCAGGTGGAAGGCTCGTCGTCGACACTGCGGCGGATGCCATTGCAACGGCGCGACCTGCGCCCCGACGACATCGCGGTCCGGGTCGACTACTGCGGGGTCTGCCACACCGATGTCCACGCCGTCAGCGCCCGGAGTGGCGAAGGAGACCGGCCCCTGGTGCCGGGGCACGAGTTCACTGGCGTGGTGACCGAGGCCGGACCTGCGGTCACCCGCTTCACCGTCGGCGACCCGGTCGCGGTGGGTAACATCGTCGATTCGTGCGACGAGTGCGCCATGTGCCGGGCCGGCCAGGAGAACTTCTGCCACGCCTTCCCGACCCTGACCTACGACGGCATCGACCGGCATGACGGCTCGACCACCCTGGGCGGCTACTCCCGCGAGTACGTCGTCCGTGACCGCTTCGCCTACCCCCTTCCCGCCGGTCTGGATCCGGCCGCCGCCGCTCCGCTGCTCTGTGCCGGGATCACGGTCTGGGAACCGCTGCACGCCCTCGGTGTGGGGCCGGGGACCCGCGTCGCGGTGGCGGGACTGGGCGGTCTGGGCCATCTCGCGGTCAAGATCGCCGTGGCGCTCGGCGCCGACACCTCGGTGGTCAGCCGCTCACCGGACAAGGCCACCGACGCCCGCCGTCTCGGCGCCCACGGTCTCATCGTCTCCACGGACCCGGAACAGATGGCTGACGCCCGCGACCGGTTCGACGTTGTCATCGACACCATCTCCGCCCCGCACGACCTCGGCCCTTACCTGCGCCTGGTCGCCATGGACGGAACGCTCAGCCACCTCGGGCACCTCGGAGCCATCACCGTGGAGACCACCGACCTGCTCGTGGGACGCAAGAAACTCAGCTCCGCAGGCAGCGGCGGCAGGCTTGCGACCGCCGCCATGCTCGACTTTTGCGCCAAACACGGCATCACCGCCGACATCGAGCTGCTCCCTTCGACGCATGTGAACGAGGCCCTCGACCGTCTCCGGCGCAACGAGGTCCGCTACCGCTTCGTACTCGACATGTCCGACCTGGAGTGAACGGCGAGGGCTACGAAACGCGGCCCGTCCGGGGTCTCCATCCACCCCTGACGCACACCGTCGCGCGGCCATCCGCAACGGCCAGCGCGACAGGCGGGTCGCCAAGGCCCAGAACCTAGCCGGTGAGCCGGAGCGGGACGACTTCGTAAGAGCCTCTTGCTTCTCGCTGGCTTCGGCGACCGCGAGCTGCCAAGAGGCCCTTCCTTCAGGTAAGGACCGCCGCAGGCTCACCCGATCCAGGAACCTGTTCGATCAAGAACGACCGCGTGATCGGAAGGTCGGCTGCTTGTCAGCTCGAACGAGCGACGACCTGTCCGACAACGGAGAAACGCCTTTCGCACTGTGGGCAGGTTGCCTCGCCGAAGGCATAGGTCAGGGTGTGCGCCACCGGGCGGGTGTCGGCATCGTCACAGAGGGCGTCGTACTCCGACGCGCTGAAGAAGCCCCGCTCACCGATGATCACCATACCGCCGCACAGCCGTCTGCATCAGGGCACTCGAGCTCGTACTCCTCGCTGACGATGCCCCAGATCAGATCCTCTGCCCAGTGAATGTCGCCCTCCAGGTTCAGGACCGCCTCGAGTAGATGGCAATAGTCGTTCCGGCCGGCGGTGGCCTGCCGCCATCGGTTCGAAGCGGCCAGCAAGCGTCCGAGTTCGGGCGCGCGCCGGTGGCGTGGTTTCCGGGTCTCGTATCGCTGATCGGCCCGGACAAGGAGGGCGCCGGCCAGGTGGAGGGCCGCAGCCGCCGTGCAGACTCCGGAGCCCCTGCCTTCATCCCCGCCACGGCCGGAAACCCCCCGACCGGGTCCCCGCACTCGAACCGATGCTCACCGTGATCAGTAGAGCAACGGCGTCTGAACTACGACGCGGCTTCAGGTCCCTGGCCGTGCGACAGTGGCAGAAAGCCATCAGTTGGGGACACTGCGAGGGCTCGGCCCATCATCTGCCGGTGCGTCGCTGCAGTGCGCCGAGCAGTGTGCGCCCGGACAGTGCGCGATCGGCGGCCAGCAGGTAGGCCACCGGTGAATCACCCACCTGTTGGCGTCGAGCCTCGACCCTGCTGGCGATGTACGGCACCAGCGTCACGGCAACTGCGGCGCCGGCCACCGCGAGTTGTCCGCCTGCCGCGGCGACACTGCCCAGAAGGGTCCCGGCAGCGGCGTTGAGGTTTACCTTCTGGACCAATGTTCCCGCTGACGACTCGATGCCCTGTGCTCGCAACGCTTTGCGCAGTTCGTTGAGCTGCGGTCTTGTCTGGCTCTCATACAACGACTTGAGGTGGGCCGACGCCACCGCCAAGTTCTCCACTTCGGCGATGGCCTGCAGATCTGCGGTGAGACCAGCGACGTGCTCGTGGAAGGCAGCCAATTCATCCCTGTGGGCTTCGCGGAATCTGATGAGCTTGGCTACGGGCACCTCGGCCAACTTGTCTGGCTCGATCACAGTCCGCAGGGCCACGTGCATGTACGCGCTCTCGGCATGCTCAATCGCCGGGACACGGGCGTGATCCTCGAAAAGCAGGTTGGTCAGCTGGCTGAGTGCGCCTACGGCTTTATGCATGCGCAGGTCATCGGTGGTCGGGGAGAGCATCTCGCCGCGTGCCATGACGTCGGTGAGCACGGCAAGGTAGATCGAGCCCAGTTTGGGGTGCATTCCCACCCACGGGCCACCAGACGGTTCCGCAAGGCCCATACCGACGAGCTTTTCGCTCAGGCCGGTCCCCATCTTCGAGTCGCTGGCGCCGGTGTGCATCCGCAGCATGTAGGAGCTGCGTACCATGTCCCACGTTCCCTGCGGGACGGGAGGTTCGTAGCCAAGCCAATCGGTTGATTGCCGCAGGTCATGCGGGCTCGGATGAAACTCTTCGCGAAAAGAATGCCTCAGTCCGTATCGCTCGACGATACGATGCGGGTCGGCATCGATGATCTCGGAGAAGGTCTCCGCAACCGTCCTCAACACTGTCGGGCTCGGCGCCGCCTCCACAATGAAGTCAGTCTCGGCACGGAGCTGTCGGACGAGGTCTCGATCCCGGTCTTCCACCATCTCTGGCCGCATCCGGACGATTCGGTCCCAGGTCAATAAGGCGAGCTTCAACCAGTTGTCGTTCTGAAAGTGCATCCACGGGTAGTACAGGGCGATCGATGGCATCGTCCCTCCCTCTGGGTGAGGCAAACAGTGTGTCAGGGGAGGGCGTCGACCTTCTACCGGCGGTCCAGGAACTCACTCCACCGAATGCGCGGACGGATGCGGATGCCTCGTATGCCCCCTGCCCGCTGCCCCCTGCCCCTTGCCCCTTGCCCTCGCGGGGCATATCGCCAGTGACCGGCAGTAAAGGAAGCGGCAGTAGCTGGGACCACCCTGGCCCTGTGCGAGGGGAGCTCAAGGCCATGCACCGCCCGACTCCGGTGGACCGACATCCAACGTGGCGACATCAAGCATCAATTCGCCGACGTCAGAGACGTCAGTACAGCTGGGCGGGTGAGGACGATGTGCGGCGGGTCGGCGTCCGCGTACATACGCCGCCCCCTCGGCGTCCTCGGCCACCTGCCGAACCCGCTCCACGAACGTCGCCGAGCGGAACCCTCTTGTAGCTCCGGCGGGTACCACGGCAGGTGCACCGAAGCTGCGCCGAGTCGCTGACCTGCGCATTCGCGATTCCATCCACGCCGCGACACCACCAGTGACACAAGTGGCGCCATATCTGGCTCGCGATGGCGCCATTCATGTGCCATTATGGCAACGCGGGCGGCGCACCCCTCGGCCTCGCAGGCCGAGGGGTGCGCGTTTCACGCAGTGAGCCATCAAAGGGGTCGGATCATGGAGACAGCACAGAGCCAGGAGCAGGCGTCGCCCGGGGCCTTCACTGCCTTCGCCCGCTTCGTGGTCTGCGGCGGCGGGGTGGGGATCGCCTCCAGCTTCGCCGTGGCGGCCCTCGCCTCCTGGATTCCCTGGGTCCTGGCCAACGCCCTCATCACCGCGGTTTCCACGCTCCTCGCCACCGAGTTGCACGCCCGCTTCACCTTTGGCGCGGGTGGGCGCGCGACTCGGCGCCAGCATGCCCAGTCGGCCGGATCCGCAGCGGCCGCATACGGGGTGACCTGCATGGCGATGCTTGCCCTGCAGCAACTGGTGGCGGCACCTGGTGCGATACTCGAGCAGATCGTCTACCTGTCCGCCTCCGCACTCACCGGTGCCGCACGGTTCGCGGTACTGCGCCTCCTCGTCTTCACACGGAACCGCTCGCAGGCCACGGCCACCATCCGCGCCGCCCGCCCCGTGCACGCGACCGTGGCCCACGCCCAGGCACTGGCCGACCCGGCAATGCTCCGTTACGCCGCCTGACCGAACCACCGGCGCCTGTCCTCGATCCCTGAAGCAAGAGTCGTGCGGTCTATGTCGAGGTCACACTCCGATGCACCAATGTGCGCGGCGCTCCGCCGGTGAACAGGGGCGTCCCGGCGCCCAGCACGACGGGCGCGAGGTGCAGCGTCAGCGCGTCGAGCACCGAGCACCGAGCACCGAGCACCGAGCACCGAGCACCGAGCACCGAGCACCGAGCACCGAGCACCGAGCACCGAGCCGATCGTGGCGCCGCCGCCCATCAGGACGACATCGGGGTCCTTGCCGCTGTCCGACGACGCTGCCTCGGCGCGCTCGCGCGCGGCAGCGACGGCTCGGGTAGACCGGTGGTGACGAACGTCCAGTCGAGGTCGGTGAGCCGCACCGTCAGACTCGCGACGAGTTGATCAGCAGGGGCACGCGGCCGACGTCTCCGAACTCGCCGCACGCTGGCATTTCGCCGACTCGGGCCACTTCATCAGGCATTTCAGATCGTTGTACGGAACCAGTCGGGCTGCTTTACCTGAAGAATCATGACGGCGCCGGGGAAAATGCGCTAGCGCCGCCGTGAGCAGGGAGCGGCTCCGAGCGGGGTAAGTACCTGACGATGCCATGCAGCAGGACCAGCTGCGGGCACGCTGCGGAGCGGCCCCACTGCATGCTCTGTGCCGATGGAGCCGCTGCGCCGAAAGCCTCATCGCTACGTGTACTGCTCCGGTCACCCGCGTCCCGTCTCGGGTACAGACGGCGGGCGTACGCTCGATCCCAGTCCGGAAAATCGATACGCGAGGCACGCGTGCTTCACCGACCCCTCGAAAAGCGCTCGGCTTGACCGGAATCGATTCAGGGCTACGCTGATCAAGTGCCTCACGCCGGCTCTCCGCTTTCCGTGCCGGAGGCTCCCGCCCGGATTCACGTCGGCGACCGGATACAGCAATCACGGCGGCTATGGCCGGCGTCTTCCGCACGATCCTCACTGTCCTCAGCCGCCAAAAGGACGAGTTCAGCTTGTACGCCGAGGAAGTGGAAGCACATGACTGTCTCTGGGATCTTGACATCAGGCAAGGGCGGACTGGCCCTGGGAGTGGCGGTGCTCTCCGCTCTGACCGTGGTGCCGGCTCATGCCGCAGACGATCTCGGTAGGGCTCCGGGAAGCCAGAAGCCGACCGTGGTGCTCGTACACGGAGCATTCGCCGACGGGTCCAGCTGGAACGCAGTGGTGCAGCGCCTGCAGCGGGACGGCTACAAGGTCTTCGCCCCTCCCAACACACTGCGCGGCATCCCTCAGGATTCGACGTACCTGAACAGCTTTCTGAAGACCATCAAGGGGCCGATTGTCCTCGTCGGACACTCCTACGGCGGCGAGGTGATCTCGCAGGCGGCCGCCGGCGTCGACAACGTCAAGGCGCTGGTGTACGTCAATGCGATCATGCCGGACAAGGGTGAGTCATCCGCGAGCCTCTCCGGCAAGTTTCCGCCAGCCCCGCTTACCAAAGCGTTCAAGAAGGTGCCGTTCCGCAACGGCGACGGCAGCACGGGCACCGACCTGTACATCCAGACCGCCAAGCTCCACGCGACCTTCGCCCAGGACCTCTCACAGCAGCAGGCGTCCGTCATGGCATCGACGCAGCGTCCGATCGCGCAATCGGCGTTCACCGACAAGCTCACCCAAGCGGCCTGGCGGGACAAGCCCGTCTACGTGCTCGTCGGCAGGCAGGACCGGGCCATAGACCCCAGCCTCGAACGTTACGAGGCCAAGCGCGCACATGCGCGCAAGACAGTGGAGATCAACTCCTCGCACGTGTCCCTGGTCTCCCACCCCCAAGCGGTCACGGATCTCATCGTGAGCGCGGCTCGCGACTCCGGTCACCGGTAGGCGAAAATCACACGCCCAGCGGTGCGGGGCTCACCGGAGGTGCGGGTCTCAACTGACCCGCGTGCTTCACCTCGCCGAGGTCGCCGCGAGCGGCACGTCGGCCTGGGGACCATGTGTGCCGCTCACGAACGGTGCGGATGTCAGTCGAAGACGGTGACGCGGCGCCCGACCATGTCGCTGCGGGCCAGCGCGTCCAGATCATCGCGGGCATCGCCATGGATGCCTCCCAAGAGGCCGTACGAGCCGAACCGGCTCCCTGGCTTCGTTCACTTTTAACGGCTCTGGCTCAACTTCCGTGATGCCGTCACTGTCTGTGGTCATGCAATTCGAGTCTGACGCTGATCTTGTGAGGCGGTTCTCAATGATCGCTGGCGTTCAAGGAGGCGGTATTGGTATTGGCTGTGGGGGCGGACCCGGTAGATTAGCGATCTTCGGGTGGCTGCAGTCTCCTGGAGTCCCAAAAGGCAAACGCCATGACGAACCGCGACCGGACACCCGCACGACTTCGCCTCGACAGCGCGCTGGACGGCCTGAGCGCTGTCTTTCGCGGGATGACCGCCCACCCCGATGAAGACAACTGTGAATGTCACTGGGGAAGCGCGGAAGACCTCGCGCTGCTGAAGACGCCGGATACGGAGCTTGACCCCGACCTTCTGCGTCGCACCTGGCAAGCAACCGACTGGACCTACAAGGCTTCCGTGCTGCGTCGGATCCTGCCCCAGTTCGCCACGGCTCTCACCCGCGGCCTGATCGCGCCTCTTTTCGGTATGGAGGAAGTTGGACGCACCTTCCACCGCGCCAATTGGCAGCAGTGGCCCACCGAGCAGGCCGCAGCAGTGGAAGAATTCCTGCAAGCATGGTGGGCCCATGCCCTCACCGATCCCGACCCCGCCGTGCCGCCGTACGAAGTCCTCGCCCTGAACGCCGAGGCCTCCGCCACGCTCAGTCCGTGGCTCCACACCTGGGAATCCCAGACTCACTCCACGGCCGACCAGCACCTGGCGGAAGCGGTGAACCACTGGGAGTACAAACTTCTGGGGGACTACCTCCCCTGGGACACCTGGCACGACGAGGACGACATGCGCGCCGGGCTGACAGCCTGGCTGACGCTCCATGCCCCCGCCCGGCTGCGGGCCCACGACGCCTCTGAGGAGCTGCTCCACCAGATACGGCTGCTTGGCCTCACCGGCCTCGACCGCTGGGAGGACCCACACTGGCCGGGGTACCGCTACTGAACCCCCAGCCGTGTGCCGCCGCAAGCCCAAGCAACGGGGATGTCCGCCTGAACAGATCGCGTTGCAAAAGCAGCGAGAGGCCCGAATTATGCGACAGTCCACACTTACGAAAGCAGGACTCGCTTCCGAAGGAGTCGGAAGCCGGCCCGGCCGAACATTTGGCGCTTGAGCATCTTGATCCGGTTTACGTGCCCCTCGACCACGCCTGAGTTCCAGGACAGGGTCAGACCGGCGATCACAGCGTCACGGTCGCGGTCGATGCCCGTAGCGAGGGTGTGGAGGCTTGGCAGGTCGTCCTGACGGACGGCGTCGAGCCAGTCGGCAGACGCTCGCCCTGGCGGCCGGTGAGCATGGCCGCGAAGGACCGGACGTGGCAGGTGAGCGCGTCGACTTCAGGGCAGTGCGTCCGGATGGCCTTGAGTTGGAGCTGCTCGGATTCGGTGAGGGTGTCCGGGTGCCGGAGGATCCATCCGGCGACGGCCCGGGGCGAGGGTGGCCGGGCGGTCACCGGTCGTGGCGAGGTGCGTTTGTCGTGCAGGTAGGCGCGAACGCGCTGGTAGCTGCCCTTGTAGCCCAGCGGCACGATCTCTTCCCAGAGTTTCCACGCATTGGTGCAGCCCTCGTTCCAACGGTCGTCCAGGTAGGACTTGTAGTCGTCGAGGACCGACGACCGGTTCTGCCATTGGCCGGTGAACAGTTCCTCCGGTTTCGCGGCGTCGGCGAACCGTTTGACGGTGTGCCAGCTCACCCCGAGCTGCCGCTGGACCGAGCGCAGGCTGTGTCCTGCCTCCAGCAAGGCATGGACGGCTGCGTGCCGGGCCCGAGTCCGGTCGGCAAAACGGTGGCCTGTCGGCCATGGCGACGCGGACGGGTCTGGGGCCGCAACGGTCTCGGGTTCAGGTTCGGGCTGAGATGCTGCGGGCGTCAGGACACTCAGGCAGCGGCGGTGCTGAGCGACACTCCGCTCGGCGGCTTCGCTCAGGTTGTTGGGTCGGACCGGGGCGCCCTGCCGAGATTGCTCCCGGTGGGTTTCCCCGGCCCGCCCGCCGAACCCGGCGTGCCCGTCTCCGGGCACCGGGCTCTCCACGAGATCATGCCGTCGAGATCGGGCCAGTCAGGGTGTCCGGCCAAGGGCTGGGAATGCTGTTCCCACGGTAGCGATACCGAGTGATCGGCACCTTGCCGAGGTGGAACAGTGTGATCCCGTCCAGCTCGATGTCTTTCCATCGTCCTTGCGGAGTTCGGAGCCATCGCCGGACGGCCTTCCACTTCATGCGGTGCCGGTGCATCACCCAGTGGATCACCCGCCACCAGACGAAGGTGTGCAGGCGGGCCATGGTGTGTTTGGCGACCGCGTGTTTGAAGTAGTTGGCCCAGCCGCGCAGAATCCGGTTGATCCGGATCAGCGCGATCTTGTAGTCGAGATGCGACAACCTCTGGGTCAGTGCTTTGATCTTCCGTTTCAACGCCTGGACTGGCTTGTCGGCGATGAACGTGTAGACGTGCCACTTGTCTGTTCCCCGCTTGCGCATCCAGACGATGCGAAAACCGAGGAAGTCGAACCCGTCCGCACGATGGACGATCCGGGTCTTGGCCGGGGAGTGTCGGCGGTCATGGAATTCCCCACCTCACGTGGGTGCGGCGTCAGGTAATTCCCCACCCTCGCGGTCACGTTTCCCCATGGGAGCGGCGGTCGCGAGCGACGGCTTGGGTCGCTCTGAAGCCGATCTACGTTTGCGGTTTGCCGGTTGCTTGAAGCCCTCGGGCCAGGCGCGCGAGCGTCTCAGGGATTCTGCGCACGGTCATGCTCTGTTGCAGGAGTTCGAGGTCGGCGCCGTTGGCGCCGAGGTGGGCCAGGAGCGGCTGGTAGCGGTCGGGGCGATCGCGGAGGAACTCGGTGGTCAGCCGGAGCTCCAGCCGCACGCATTCGATGCGGTGCCCGCCGCAGTCCACGGTGACGTGGTGCCGCCAGGGGCCGGGGCCCTGGCACTCCCATCCATCCTCGTCGCACGGTACTTCCACGGTGCTGACGCCGAAGCCGACGCCGTCGAGGCTGTACTCGGCGAAGTACTGCGGGGCTGATGCGAGCCATTGCGGAGCGGTCACGCACGGCCAGTCCGCCAGTGCTTCGGCAACGGCGTCGACGTCCTGGCGGCGCTCGACGAGGATGTCGACGTCGCCCACGGGCAGGTCGACGCCCTGCAGGCAGGCCGCTGCCGTGCCGACGAGCCGGTACCGCAGTCCCGGAGCGACAGCTCTGATCAGGTCAAAGCCGGTGCGCAGCACAGCGCCCAGTTCGTGGCGGTCGCGCGGCGGCCGAGTTTCGATTCCATCCATGGTCGACAGGATGCCCGCCGGGTCTGACAGTGCCCGCTCCTGTCGACGGGGCAGGCGGCCGGTTCCAGGCGCATCATGTGATCGTCCAGCACTGTCGACGATCAAGTTTCCCCATCCCGGGCGGTTTGAGTGATATGTGATCTCTAGTCAGAATCCTCCTGATTGGCCATGGGTAGCGCGGAGTCCGGGATCGAGGGACCTGGTCGTCGCGGAGCTGCTCATGTTCCTCGTCCTGCGGTTCGCAAGGCCGATGGGCAGCCTGGATGGCGAGGAGAACGTTCGTCGTGGTCGACATTACCGAGATCTACATTCACTGGTACGCGGGCCGCTCGAAGAGCGCGCTGGCCGCGTCGCTGGGGGTGGACCGCAAGACGGTCAGGAAGTACCTGGCCCCGGCGGAGGCATCCGGGATCACCCCGGGCGGGCCACCGATGAGCGAGGCCGACTGGTCGAAACTGATCAAGGAGTGGTTCCCGGGGCTGGCCGACAGACGGCTGCGGCAGGTGACCTGGCCGGAGATCGACAAGCACCGCGACTACATCAAGAACCTGCTGGGGACAGTCACCGTCTCGACCATCCACCAGCGGCTGCGCGACGAGCACAAGCTCCAGGTGTCGATCTCCTCCTTCCGCCGCTGGGTGCACGCCACGCTGCCGGACGAGGCGGCAAGGTCGCAGGTCACCGTCCTGCGGGACGAGGTCGAGCCAGGTTCGGAGGCCCAAATCGACTACGGCTTCCTCGGGCAGTGGATCAACCCGCGCACCGGCAGGCGGCACCGGGTCTGGGCATTCGTGATGGTGCTGCCCTGCTCGCGGCACATGTTCGTGCGTCCGGTGCTGCATCTGGACCAGCAGGCCTGGACGGAAGCACACGTCGCCGCCTTCCGCTTCTTCGGCGGTGTCCCGCGCCGGCTGGTGCCGGACAACCTCAAGACCGGGGTGGACAAGCCCGACCTCTACGACCCGAAAATCAACAAGGCGTATGCCGAACTAGCCACCCACTACGGCGCGTTGGTGGATCCCGCACGGGCCTCGAAGCCGAAGGACAAGCCCCGGGTGGAGCGGCCCATGCCCTATGTCCGCGACTCGTTCTGGCGGGGACGGGAGTTCACCTCGATCGAGCACATGCAGGCCGAGGCGGTGACCTGGAGCCAGCAGGTCGCCGGGCGCCGGCAGTGCCGGCCTCTGGACGGGGCCGCCCCACTGGCGGTGTTCGAGGCGCTGGAGGCGGCCGAGCTGCTGCCGCTGCCGCCTACCCCGTTCGTGCTGGCCCGCTGGTCGACGGCCACGGTCGGCCCGGACATCCACATCAAGGTGGGTCGCACCCTCTACTCGGTGCCCTGGAAGCTGATCGGCCGCAAGGTCGACGTCCGCTCCACCGCCACCATGGTGCAAGTCTTCCTCGACGGCGAACTCGTCAAGACTCACGCGGCACTTGAGCAGGGCAAACGCACCGACCGCCACGACTACCCGCCCGAGAAGATCGCCTTCCAGATGCGCACCCCGGTCTGGTGCCGCAGCCAGGCATCCGAGATCGGCGACGCCTGCCGCGAGGTCATCGACCAGCTCCTCGAAGTCAACGCCCTCTACCGACTCCGCGCCGCCCAAGGGGTTCTCGGTCTGCGGAAGAAGTACGGCGAGACGCGGCTGGAAGCCGCCTGCGCCAGGGCCCTCGCGGCCGGCGATCCCTCCTACCGCACCGTCAAAGGCATCCTCCTCGCAGGCACCGAGACCGATCCCGAGCCCGAGACCAGCGGAGACGCCGGGGCCGCAGCCTTCCTCCACGGACCGGCCCAGCTCTTCGCCCCGACCGTCACGACCCCCGACACGGCGAACGACGCCCACGACGACCAGGTGCACGACGAAGCCGAGGTGGAAGCCCGATGACCGTGATGGACACTGCCCTGCGCGAGTCACTCAAAGCCCTCCGGCTGTCCGGCATGCTGGAGACCCTCGACGCCCGCCTGGCCCAGGCCCACGGTGGCGAGCTCGGGCACCTCGACTTCCTCCAGGTCCTCTGCCAGGACGAGATCACCCGCCGCGAGACCGTCGCCTTCCAACGGCGCCTTCAGCGGGCGAAGTTCGAGCAGCAGGTCACCCTGGAGGAATTCGACTTCACTGCCTCCTCGAAACTGCCCGCGGCCCAGATCCGTGACCTGGGCGCCCTGCGCTGGCTGCACGCCGGCGAGTCCGTGATCCTCTTCGGCCCGGTCGGGGTCGGCAAAACCCACATCGCCCAGGCCCTCGGCCACCTCGCCGTCCGCCAGGGCGCCCACGTCCGCTTCGCCAAGACCAGCCGGATCCTGGCGGACCTCGCGGGCGGCCACGCGGACCGCACCTGGGAGAAACGGATCCGCGAACTGGTACGGCCCGACGTCCTCATCCTTGACGACTTCGCCATGCGCCAGCTCAACGCAAGCCAGGCCGACGACCTCTACGAACTCGTCTCCGAGCGGCAGGGCCGGTCCCTGATCATCACCAGCAACCGGGCGCCCAGCGACTGGTATCCCCTCTTCCCCAACCCCGTCGTCGCCGAGTCCCTCCTCGACCGGCTCATCAACACCAGCCACCAAGTCATCATGAACGGCCCCAGCTACCGGCCGAACAAACGCCCCAAGAACCGCACCGACAAGCCGAACAGCCCCAAGATCAAGTAACCGCCGCCTGCTCCGGGGCTGGGGAATTACGTGAACTCAGCCCCGGGGAATTACGCGATCGTTCACAGGGAGAGCATCAGGCCCATCCCGGCCAGGACCTCGCCCACCTGTCCGCGAAGATCTTCGACGTGTTCCCGGGTGCCGTGGACCATGATGACAAAGTCGTCCGCATAGCGGACCAGTCGCCAGGTCGGCAGGCCCCGGTGCCGTCGTCGTTCGCGGTCCCGCCGACTCGACATTACGGCTGCCCATTCCTCGGCGGCGAAGCCATCGAGCACGGACAGGGCGATGTTGGCCAGCAGGGGCGAGAGGATCCCTCCTTGCGGTGTTCCGGAGGTGGTCTCGTCCCGTTCGCCGAGCTCGGTCATGATCCCGGCTTTCAGGAACGCCTTCACCAGCGTCAGCACCCGCTTGTCCTTCACCCGCGCTCTCACACGGCCCATCAGGGCCGCGTGATCGATGCGGTCGAAACACGCCTCGATATCCGCGTCCAGCACCCAGCGGTAGCCCTGGGAACCGAACAGATGGATCTCGGCGATGGCGTCGTGCGCACGCCGGTTGGGCCTGAACCCGTACGAGCACGGACGGAAGTCCGACTCGAAGATCGGTTCCAGGACCAGCTTCAGCGCGGCCTGCACCACCCGGTCCGCGATGGTCGGGATCCCCAGCCGGCGCAGTTTCCCGCCCGTCTTGGGGATCATCCGCTCACGCACCGGCATTGGCCGAAAGGCCCCTGCCCTCAGCTGAGAGCGGATGTGGTCCAGGTACGCTTCCGCCCCGGCCGCACGCACGTGGTCGGCGCGAACGCCGTCCACGCCCGCCGTCCGGGCTCCGGTGTTTCCTGCGACCCGCTTGAAAGCCATCACTAAGGTGGCCGGGTCACAGACGAAGTTGAACACATCGTCGAACCGGAAGCCGTGATCGGCTGCCGCCCAACGGTGCAGTTTGATCTGCATCCTCCGTACCCGCAGCTCAGCGACATCGGCCACTGGCCACACGACCGGGGCATCCACCCCGGATTCTCCGGACATTGCAGTACCTCCCTTGCGATCTCGCTGCCGCCCTTCCCCATGTGCGGGGCTCTCCCCGGCTCGGAGTACTACGGCGGCTCCGCCCCTCCCACAGCCTGATCGGCAGACGGTGTGCCCGGCCCGGCCCGCCCGCGCTGGAGGCGCGGGCGAGGGGCGAGGCTGGGGAGGTTCCCGTGTTCACTGATTGATCGCTCGTCGGAGTAGGCACCCGGCTATACCCCCGCGGCATCGCCACGGCTACCCCGCAGCACTTCACCGTGGCCTCCCGAACCGTCTGGAACATCCGCCCGGGAGTTGCCCGCCATGGCACAAGGCGAGCATGCACCGCTACCAGCCCAGATCCGCCAGGTTCGAGCTGATGGCACCTTAGGAGGCTTCAAACACCGGTTCCTCTCGTATACCTCTCCGTCTCGCTCGCCGGACCCGCACCATCTGGCAGTGCTGATACGTCCCGGCTTCGTCGGGGCCGCTTGCCACCCTCCCCGGCACCTCCCGGGTCGGGCTGCCCCCGGCTTCACCGCCCTGCTGCGACAGGACGGCGGCGAAGGTCTCTCACCTCCACACGATCAATCAGCGCTTCACGGCGCACGCGCCAGAGATGCCACCGATCCGCGACCTGCACCGCCTGCGGTGCTCCGGCAGCGGCGCCTTCAGCGAAGAACGGCGCGCGGTCCCGACATACGACCTCGACACCGGGGCGCTGTCCGAGCCAGGCGGCCAGGCTGGATGCCTCTCGGTCCGGGAGCAGATCGATCGGACGACGGGTTTCGACGTCCACCAGCACCGTGCCGTAGTGGCGGCCCTTGCGGGTGGCGTACTCGTCGACGCCGACCACCCGCGGCGCTGGCACCTCCGGCTCAGGAAGAGCGTCGACCAAGCGCAAGACCGTGCTCCGGCTGACGGACACGCCGAGGACGGAAGCCAGCCGGGCCCCAGCCCGTCCGGCCAGGGCAAGGCCGACTGCGGCCAGAGCGGAGCGCAGCCGCTCAGTACGCTGGCCGTACCTGCGAGTGAGGCCGGGTATCTGTTCCACGAAGGTCCGGCGGGCGCACATGGTGTTGCGGCATCGGAACCGCCGAACTCGTAACTGGCGCACAACTCTTCGTCCGGCGCTCGGTGCGTCAGCGGGAAACCGCAGGTAGGAGCTATGCACCCGGGTCGACCAGGCGCCGCACCCCGGGCAGGCGGCTCCGACCGTCGTGCACTGCGCGTCAACACGCACTATCTCGATATTCACGTCTACCGACAGCACCGCAAAGTCCGCGATCGACGGGAACAACAGCTCCTTCAGCCGGAGCGCGACCTCTTCCACGGCCCGGACTTTCAGCCCAACCACTGCGGCAACGGCTGATTTTCGGGCGACTTCCGAAGCTGTCCCGAGACGTTCAGCTGTCACTCACAGTGGCCGCTGCACGGAAGCTGTGCCAGAGCCACGACTCGTGAAGAAAGCCAGGCTCCCCCTGTACCACGCCTTGTGATGGTGGCGGACGACAACCCGAGTTCAAACTCAGTAATATCCGAACAGTGCGCAGGCAGGCGCATGACTGGTACACCAACGACTTTTGCCACGCCTGTCATCGGATTCATCGGACGGGTGGCCCTGCCGGACCGTGGTCGGATCGTGCGTCGGCGGGGTGTGTAGCACCATGGCATTGAGATCGGGGCACAGTCTCAATTTGATCGAGTTCAGCGGTCGGGTCCGCAGCCGTGAAGGGAACATATTTCCGTGAGGACAGCGCGTCGGCGCGCCTCGGCCGGCGAATCGTGCGCTGAAGAAAGTGCTCATCACGGGAGCCGCAACCGGATTCGGGTACGAGGCTGCGATGCGTTTGGCGGAAGGGGCTTTGGCGTGATCGCCGCGGTGGAGATCTACGCTCAGGTCCAGACGCGGAAGCGGCAAGCGGCCGAGCAAGGGGTGAGCCTGCAGGTCGAGAAGCGTGATGTCACCAACGATGGTGATCGCCGCAAGGCTCTCAACTGGGGTGTGGAAATCCTGGTGAACAACGCAGGAGTCGGCGAAGGCGGCTCAACAGTCGACATTCCCGCATCGAATATCCGGCACCAGTTCGAAGTCAACGTCACCGGACCGTTGCTCCTCACTTCCCCCGAGGGCCTGAACGTCAACCCCTTCACTGGTATCTACTCCGCTTCCAAACATGCGATCGAGGCGATCGCCGAAACCATGGCCTACGAGCTGCAGGAGTACAACGTCGAGGTCGCCACGATCAACCCGGGACCTTTCTTGACCGGCTTCAACGACCGCATGTTCCAGACCTGGGAGAGCTGGGAGGACGACCCGTCTCCTCGAGCACAGTTCGCCCCTGAAGCGGTCTATACGGCGTTGACCGCTGTCGCTGCCCGAGAGGTCGACAGTTTCCGCAATCTGGAGCCCGCGTCGATGCTCGTAGAGACCAAGCAACTCCAGCAGGTTCTCTGGGAGCGCAAGGTCACGGATGGCCTCGGGGCCCTGCATCAAGCCATTCAGCACTCCTACGAGATGCAGCCTGACACTCCCGTCTCGGGCTGAACGCATGTCAGGGAGGGGTGTCCTGGGCCCCGCCTGGAAGGTTGCGGTACACGCGCTGGAGATGAGGTCTTCGCGTGGAGGTTCCGGCATCCCCGACGGACCCGGGCCGGGGTGAGCTCGACCTCGCGCAGTTGGACGGCGGTTACGGCTGCGTGGTCGGCCGCGGGCTGGAGACGGATCGCATCCTGGGCGGCCGCGGCCCAGGAGGTGCGACCCGGCCTCCGACGCGGCCTACGCTGGACCAAGTACGGCCAGCCCAGGCCCGTCCGTGCGCAGTGGGGCGTCGGTGAGCTCGAACAGTTCGTCAGCCCGTCCATTCAGGCAGTCGCAGATTTCGCCCCCGAACGCTCCCCCGCAAGGACTGGTTGCGCTGCGAGACGTCGTTCACCGTCGCTGAGGCCGTCTGTGTTCGCTCCGGCCGCGTCCGCCGATGCGCACTGCCCCCTCAAACCGATCTTCTAGACTCGCCGCGTCGGGAGGGAGCGTCGATGAAGCCATTGGCGGCGGACCAGGTCACCGGAGTGTGAGGAACGCTCCTACTCCCCGTCGAGGGGCGAGGCGACATCATCTGGGACCGGCTGGCGGGCCAACTCGACGTGCTGCTGACCAGCGGCATCGACGGCATCTACGCTCACGGCACCGCAGGCGAGTTCCACACCCTCGACGAAGCCGAGTTCGACCGGGTGAACGCGGTGCTGGCACAGCGGTACGAGGCGGCGGGGCTGCCGTACCAGATCGGTGCCTCGCATCCGGCCACGCCGACGATGCTCGATCGCATCGGGCGCGCGGCCGCGCTCCGGCCGGGCGCCATCCAGGTGATCCTCCCGGACTGGGTCCCGCTGAGCGACGCCGAGGCCGTGCGATTCCTGGTCGGTGCAGCCGAGACCGCCGGCGACGTGCCGCTGGTGCTCTACAACCCGCCGCACGCCAAGACCCAGGTGCCGCCGCCGCTTCTCAAACGGGTGACTTCCCAGGTCCCCCAACTCGTCGGGGTCAAGATGGCCGGGGGCGGCGACGCCTGGCACGCGGCCATGGCGGAGGCCGTGCCCCAGCTGTCGATCTTCGTGCCAGGCCACCTGCTGGCGTCCGGGCTGGCCCGTGGCGCGCACGGCAGCTACTCCAACATCGCAGCCATGACGCCTCGCGGCGCGGTCGCGTGGTATCGGCTGATGATGACGGATCCTGCCGCGGCGGCTGACGTGGAGCGGCGCATCGGCGAGTTCTTCGTCCGGCACCTCGCGCCGTTGCAGGCCCGCGGGCTGTCCAACCCGGCCCTGGACAAGTTCCTGGCCACCGTCGGTGGCTGGGCAGACATCGGCGTAACGCTGCGCTGGCCGGCGTCGTCGGCGCCCGTCGACGCTGTCGCACCGGCCCGCGCCGACGCCCACCGACTGCTGCCCGACCTCTTCCCGGCGTAGCGTCCGCCTGCTTGTCACTGGTCGCTCCTCGGTGCGGGCGATGCCGTTCTGGCCCGGTCGATGCTCTCTCCGGGGGTGCTGCCGGCGCTGTACGACGGCACGGAGGTCATCCTCAAACCGGTGTTCCGCACCTTCGCCGACCGCGCCGGAGCCCGAGCGGTCCTGCTGGGTGGGCTGGTCGCCCTTCCGCCGCCTCCTGCTGCCCGCAGCGCGACACGAGGCGGTGAGGCGGCGACGAGCGATCGTGGTCGCCGCCGGTTACTCGACCACTGCTTCGTGGCGAAGCAGTGGCGTGCGTTCTTCGTCAGCCGAAGGGGATGGGGCGTGGCATTGATGGGCGGCGACGCCGCCTTGGTCGACAAGGTCCTCGTACACCCCGACCTTGAACCTGATCAGGTCCAGGGACTGAGTGAGCCTGCCGATCTGGGCGGTGACGTGCTCATGGTGCTCGCGCATGAGCGTGAGCCGTTCTTCCTCGTTACCGGCGCCCTCTCTGACGAGGTCGGCATATCGGCGTAGCGCGGGCAGGGGCATGCCTGAAGCGCGGAGAATGATGCAGACGGTCAGCCAGTCCACGTCATCCTCGCTGTAGACGCGGCGTCCGCCAGGTCCGCGTCGCACATCGTTGACGAAGAGGCCCTCGCGCTCGTAGAAGCGCAGCGCGTGAACGCTCAAACCGGTGCGTTCGGCGACCTGTCCGATGCTCAGACTTGTCGTGATCTCTGCCATGGCGGTCAGAGTAACGGGGTTGATCTAGAGCCGAGTCTAGTTCCTAGGGTGACTCGTGCGTTCGACGCTTCTGTCGCTCTGCGTGATCGGTTGAACTGAACAGGGAGCATCACCATGCGCTATCGCACCCTCGGCGGAACCGGTATCGAGGTCAGTGTCCACTGCCTCGGGACCATGATGTTCCAGGATGGCTGCAACCCCGACCACGACGATTGTGTCCGCATCATCCACGCCGCCCTCGACCAGGGGATCAACTTTGTCGACACCGCCGACATGTACGGACAGGGTGAGTCCGAGGAGATCGTGGGAAAGGCGCTCCGGGGGCGCCGTGACGACGTCGTACTCGCCACAAAGGTCCACTTTCAGATGGGCGAGGGCCGCAACCGCAGTGGCAACTCGCGGCGTTGGATCCTCAAGGCGGTCGAGGACAGCCTCAGGCGCCTGAACACTGACTGGATCGACCTCTACCAGATCCATTTCCCCGACCACTCCACGGACATCGAGGAGACGCTCTCGGCGCTCAGCGACCTCGTGCGCCAGGGAAAGATCCGCGCCTTCGGTTGCTCGAACTTCCCGGCCGAGGAGATCGTCGAGGCACACCACGTCTCCGAGCGCCGCAGCCTCGGACGTTTCCGCACCGCCCAGCCGCCCTACTCGATTCTGGCCCGCGGGATCGAGGCCTCGCTCCTGCCCGTCTGCGAGCGCTACGGAATGGGGGTACTGGTCTGGAGCCCCCTCGCCTTCGGATTCCTCACTGGCAAGCACCGCAAGGACCAGCCCATCGACCTGGCAGCCGGCCGCGCCGCGCTCCGCCCGGCGTTCTTCGATCCCGCGATCGCCGAAAACGCCGCCAAGCTCGATGCCGTCGAGCAGCTCATCGAACTCGCGACAAGCATCGGCTGCACCCTCCCGCAGCTCGCCGTAGCCTTCACCGTGGCCCACCCCGCCGTCACCTCGGCGATCATCGGACCGCGGACCATGCAACAGCTGGAGGATCTACTCAAGGGCGCCGCGCTCACCCTGGATGATGCGGCCCTCGACCGGATCGACGAGATCGTGCCGCCCGGGGTGAACCGGTACAACCCCAGCGCCTCCTTCCCTCCGCGATCGCTGACCGACACCGCCTTGCGGCGCCGCTCACTCGCCGAACGCGCCGCGGCCTGAGGCTGCCTGGTCCGGCGGTCCCCGTGGGGGCGGCCGGGCTCAGCCGACCCCCGCCACATTGAGGCGACCCGAGTGGTATGAGGTGCTGTCAGCTGATGCTGACCCGCTCTCGTCCTACCGGGCTTGGAGGAACTCTCGCGCTCCACGCAGCCGTGTGCGCACGCGTCCCTGGGTGGCGCTGCTGTCGAGGCGGACGTCCAGGGCTCCGGGCGTGGGGATATCGGCTCGGCGCCCGGCAGGCAGCCGGGTTGCGTCGAGTCCGTCGCGTCGGGCGATGAGAACGCCGAGTTCGTGACGGCTGAGGGCGTCCGCTCCGGCCAGGTGGAACATCCCGGCCTGGTCGGACATGGCGAGTTCCCGCAAAGCGGAGGCGAGGTCTTCGACGTGCACCGGGCAGCGGATGTCGTCAGTGAACAGGACGCCGTCGCGGGTGCCGGCAACCAGGGCGTGGACCATGCGCTCGTGAACGGATCCGCCGTTCCCGATGATCAACGAGGTGCGTGCGACCGCAGCGGCCGGCGCCAGCAGCCGCGCAGCGGTCTCGGCGGCCGCCTTTGCCGCACCATAAGGGGTGAGAGGATCTGGCAGGCAGGCCTCGTCGTAGTGAATCCGGGAACCGGAGAACACGGCATCGCTGGAGACGTGGACCAGGCGGCAACCGCGCTTCGCCGCGGCTACCGCCACGCGGATCGAGCCGTCGGCGGTGACCGCCCAGTCGCTCCCTCCGCTCGTCGCGTTGATGACGGCACTGGGAGCCACCGCCGCCAGTACCTCATCGACCTGCTCGGGGGCACGAAGGTCGAGCTGGTACCACGAGGCTCCGGGCACGCTGCCCGGGCGGGAACAGTACGTCGCGGCCGTCTCCCAGCCTGCAGCAGTCGCCTGACGCACAAGCTCCGTCCCCAGAAACCCACTGCCGCCGATGATCAAGACCCTCATGGCGCCCCACGATAGGGCAGCCCCGCTACGCCCAGGCAGGTCGCCCGAGCCTCGGCAAACGTGTCACCGGCCTGACCGCCACACCCCGTGAACGTTCCTGGACACACCCTAGCCAGCGCTGTCTGCGGCGGTGTGTTCGAGGATTGCGGGGACGATCGTCGCCCAGTCGGCTCGCTCGACCCCATGGCCGGCGTCCTCCAGAACCAACAGCCTTCCCTCGGAGATCTGTTCCGCCAGTGCCTCACCGTGCCGGAGCGGGAACATCGGATCGGCGGTCCCGTGGATGACCAGCGTGGGCACCGCGATCGAGGACAGGGGCGCCTGTGAGAGCTCGCCGTCCGGAAGTGAGTCGTGGTTGCGGGCCGCGGTGAAATCATGCGCACGCTCGACATCACGACGGACAAGACTGCGGGCGGTGGTCTCATCGAACGGGCGCCGACCCCCCGCGAGCATGCGCGCGTAAGCCACCTTGTGCTCGATCACCGAGTCGGCATCCGACCCATCGACGCGCGCGGCCGAGACGTAGACGAACCGCATGAACTCCTCGGCCGGCGGAGGAAGCTCGCAGTCGGCTGGCATCGCAGAGGATCACGGCCAGGGCGACGGCATAGCGGGGGCCTCCGGAGGCACGGACGAGGGCACGGGGCTGGATCTTGGTGGTGGTTGCCATGGCGTCAAACGGTGCGGTCGGCCGCCGGGCTGGACACGTCGGTTGACGGACACCGTCAACCGACGCCGTAGTCGGCCATCCGATCAGTGATGATGAGGGGTGACATTGAGGATCGACATCAGCGGCCTGCCGTCCGAGCGACTGCGGTTCGCCGCCTCCCCGCTCGCCGAGCTGACCGCGATGCTGCACGTACTGGCCGAACCCGGGCACCATCCGCAGCTCGCCGGCTGGGCCGGGGATGTCTGGGCCGGGCTGCGGCCGGAGCTGGCCGAGCGGTTGCGGGAGGCGGAGTTCCTCTGGCGTTCCTCACAAGCCGACTTTCTGATCCCCGCCCGGCCTCGGCCCACCCTCGCCGAGGAGTTGGACGACGTGGATCGGATCGACGACGAAACGTATGTGACCGCCGCGCTCGTCACCACGTACGGCGGCAACCGGACCCACTTCGCCGCGCCGTCGCCGCTCACCGACGCCGCTGCGCGCGAGCGGGCCCTGGACCTGGCCCAGGCCCGCGGCGCGCGGCAAGATGCCTTCGCGGAACGGCTGCTCGCCGACCCGGCCGCTGTGCGGGCGCGGGTGCGCCACACCTTCGAACAGTGCGCCGAGGCCTTCTTCGACGCCGCCTGGACGGGCGTCGCCGTGCGGCTCGCCACCGACCTGCGCCTGAAGAATGACCTACTGAAGCGCCAGGGCATCGGAGCGGCACTCGCATCGGTCCGCGGTCACCCTGGCACCGGACGGCGACTGCATCATCGTGGACAAGCTGCAGGACAAGGCGACCGCCGCCCACGGCACCGGGGTCACCTTCGTCCCCAGTGTCTTCGGCAGCCCACGCCTGGTGGTGGTCCATGCGCCCGGGTGGCAGCCGGTGGTGCAGTACCCCGTGGCCGAGCCGAGTCCATCAGAGCCGGTATCGCTGGAAACGGTCACACTACGGCTGGAGGCACTCGCACATCCGGTACGGCTGCGACTGCTGCGTACCCTGGCCCGAGGCCCGCACACCAGCGCTGAGCTGGCCCACGTCTGGGAACTTTCACCCCCGGAGGTTTCCCGCCACCTCGCTGTCCTGCGCCGCGCCGGCCTGCTCACGTCCCAGCGGCACGGTCGTTACGTCCGCTACACCCTCAATCTGCCCGATCTGACGGCGCTGGGTACCGACCTGCTGGCGGCCGTACTGCGCTGAGTAGCTTCGGCCTGCCAGAACGCGGGCGACCGCAGGCAGGAATCTGTCCCGCCCGAGCAGGCCAGTCATGACGGTCTCCGGCTTCGTCAGGCGCTCTTGATCGCACGGATCGAGTACATCAATGGGATACGTGGGTGGCCGGCTGGGAAGCGGTACTCCCCGTTCCTGGAGCGCTCCAGCATCGGGTAGCGCTGGAAGAGTGTGGTGGCGTGCTCGTGCAGGAACTCGATCCGGAGCCCGGCCTGCGCCAGTGCGGTCACCACCTCTCCGAGTGGATGCTGCCACTGGACCGAGACCGTCTTGGTGAGCGGAGGGCCGTCGGTGTAGGTGTGCGGGAAGTCGTAGGTCTCCGCCTGGATCTGGAAGTAGTCGTGTTCCAGACTCTTACCGTTCTCGCCCAACAGCTCGGTGAGCGGGTGGAATTCGGCGAGGTAGACGGTTCCGCCGTCCTTCAGCATGGAGGACACCACGTTGGCCCAGCGGAGTAGGTCCGGTAGCCAGACCAGGGCTCCGAGGCCGGTGTAGACGATGTCGAAGCGCTCCCCGTCCAGCGCTGCGGGCGCTTCGTAGACGTCTGAGACGACGAACCGTGCGCGGTCCGTCATGCCGATGTCCTCGGCCAGCGTGCGTGCAATGCGGATGGCGGCACGGGAGAAGTCCAGGCCGGTGACCTCCGCGCCACGGCGTGCCCATGACAGAGTGTCCTGGCCCATGTGGCACTGCAGGTGCACAAGGCGCTTGCCGGACACATCGCCGACCTCGTCAAGTTCGAACGAACGCAGCGTGGACCCGCCGGCTCGGAATCCGGGCAGGTCGTAGAAGTTGCTGACCGCGTGAATACGGACCCTGTCGTCCCAGTTCTCACGGTTGAGCTGGAGCCAGTCCGTCTCCGTGTTGGTCATGCCCGCGACCGTACTGGTCGGCCGAGGTGCGCCGCATGTGAATTGTCACGTCCCGGGAGTTCCACTTGCAGGAAGCGGTGCTCACCATGTCGTAGACACTGTGGCGGCCGACCCCAGTGTGGCCGGGCCAGCCGCCGTCGGTCGCTCGGTGCCAAAGGACGTCTTCTCTGCGCGGATCACCCGCGCAGGCCAGGTCCTGTCTCGCTGTGTTCTCCGGACAACTTGTTCGCGTGACTCAGCCACTCGGTGGCAGGGTGCAGTGATGAATCAAGCAGAGGTGCTGCTCATCGGGGGGCGCGCAGGCGTCGGCAAGACGACGGTGGGGTGGCAGGTTTCAGCACGGCTGCGCGTCGCGATGATTCCTCACTGCGTCATCGAGGGCGACTTCATGGGGCAGGCGCATCCTGCTCCGGAAGGGGACCCCAGTCGCAAAAAGATCGCCGAGCGCAATCTCACGGCAGTGTGGTCGAATTACGCTGAGCTGGGTTACCGCCGACTGATCTACACGAACACCGTGAGCGTGTTGACTGACAGCGAGGGCATGTTTCAACGCGCCATGGGTGCAGGTGTGAGGATCGTGCGAGTACTGCTCACCGCCTCCGATGCCACCGCCCATGAGCGGCTGACATGTCGGGAACTCGGCTCCGAGTTGGAGCACGAGCTCAAGAGCAGCGCCCGTAAGGCGCGGATGCTGAACGAGCAGGCGCCTGCGGACACGGTGCGAGTGGCGACCGATGGGCGTTCTGTTGTCGAGATAGCAAGCGATGTGGTGGGCGCTACCGGCTGGCTGACGGGGGCCGGTGGTTCGGCGCATCGCTGGTCAGCGTCGGGTCCAGATGAGGATGGCGGCGAGATGTAGAGCGGCCCGGTAGGCAATGGCCAGTTTGTCTGTTCGCATGGTCCGTCCACGCCACTGCTTGAGCCGGTTGACGCATCGCTCGACCGCGCTGCGCTGCTTGTATGGGCGGCCTCCGGGCGAGTTCTCGGTCTCCCACGTCGGCTCCGCGGAACACGAAGGCTTGCCATCACGGCCTCAAAGGCCGGTGCGTCTCCCGCCTGGCCGGCAGTGATGATGAAGGACAGAGGCCGCGCATGGCTGGCGCTGGCCAGATGGATTTTCGTGCTGAGGCCGCCGCGGGAGCGGCCGAGGCCGTGATCGCCTGGTTCACAGCGATCCGAAGCCCCCTTTCCCTGGCTCCGGCGGCGTGTTGATGGATGCGGCAGACGGTTGAGTCCACCGACACGGTCGAGCCGATGTCGTCACCGGCGTCGGCCGCTGCCGGGAACGCAGTGAGAATACGCTCCCAGGTGCCATCCACGGCCCACCTGACCAGCCGTTTGTGAGCGGTCTGGAACGAGCCGAGTTCGTCCGGAAGATCGCGCCAGGGCGAGCAGGTGCGGTACTTCCACCCGATGGCCTCCAGAGTGCGGCGGTGGTCAGCCCACCGCCGACCACGGAAATGTCGCCCGGCCAGGCCAAAAACCAGAGGTCAGGCGGCGGTGTGGTCATTACGATCCGGATCATGCGTACTCACCATGTCGGCCCTACGTTCGTGCTGGTCCACGGCTCTGGCTCCAGTTCGTTCATGTGGGCGCCCGTCCAGCGGGAACTTGCGTTGCTCGGCCATCGCAGCTTCGCCGTCGATCTACCGGGCCATGGCTTTGACGCGCAGTACCCGGTGGCCTATCAAACCCCGCAGGACCTGGACGCCTGGGCGGTCGAGCCTTCGAATCGTCGACAACCTGTTGGCCCCGCTGGCCGCGTTGAACGTGGGCGACCCGGCCGGACTCGGCGTCGGGCGGGCGAACTACCGCACGGCCGATCCCGACCTGCTGGCCGCGCTCAAGGCAGCGGTCATGGCGGATGCCACCGACGAGCAGTTCCGTGCCTTTATCAACATTCTGCAGCCTGATGAGTCGCTTGCCGTGATGACAGCGGATGCTCGCGGTCAGGCTGACACCTGGGGAACGATCGCCCGTACGTACATTCGACTCACCGGCGACCGCTCACTTCCGGTGGCGATGCAGGATCGTCTGATCGCCGAGGCCGACGCGCTGACGCCCGATAACCCGTATGACGTGCACACCCTTGACACAAGTCATGTCGGCTTCCTCCTGCGCCCGGCGGAGGTGGCGGGAATTCTGGATCGGCTGACCGCCTGGAAGCGGTCAGTCCGGCCCCGGGCACTCATCTCCGATGGAGCCAAAATCCGATCACAGCGACGGTGACAGTGCCGTGAAAGACAGGCGCGCTCGTCGAAGCCTCGGAATCATCGGCAGAGCCGTGTGTCGGCACCGGGTCTCCGGCTCAGATCACTGGGTGGAGACCTTGTGGACGATGGTGTCGTCGGGGTCAAGCCGTCGCCCGTCCGCAGACAGCACTTCCAGTGCGCGGAGGCGATGCCCCTGTCGGCGGTCGACCAACTCCGAGTGCGGTTCGCCCGAGGCGAAGAAGTGCTGTTCGCCCCACTGCCGCAGCGCCACGATGACGGGGAAGAGCGCCTTACCCTTCGGAGTCAGTACGTACTCGCGGTAGGCGCTGCCGTCCGCGGCGGGGACGGATTCGAGGACACCGCCGGCGGCCAGGGTGCGCAGACGCGCGCTGAGGATGTTCTTCGCCACGCCGAGGCTGCGCTGGAACTCCCCGAAGCGCCGACTGCCGTCGAAGGCGTCCCGCACGATCAGCAGGGACCACCAGTCGCCGATCGCGTCCACCGACCGGGCGACGGGACATTCGCTGTCGTCGAAGCGCGTCCTGGTCACCATGGCATCCCTCACTCTCACGACGGTTGCAACATGCTACCAAGAAAGTTACCGTCGCCATTGGTAGCAAGATAAAACCAGATACGCGGAGGAGCGCCGATGCCCGGCAGCGGTGAGGCTGTGACACGACAGACCGAGGCCCGAAGCGGAGAAGGTTCCGCGTTCGTCCTGTCCCGGGGTGTCGTCATACTGTTCGCCGTCGCCTGCGGGGCAGCGGTGGCCAACGTCTACTTCTCCCAGCCACTCCTGGTGACCATGGGCCACGACCTCGCCATGAGCCCGGCACTTGTCGGCAGCGTGGTCACCGTCACACATGTCGGATACGGGCTGGGACTCTTCTTCCTCGTGCCGCTGGGCGATGTGGCCGACCGCAGACGGCTCATCGTGACCCAGCTGCTGCTCCTGGTGGTGGCGCTGGCCGTGACAGCCACCGCCCACACGGCGGCGATCCTGCTCGCGGGCATGGCCGCGACGGGGCTTCTCGCGGTCGTGACGCAGACGCTGGTGGCCTTCGCGGCATCACTGGCCCCTCCCGCCGGGCGCGGGCGGGTCGTCGGTCTGGTCACCAGCGGGGTGGTCATCGGAATCCTGCTCGCTCGCACCGCATCCGGCCTCATGGCCGATCTCGCGGGTTGGCGCTCCGTATACGTCGCCTCGGCGTCGCTCACCGCCCTGCTCGCCCTGGTCCTGTACCGAGTGCTGCCGCGCCACAGTGACGCTCCGCCGACACCCCTGCGCTACGGACAGCTCCTGCGCTCCACGGTCACCCTGTTCGCACGGGAACGGCTGCTGCGGCTCCGAGCCCTGTTCGGTCTGCTGATCTTCGCCGCCTTCAGCACCCTGTGGAGCAGCGTCGCGCTGCCGCTCAGCGAGGCCCCGTACTTCCTGCCCCACAGCGCGATCGGGGCGCTGGGGCTGATCGGCGTCGCCGGCGCCCTGGCCGCGACCGTGGCGGGCCGCCTGAACGACCGCGGACTCTCCCGGCGGACCACCGGCATCGCCCTGGCACTGCTCGCCGCCTCGTGGTTGCCCCTGGCCTTCACTCGCAACTCGCTCTGGGCCCTGGTCGTCGGGGTGATCCTTCTCGACCTCGCCGTGCAGGCGGTCCATGTCACCAACCAGACCCTGATCTACGCGCTGCACCCGGACGCGGGCAGCCGGCTGATCGGCGGATACATGGTCTTTTACTCGATCGGCAGCGCCACCGGTGCCATCGCCGCGACCTCCCTCTACACGGTGGCCGGCTGGGGCGCCGTATGCGCACTGGGTGCCGCGTTCAGCTGCCTCGGGCTCGTGCTGTGGGCGTTCACGGCCAAGTAAGCGGCGCGGTCGGTCTCGTGCAGGTGTGCCGGGCAAGCCGTGTGACCGTGGCCCGGCCGTCGCGCGGGTGGGTGCCGGGTTCCACGGCCCCGGTCATGGTGGTGTTGCTCGCTGCTCTCAGGCGGCGTGGCGGACCCGGTCACGATGGCTGCGGATGATCTCCGCGTAGCGGTGGCCGGTTCCCTTGATGGTGCGGGCCTGGGTGCGGTAGTCGACGTGGACGAGCCCGAAGCGCTTGTCGTATCCGTAGGCCCACTCGAAGTTGTCGAGCAGCGACCAGGCGAAGTAGCCGGCCAGCGGGGCGCCCTTGCGGGCTGCCGAGGCGCAGGCCGCGAGGTGTTGGATGAGGTAGTCCTGGCGCTCGGGGTCGTCGACGGTGCCGTCCGGGCGTATGGCGTCGGGGTAGGAGGAGCCGTTCTCGGTGACGTACAGCTTGCGGGCGCCGTATTCGTCGGTCAGGCGCAGCAGCAGGGTTTCGATGCCGGTGGGGTCGATCTCCCAGTCCATACCCGTGCGGGGCACGTCCGGGCGGCGGACGGAGTGGGCGTGGGGGGCCGGGGCGGTGGGGGCGTCGGTGATGGTGACCGGGAAGTAGTAGTTCAGGCCCAGCCAGTCCAGAGGCGCGGCGATGGTTTCCAGGTCGCCGGGGTGCTCCGGCAGTTCGACTTCGTATACCTCGCGCATGTCCGCGGGGAATCCGCGGCCGTGGACGGGGTCCAGCCACCAGCGGTTGGTGTGGCCGTCCATGCGCCGCGCGGCCGCCAGGTCCCCGGGCCGGTCGGTGGCGGCGTGGACGGTGGAGAGGTTGTTGACGATGCCGACCTCGGCGCCCGGTGCTGCGGCCCGGATCGCCTGGGTGGCGAGGCCGTGGCCGAGCAGCAGATGGTACGAGGCGCGGACGGCCGCGGTCAGATCCGTGAGGCCGGGCGCCATCACGCCCTCGAGGTGGCCGATCCAGGCGGAGCACAGCGGCTCGTTGAGGGTGGTCCAGTGGTGGACCCGGTCGCCGAGGCGGTCGGCCGTCACCGAGGCGTACGCGGCGAAGTGCTCCGCGGTGTCGCGCACGGGCCAGCCGCCCCGGTCCTGGAGCGCCTGGGGAAGGTCCCAGTGGTACAGGGTGACGGAGGGGATGATGCCCGCTTCCAGCAGACCGTCGATCAGCTCGTCGTAGAAGGCCAGGCCCTTGGCGTTGACCGGCCCGTCACCGCCCGGCATCACCCGTGGCCAGGCGATGGACAGCCGGTAGGCGTTGGTGCCCAGCCGCTTCATCAGGCCGATGTCCTCGCGCCAGCGGTGGTAGTGGTCGCAGGCCACGTCGCCGTGGTCGTCGCCCGCGATCTTGCCGGGGGTGTGCGAGAAGGTGTCCCAGATCGAGGGCGACCGTCCGTCCTCGGCGACGGCTCCCTCGATCTGGTAGGCCGAGGTGGCCGTGCCCCAGAGGAAGTCGTGCGGGAGGGCTGTGAGATCCAGGAGTTCGGACACGTACGTCCTTTCGGAGAGGGGATGGCCGGTCACTTGACGGCTCCGGCGGTGAGTCCGGCGACGAGATAGCGCTGCAGCAGGAGGAATCCGGCGACCACGGGGACGCTCACCACGAGGGAGGCGGCCATGATCTGGTTCCAGTAGACGTCGTTCTGGCTGGCGTAGCCCTGGAGGCCGATGGCGAGGGTGCGGGTGGTGTCGTTCGTCATCACGGATGCGAAGAGCACCTCGCCCCAGGCGGTCATGAAGGCGTAGACGGCCACGGCGACGATGCCGGGGGTCGCGGCCGGGACGACGACCCGCAGCAGCGCGCCGAGCGGGCCGCATCCGTCCACCAGCGCCGCCTCGTCCAGGTCGCGCGGGACCGAGTCGAAGTACCCGATGAGCATCCAGATCGAGAACGGCAGCGAGAAGGTGAGATAGGTGAGGATGAGGCCGCCGCGGGAGCCGAAGAGGGCGATGCCGGTGGTGTTGCCGATTTGTACGTAGATGAGGAACAGGGGCAGCAGGAAGAGGATGCCGGGGAGCATCTGGGTGGAGAGCACGGTGACGGTGAACACGCGCCTGCCCCGGAAGCGGTAGCGGCTGACCGCGTAGGCGGCGAAGACCGCGATCACCACCGAGCAGACCGTGGCCGCGCTCGCCACGATGGCCGAGTTCACGAAGTAGTCGGCAAGCGGGACGGTCGACCAGATGTCGATGTAGGGGCGGATGGTCAGCCCGCTGGGCAGCCAGCGGAAGCTCCCCGACACGTCCTGCAGCGGCTTCAGAGAACTGGAGATCATCACGTACACCGGCACCAGGACGAAGCCGGTGAGCAGGGTGAGGAAGATCCGGCGGGCCCAGAGGAAGGACCTCGAGGCGGCCATCGGTGAGCGGGGCTTGGATGTGCCGCTAGACATCGGCTGTCTTCCTTCGTCGGGAGGTCAGCAGGAGGTAGACGCCCGTCACCACGAGGAGGAAGAGCAGCAGGAGGACGGACATGGCGGAGCCGGTGCCGAAGTTCCAGGTGACGAACGACGACTGGTAGATGTGGATCGAGATGAGGTCCGCGGCCTCCGGCGCCGCCTTGCCGAACAGCGCGAACGGCGTGTTGAAGTCGTTGAACGTCCACAGGAACAGGACCAGCACCAACACCTGGTTGACCGGGCGCAGCGAGGGCAGGGTGACGTGGCGGATCTGCTGCCACATACCCGAACCGTCGAGGGCTGCCGCCTCGTAGAGCTCCCGGGGGATGTTCTGCAGGCCGGCCATGACGATGAGAAACGCGAACGGCCAGCCCTTCCACACCGACACGGTGAGCAGCGCGATGAAGCTGTTGTCGCCGATGAGCCAGAAGGAGGGCTTGTCGGTGAGGCCGAGCTGGTCGTGCAGGACGTGGTTCACCAGGCCGTTGTCGTGCTGGAACATGAACGCCCAGGTGATGACGGCGGTGTACACGGGGAGCGCGTACGGGATGAGGAACAGGGTGCGCAGCAGGCCGCGGCCGCGGAAGGTGTCCTGCAGGAAGATGGCGGTCGCGGTGCCGAGCAGCCAGCACAGGCCGACCGACAGCAGGGTGAATCCGCAGGTGACCAGGAAGGAGTGGAGCAGCGCCTCGCCGACCGGCGCGTCGAAGTCCACCGAGAGCTCGTAGTTGTCGAAGCCGGACCAGGGGGCGGTGGTCCAGTCGCGGATGAAGAACTGGGTGAGCTCCTTGAAGCTCATCAGGATGCCGATCGCCATCGGCACCAGATGGACCAGGAGTTCCAGCAGCAGGGCCGGCAGGAGCAGCAGGTACGGCAGTGCGATGCGGCGGATCCGCCCGGTGCGGCGCGGGCCTCGCGCCGCACCGGGGGATTTCCCCGGCGCCGCCTGCTTGTCGACCTGTGCGGTGGCGGTCGTGGTGGTCATGGGACTGTCCGCGGTCACTTCGCCGGCATCTGCTGCTGGGCCTTGTGGAGCCGGGCTTTCACCGACTCCGTGGTCACGGCGCGTCCGGCGGCGGCGTCGGCGAACAGTTCCTTGACGGCTGTGCCCACCGCCGTCTCGAACTGGGACTCCTGGGGGACCTGCGGCAGCGCCTCCGCGCTCTTGGCGAGGGTGTTGCGCAGAACGGCCGTGGCCTGGCTGTTGAACGCGGGGTCGGACTGGGCGGCCTTGACGGGCGGGATGGAGCCGTACGCCGTGTTGAGGATCTTCTGCTCGGCGTCGCTGGTCATGAACTTCACAAACTTCAGGGCGCCGTCGTGGTTGTCGGTGTTCTTGAAGACGGCCATGTTGATGCCGGCGACCATCGAGTTGACGGAGGTGCCGGTGCCGGGGGTGCCGGAGGGGGTGGGCGCCGGGGCCACGCCCCACTCGTCGTCCTTCATGCCCAGCGACTTGAAGGTGGCGGAGGCCGTCTGCCACAGCACCATCGCGGTCTTGCCCTTGGCGAAGTCGCTGAGGGACTGGTTCTGGGCGTATTCGGCGTTGCCCGGCGGGATGGCCTTGTCCTTGGCCATCAGGTCGACGTACTGCTTGACCGCGGCGACCGCGCCGTCGGAGGTGAAGTCCGGCTTGCCGTCGGCGGTGAAGAAGTCCGCGCCGTGCTGCTTGGCGAAGACGAAGGCGTGGTGGATGTTCTCCGACAGGTTCGACCCCTCGGCGCCCAGCGCCGCCGCGCCGTGCTGCTTGATCTTCTTGGCGTCCGCGACCAGTTCGTCCCAGGTGGCGGGCGGCTCGGCGATGCCCGCGTCGGCGAAGATCTTCTTGTTGTAGTAGAGCGCGTACGCCATCGAGTACAGCGGTACGGCGGCCGGGTCCTTGCCCTGCGCTCCCGTTGAGCCGAGGGCAGAGTCCACGAAGCGGTCCTTGCCACCGATCGTGCGGAAGTTCTCGGCGTCCCACGGCAGCAGGGCCCCGGATGCCTGCAGCGAGGCGCTCCAGGTGTTGCCGATGTTCAGCACGTCGGGGCCCTGGCCGGAGGTGGTCGCGGTGAGGATCCGGTTCAGCAGCTCCGACCAGGGCACCACCTCCAGCTTGACCGTGATCCCGGTCTGGTCTTTGAACTTGTCGAGTTCGGGCTGAAGGACCTTCTTGTCCACGTTGATGCTCGCGCCCTGGTTGGAGGCCCAGTACGTGAGCGTCTTGGGCGAGTCGTTGGACCCGTTTCCGGCCGTGGACGAACCACCTCCGCAGGCGGTGGCGGCAAAGGCGAGTGACAAGGTGACGGCGCCGATGGCCGCGGCTCGGATGCTGCGCATGGCTCCAGGTGTCCCTTTCCGGGAGTCGAGTACGCCGAAGAGGGTCCGGGCACGTCGATGTGCGTTCAACTCCCGAAGCCTCTCAGGGCTTAATTTACGACGTGAGTTAAACCTCAAGAGAAAGGCGCGTCAAGAGATCCGGCAGTAGGTATCTTGTTACGCGGAGCCGGGACTTGAGGAGGTCAGGTGGCTGCACACAACAGCCGCACGGTGCGTGACCTGCGGCGGGAGAACCGCACCGCCGTGCTGCGCCGGTTGTTCTTCGACGGGCCGATGAGCCGCTTCTCGCTTGCCCCCGCGACCGGGCTGAGTTCAGGCTCCATCAGCAATGTGGTCACCGAACTGCTCGCGGAGGGGCTGGTGGAGGAGGCCGGAAGCGTCGACTCCGACGGCGGCCGCCCTCGCACGCTGCTGCGCATCGCCCCGCGCAGCGGCCACATGATCGGGGTGGACGTCGGCGAGACCCGGGTCCGCGTCGAGCTGTTCGATCTGTCGCTGGCCGAGCAGGGCCGCGCGGAGCGGCCACTGCCCACGCGCGGGACCGCCCGCCCGGACCGGTACGACAGCGAACTGATCGCGGGCCACATCCGAGACGGCATCGCCGAGGTCGTGGAGGTGGCCGGGCTCAGCCCCGCCCAGATCCTCGGCGTCGGCATCGGCACCCCCGGGATCATCGAACACTCCGAGGAGGACGGTGCGGTGGTGCACTGCACCCCGATCGGCTGGGAGGCGGTCCCGCTGGAACGGATGCTGCGTCGGCCGGGCCATCTCCCCCAGCAGGTGCCCTACTTCATCGAGAACGGCGCCAAGACGCTGGGTCAGGCCGAGATGTGGTTCGGCGCCGGGCGCGGTGCCCGCAGCGCGGTGGTCGTACTCTTCGGCTCGGGCGTCGGCGCCTGCGTCGTCACCGATGACGTGGAGCACGGCCGGGCGGTGGAGTGGGGCCATCTCACCGTACGGGTGCGGGGCCGCCGGTGCCGCTGCGGGGCGCTGGGCTGTCTGGAAGCCTACGCGGGCGCGGAAGCACTGCTGGAACGCTGGCAGGAGGCGGGCGGGCAGCCGCCGCCCGACACCGACGAGGAGACCGCCCTGACGGCGATGCTGGCCGGCGCCTACCCCCCGGACGCCGCCAATCCCACGGACCGCGCCAATCCCACGGCCGGAGCTGACGGTGGCGCCCCGGACCCGGTGGCGGCCGCCGTCCTCGCCGAGACCGCGGAGTACCTGGGCGCGGGGCTGTCCGACCTGATCAATCTCTTCCAGCCCGAGCGCATCCTCGTAGGCGGCTGGGCCGGCCTCCAGCTCGGCTCGCGCTTCCTGGAGTCGGTGCGCCGCCACGCGCTGTCCTACGCGCTGCCGTACCCCTCCGGACGTGTCGGCATCGACCTGGGCGCGCTGGGGCCTGACGCGGTGACCGTGGGCGCCGCGACCCTGCCGCTCGCCGACTTCTTCGCACGCGGCGGGCGCCGCCTGCCCACGCCCCCCGCGCCGGAGCCGTCCCCCGGGTGGCGCACCAGCCTTGGCACGCGACTGGTGTAAGGGCTACGCCGACTCCCGTACCACCAGCTCCGGTTCGAAGAGGACTGAGGTCGGCTCGGTGCGCATGCCCCGGACGTGTTCGTCGAGCAGCCGGGCCATCGTCGCCGCCATGTCCTCCACCGGCTGGCGCACCGAGGTCAGCGGCGGCCGGCAGGTGGTGGCCACGATGGAGTCGTCGAAGCCGACGACCGCGACGTCGTCCGGCACCCGTCGGCCGCGTTCCCTCAGCACCTGGCAGACTCCCTGGGCCATCAGGTCATTGGCCGCGAACACCCCTTCCACATCGGGATGTTCGGCGAGCAGCGCCGTCATCGCCGTCACCCCGCTGTCCAGGGTGAAGCCCCCCTCGGCCACCGGAACATACGGATGGCCCCCGCGGCCCATGGTGTCGCGGAATCCGGCGAGCCGCTCCTGACTGGCGGACACCGTCGACGGCCCCGACACGGTGGCCACTCTCCGGCACCCCCGGGCCAGCAGACGCTCGGCCGCGAGGCGGCCGCCATCCCAGTGCGCCAGATCGACATGGCTGAGTGCGACCGGCCGCACGGGCCGGGCGAACAGCACGGCGGGCAGTCCGGCGTCGGCCAGCAGCGTGGGCAGCGGATCGCCGGAATGGGTGGACACCACGAGGGCGCCGTCCGCGTTCCCCTGCCGCAGATACCTCAGCACCTCCTGCCTGGCCTCGGAGGACTCGGCGAACATCAGCACCGGGTGCATCGAACGAGGCCGCAGGAATCCGACCACCCCACCGACGACCCGGCCGAAGAACGGGTCGGTGAACACCCGCGCGGCGAAGGCGTTCCGCTCCTCCTCCGAGGACTCACCGACCCCGGAGACCACGAGCGCAACGGTCCCGGTACGCCGGGTCACCAGCGATCTGGCCGCCCGGTTGGGCGTGTAGCCGGTCCTCTCGATCGCGAGGCGCACCAGGTCCTGGATGGCCGGATCGACATTGCGGACGCCATTGACGACCCGGGAGACGGTCGCCCGGGAGACACCGGCCTCCCGGGCGACATCCTCCAGGGTCGGGGCCTGTCGGTTCATGCCCCGCACCCTAATGGCAGCGCGCCCCGGCGTCATAGAGCGCTCTCCCACCCCGCCACGGGTCAGCGGTAGACGCCGAACTCGTAGAGCGAGTAGCCATAGCCGGTGCCGCGAGCCGTGCCATGGACACGGACGTAGCGGCCAGTGCCCGCGATGTCGAAGTCGTCCACGCCACCGTTGCCGTCGGTCACCTCACGGACGGTGCGCCAACTCTGCGCGTCGTCGGAGGTCTGGATGGTGTACGTCCTGGCGTAGGCGGCCTCCCAGGCCAACTGGACGTGGGTGAAGGCGGTGGACGCCCCGAGGTCCACCTGGACCCACTGCGGATCGCTCCAGTCGCCGGCCCAGCGGGTGTCCGTCTTGCCGTCCACGGCGTTGGCGGCGGTGCAGGGGCAGTCGCCGCCGCCCGTCTGGTAAGAGGAGGCGGTGGCCGACTTGCCGAGGGCCACATTGGTGCCGTTCACGGCGGGTGGGACGACCCGTACGGAACGGGTCTCGATCCCGACGTTGCCCTTGCCGTCGGTGGCCTTGACGTAGACCTTCCACACGCCGAGCCGGTCCGGCGCGGTGACCCTCAGCCGACCGCCGCCGAGGTCGGTGGTGGGCAGCGGGGTGAGCTTCTTGTCCTTGTCGATGTACATGGTGCTGCCCAGCACCTGGTAGGAGATGGCGTCGCCATCGGGGTCGGTGGCCTTGACCGTAAGCGTCAGGGGGCGGCCCACCTCCACCTTGGTGGCATCGCCGTCCACGGCCAGTCCGGAGACGACCGGTGGTGTGTTGTCGCGCGAAATGTCCGCGCCGTACGCCTTCTTCACCGCGTAGTACGACAGCCGCTTCTGGCCGGCGGGCAGCAGATTGAACCAGACGCCGCCGAAGTCGTCCTCGGTGCCGTAGTGGAACATCGTGGCGCCGAGCGCGACGCCCTTGTGACCGGTGACGCAGTTCCACGCCTTGGTGTAGCCCTCGGCCTTGGCCTGGTCGGCGGGCTCCTGTGGTACGCCGTTGGGGTCGTCGGGGACCTCCCACTCCCCCGCGGGGCCGGTCTCGGTCACGATGTAGGGCTTGGTGTAGCCGCCCTGTTCCCAGGTGGCCTTGATGTCGCAGACGGCGTCGTAGGAGTTGACGGCGTACAGGTCGAGGTCGGGGGCGTTCTTCTGGTAGTACGGCCAGGCGCCGGTCCACGCGTCGGTGGAGGTGACCGGGTGGTCGGGGTCGACGCCATGGATCTTCTTGGCGATGTCGTTGACGAACGTGGTGTAGGCGTCACGCTGTCGTTCCAGCTCATCGCCGCCGTAGCAGTTCTGCAGACCGAGTACCGACTCGTTGCCGACGTTCCACATCAGCACGCCCGGGTGGTCCTTGTAGGCGGAGACCCACTTGGGGAACTCGCCGAGCATCTGGTCCTTGTAGGCGGTGTCCGTCCGGTAGTTCACACAGCCGCCGCTGCCCGGCCCGCCGCCGGGCTGCAGCCAGAAGCCGGCGATCACCTTGATGCCGTGGGCGGCCGCGGAGTCGAAAAGGGGTTTGCTGGTGGCGTCGGTGCCCCAGGTGCGGATGGTGTTGACGCCCATCGACCGCAGGTCGGGCAGGTAACGGTCGGCGTCCGCTATGGCGGGGCCCCAGGTCAGGCCCTTGATCTGATACGGCTGGCCGTCCACGGTCAGCCGCCAGTCGCCGGGGGCGCCGGCGACCTTGACGACGCTTCCGGCGGCGTGTGCCTGCTGGCCGGGCAGCGCGAGGGCGCCGGCGGTCAGCAGGCCGGCGGTGAGGGGCGCCGCGATGCGGCGTGGAACGGTACGGTTCCGGGTCATGGTGGGGTGTCTTTCGGAGTGGGGGAAGCGGAAAGCGGCCCGGCCGCGCCGGTGTTCACCCGGGCGGCCGGACCACGGTTCAGGGCAGTTCGTAGTGGTCGTCGAGGGCCGCTCCGGCCTCGGGGTGGGTCTGGTCGTACCCGCGGGCGTCGCACTGCAGCGCCCCGACGACGCAGTGGTCGACGAGCGCCTTGAGCGTGGGCGCGTCCCAGGCGTTGAAGAAGTCGTAGTGGAACGACCAGCTCGGGCCGGAGGCCAGCCTCACCTGGGAGAGGTCACCGTTGACCGGGAAGGCCATTTTGAACTCGATCATCGGCAGCGCGACCGGGTGGTCGGCCGGGCACACATTGTTGTTCGTCCCGGGGTTGACCACGGGGTAGGCCATATGGCTGCGGTGGTCGGGCGTGTCCAGGTACTTGCCGTCCCAGCAACTGGGCGCCTGAAAGCGAATGTTGACCTGGACTTCCGGCCGGCTCGGGCAGTCCTTGGGGAACTCGACGTTGAAGAAGCTGTCGCCGCACTCCCAGCCCTCGACGAAGCCGGGGTGGCGGCGGAACTCCTCGGCGCTCTGCATCGGGTTGCCCACCACGAAGCGCAGCCCCTTCGGGAACGGCCGCACGCTGGTGTAGTCGGTCACGCCCGCCTTGTAGTAGATGGTCTGCGGGCCGACCGGCAGCACCGGCCGGTCGCCCTGGAAGAGCGTGGGCATCCAATAGCCCGACTTGTCCCCCGGCGCCTTGCACGTGGTGCGGCCGGCAGCGAGGGAGGCCGTGGTGCTGGCCGCGTCGGTGGTGGTGTTGCCCATGAAGGTGTGGTCATGCGACGCGCCCGGCTGCTGCGGATACACGATGGGGTCGTCCGCCTTGGTGTGGCTCACCGAGCAGTTGGCCTGGAACTCGTGGAAGTAGCGGTGGGGCGGCTCCTTCGTGGACGGGGTGACGCCGGTGACCGGCGGGTCCGCGGGAATGTAACCGTCGCCGTCCGGGTCCTCGGGCGAGGAGGCGGACGGCGCCGCCATGACATGCCCCGCGTGGGCGGCCGTGACGCCGCCCACGGGCTGCGCCGGGGGCGCTTCGGCGCTCATCGCGATACCACCGAGCCCGAGCGAGGTCAGCAGCATCGCGCCTGCGATCAGGGTTCCTGAGACGATCTTCGATCTCCGTGCCATGGAGACTCCTGCCACATGGAGAGAAGGCGAAAGTGGTCAGGCGGCCGGGCACGGCGAGGTTCCGCGGCGCCGTGGGTGCGGGCCGGGCCGCCCGTATGACGGGCCGTCACAGGCCCGCGACAACGAGTGGGAGAGCGCTCTCCGAGATGCGAGTGTCACGGCGGTGACGCGAAAGTGTCAAGGCGTCCAGCGGAGAGGATCACCGCCAGCCTCTATTACTTCTTGAAGATAGCGACCGCAGACGCCGACGGCTGCATCCCACCCAAGCGCTCCCAAACTGTCCCAATTACCAGGCGAGTTTGGGATCGAAAAGCAACAACGGGTAAGGAGTGCGGTCACAACTCTTGACGTCTCGTTCACATGGATGAAGCATGCGACGGCAAGAGAGCGCTCCCTCACCCCCCATCTCGTTCATTTACTGAACCAGGAGAGTCGCCCCCATGACGCCTTCCCCCAGGCACTCCTCTCCCGACCGCCCCGCCGACCGCCCCGCCGTCGGCCGTAGAGCGGTCCTCGGCGCCGCGGCCGCCGCCGCATCGGCCCCCGCCCTCCTCGGCCTGTCCGCTCCCGCCTCCGCCGCCCCCGCGGGCCGGAGCAGGAGCCCGCGCGCCCTGCCGGGTGGCGGCGACCTCGGTCCCAACGTCATCGTCTTCGACCCGTCCACGCCCGGCATCCAGGCCAAACTGGACGAGGTGTTCAAGAAGCAGGAGTCGGCACAGTTCGGCACCGGGCGCTACGCCCTGCTGTTCAAACCCGGCACCTACCACGGGCTCAACGCCCAGCTCGGCTTCTACACCTCGATCGCCGGGCTGGGGCTGTCTCCCGACGACACGACCATCAACGGCGATGTCACGGTCGACGCCGGGTGGTTCAACGGCAATGCCACGCAAAACTTCTGGCGCTCCGCGGAGAACCTCGCGCTCATACCGGTCAACGGCACCAACCGCTGGGCCGTGGCGCAGGCGGCGCCCTTCCGGCGTATGCATGTCCGCGGCGGCCTCAACCTCTCCCCCGACGGCTACGGCTGGGCGAGCGGCGGTTACATCGCGGACAGCCGCATCGACGGCCAGGTGGGGCCGTACTCCCAGCAGCAGTGGTACACCCGCGACAGCGCCGTCGGCGGCTGGCTCAACGCCGTGTGGAACATGGTGTTCTCCGGTGTGGAGGGCGCGCCCGGGCAGAGCTTCCCCAATCCGCCGTACACCACGATCGACACCACCCCCATCTCCCGGGAGAAGCCCTTCCTCTACCTCAATGGCAGCGAGTACCGGGTCTTCCTGCCCGAGAAGCGGACCAACGCCCGCGGGGTCACCTGGGGCAACGGCACCCCCAGAGGCACCTCGCTGCCCCTGTCGCAGTTCTATGTGGCCAAGCCCGGCGTCACCGCGGCCACCCTGAACGAAGCACTCGCCCAGGGGCTCCAGCTGCTGCTCACCCCGGGGATCTACCACCTCGACCAGCCGATCCAGGTGAACCGGGCGAACACTGTCGTCCTCGGGCTCGGCTACGCCACCCTCATTCCCGACAACGGCGTCACCGCGCTGAAGGTCGCCGATGTCGATGGGGTCCGGCTGGCCGGTTTCCTCATCGACGCCGGACCGGTCAACTCCGCCACCCTGCTGGAAGTCGGCCCGCAAGGGGCCTCGGCCGACCACTCGGCCAACCCCACCACCGTGCAGGACGTGTTCATACGCATCGGCGGCGCGGGCCCCGGCAAGGCCACCACCAGCATGGTGATCAACAGCCGTCACACCATCGTCGACCATACCTGGGTCTGGCGCGCCGACCACGGAGACGGCGTCGGCTGGGAGACCAATCGGGCCGACTACGGAGTCCGGGTCAACGGTGACGACGTCCTCGCCACGGGGCTGTTCGTGGAGCACTTCAACAAGTACGACGTGCAGTGGTTCGGTCAGCGGGGCCGCACCATCTTCTTCCAGAACGAGAAGGCATACGACGCCCCGAACCAGGCGGCCGTCCAGAACGGCTCCATCAAGGGCTACGCGGCCTACAAGGTGGCCGACTCGGTGACCACGCACGAAGGATGGGGGCTCGGCAGCTACTGCTACTACAACGTGGACCCGAGCATCGTGCAGCACCACGGCTTCGCCGCCCCGAACGCGCCGGGGGTGAAGTTCCACAACCTGCTGGTCGTCTCTCTCGGCGGCAACGGCCAGTACGAACGCGTCATCAATGACACCGGATCCCCCACCTCGGGCACCTCCACCGTGCCCTCCACCGTGGTGTCATATCCCTGATCCGCGATTCCTCACGAGCCGGTGCCCTGACGGACCGCCTCGCAGGTGGTCATGGGGTCCGGGTGGACCGTCTGGCCGAACGAGGCATGGCATCCGCCCGGCCCCCAGCGACGACGGTGCGGGTTCAGCCCAGCAGCAGGGACCTTGGCTGCGCGGACAGTGCCCGGTCGAGGACGAGGGACGCCGCCCCCACCGCGGCCACATTCTCACCCAGGGTGGTGGAAAGGACCGTCGTCGGGTGGGTCGCCCTGACGAACGGGGACCGAGCGACCATCGGTTCGATGGTCGTGAGCAGACGGTTCGCGAGCAGTTGCCAGGTGGGTCCGCCGAAGACGATGGTGCCGACGTCAAGGAGCGTCGCCGCCGCACACACACCTCGGCCGATGCGGATGCCCAGGCGCTCGATGATGCCGTCCGCCTGCTCCTCCCCTTCCCCGGCGAGCTCCGCGAGCCGCTTCAGACCGCGCTGGGCATCGGCCGGGTCGAGGACCGTGAACTCGGCTCCGAGCGCGCCCAGGGCGATGGCCTCGTCGACGAGCGTCCGGGTCGAAAAGGCCGCGCCGAGTCCGCCGACCTCGCCGGCGTTCGCTGACGCGCCGCGCAGCACGGTGTCCTCCACCACGAGCCCCATTCCGGAACCGGTGCCGAGGTAGAAGAAGAGCAGGTTGCGGCTGTCGGTGGCCGCCCCGGCCCAACGCTCCGCGACGACGGCGGCCGTGACGTCCTTGTCGAGCAGGGCCGGGAATCCGGTTGCCGCACTGAGCCGGTCACGCAGCGGATAGCGGCCCCAGCCACGCAGTTCCGGCGGATCGACGACCCATCCGGCAGCCGCGTCGATCGGCCCCGGCGCCGCGATGCCCAGCCCCAGGATCGCTGCCGTTTCCACTCCCGCTTCCGCCACGAGCCCACCTACCGAGGCAGCCATGTCAGCCACGGTCCCGTCGGTGTCACCGCCGCTCGGGGTCCGCCGGCTGCGCTGGGCCACGACCGTGCCGAGCAGGTCCACCAGGACGCAGTTGATGACGGCCGGGTCGAGGTGGACTCCCACGGCATAGCGGGACGTGGGGACGATTTCGAGAAGCGTGCGAGGTTTTCCGCTGCCTGTGTTGTGCTTGCCCGATTCGCGGGCCACGCCTTGGTCGAGCAGCCGCCGCGTGATGTTCGAGACGGTCTGCGCGGACAGGCCGGTGGCCTGAGCGAGTTCCACGCGGCTCAGGCCGGTGGGGTGGCGGCGGATGGCGTCGAGAATCACGGATTCGTTGAAGTCGCCCATGCGCGGCAGGTTGGTGCCGCGCCGAATGGTGGCCTTCTCGCTTCTCGCCGTCCCGGTCATCGATGCGCCTCCCCGGCCACGGCAGGGCGCAGGCGCAGGGTACGGATCTGGAAGGGCCGGAACCGGAGATCGACGTCCCGCTCGTCGTCGGGGCGAGCCGTCAGCCGCTGAGCCGGCACTTCCAGCAGGTCGCAGTCGAACGCCGCGGCGAGCGGGAAGCCCACGCGCAGGCGCGCGGCGACCACTCCACCGCACGCCTCGTACAGGCGGACCACGACGTCCCCACTGCGATCGTCCGCGAGCTTCACCGACTCCACCACGACGTCCATGGTGTCGAGTCCGACCAGGGAACGGGCAGAGGCCGGGGCCGGACGCAGCGGCAGATTCAGCGCGTAGCCCCCGGCGATCGCCCCCTCGATCCCGGTGCCCGCGAGGAGGGCGTAGCTGAAGCTGTGCCGCCCGCGATCGGCCTGCGGGTCGGGGCTGTGCGGGGAACGCAGCAGCGAGAGCCGGACCGTGGTGGTGGTTCCGCCGTCCTCGCGGGTGTCGCGGCCCACGTCGTGGCCGTATGTCGAGTCGCCCAGCAGGGCCGCGCCCCAGTGCCGTTCGCCGACGTGCACCCAACGGTGCGCCCACAGTTCGAAGCGGGCCGCGTCCCAACTGGTGTTCTCGTGTGTGGGGCGCTGCACATGGCCGAACTGGATCTCGGCGCTCTCCCGGTCCGCGTGCACATCCAGCGGCCAGGCCGCCTTGAGGACGGTGTCCCGCTCCTGCCAGTCGACGTGGTTGCGGACGATCACCTGGCGGGACTCGGCGGCGACCTCGATGTGCTGGACGAACCGGGAGGCTCCGTGGGCGCGCTCGACCCGGACCGACGCGAGCAGCGGTCCCTCGTCCACGAGGGTCACCGACTCGGCCTCGTCCAGGTCGCGCACGGTGTCGCGGTAGTACGGGTCGATGTTCCACGCCGACCACAGGTTGGGGTCGTCGGGGTGGAGCTGGAGGAGGTTGCCCGCGGTGCCGGGGGCGATGGCCTCGCGCTGTGCCGGGTGGTCGTACACCGACGTGATCAGGCCGCGGCGGTCCACGACGACCGTCAGCACCCCGTTGTCGAGGATGAAGCCCGCGTCCTGTGCCGTGGCGGTGACGGAACCCCGGTGCGTGTCCACCGTGCCGCCGGTGGCGAGCGGCGGGACGTCGGCGAGGACGGCGCTGCGTCCGTCCGAGAGACGCTGCGCTCCCGCGAACTGGCCGCCGGTGACGATGACGACCTCGCGACGGGCGTAGGGACCGGCGTTGAGCAGCGCGGGCGCACCGGGCAGGTGGCCGACCGCGTCGGCGATCAGCATCTCGAGCTCGGCGTGGGTCTCGGCGTACTCACGCTCGGCCTGCTGGTGCACCCAGGCGATGGACGAGCCCGGCAGGATGTCGTGGAACTGGTTGAGCAGGACCCGCCGCCACAGCGATTCCAGGCGCTCATACGGATACGGCGCCCCGGCCCGGATGGCGGCGGTCGCGGCCCAGAGTTCGGCCTCGCGCAGCAGGGCCTCGCTGCGCCGGTTGCCGCGCTTGGTGCGCGCCTGGCTGGTGTACGTGCCGCGATGGTTCTCCAGGTACAGCTCGCCACGCCATACGGGGAGTTGGTCGCGTTCGGAGCGTGCCGCCGCGAAGAAGTCGTCCGGCGCCTCGATGACGACCTTGGGCGAGCCTTCGAGGTCGCGCAGGCGGCGGGCCTTCTCCATCATCGAGCGGCTGGGGCCACCGGCTCCGTCGCCGTAGCCGAACGGGACGAGCGAGCGCGTCGCCACGCCCTTGTCCGCGAAGTTGTTTTCGGCGTGTGCGAGTTCGGCCGCGGTGAGGGAAGCGGCGTAGCTGTCGACGGGCGGGAAGTGGGTGAAGACACGTGAACCGTCGATGCCCTCCCACGCGAAGGTGTGGTGCGGCAGCTTGTTGGTCTCGTTCCAGGACAGCTTCTGGGTGAGGAACCACTCGGCTCCCGCGAGCTTCGCGAGTTGCGGGTAGGCGGCGGTGTACCCGAACGAATCGGGCAGCCATACGCCCTTCTGCGGGGCGCCGAACTCCTCCGCGAAGAAGCGCCGCCCGTATACGAGTTGGCGTGCGAGGGCTTCGCCGCCGGGGAGGTTGCCGTCGGCCTCGACCCACATGCCACCAACGGGCACCCAGTTGCCGTCGGCGACCGCTCGCTTCATCCGGGCGAAGATGTCCGGGTGGTGTTCCTTCATCCATGCGTACTGCTGTGCCGAGGAGCAGGCGAAGATCAGCTCGGGGTACTCCTGGGCGAGGGTCGTCATGTTGGTGAAGGTGCGCGCGCATTTGCGCACGGTCTCCCGGACCGGCCACAGCCAGGCCGAGTCGATATGGGCGTGGCCGACCGCGGCGATGGTGTGCGCGGAGGCGTGTGCGGGCCGGGCCAGCACATCGGCCAGCCGGCCGCGGGCCTGCGCCGCCGTGCCCGCCACGTCGCCCGGGTCGACGGCGTCGGCGGCGCGGCGCAGCGCGTAGCGGATCTCGTGACGCCGCGATGAGCCGAGCGGCAGCTCATGCATCAGCTCGTCGAGCACCTCGATGTCGTGGATGAGGTGCCATACGTCGTCCTCGCGCACCGCGATCTCGGCCTGCTTGAGGCGGTAGATGTGTTCGGTGCCCGCGGTCTCGCGCGAACCGTGGTGGATGTGCAAACCCGCGCTGGCCACGATGGGCGGGTTGGCCGCGAGCTCGATCAGCAGGTCCACGCGGGCGGCACCGGTGGCGGAGTCGCTGAGCAGCGCGCTTCGGTGGTAAGGGTGCAGGCCCTGGATCGGCGCACCGTGGGCATCGTGTACCAGGCCCTCGGCCTGGCCGCCGGGCCCCTTGGTGAGATCGAAGCCGAGGTCGAAGACGGCCTCGACGCGACGCCCCGTCCACTGCTCGGGTATCTCCGCACTCGCCCGCAGCCACGTTGTCGCCCACGGGCCGCCCCAGGTGGAGCCGAGCGTGAAGGGCTCGTAGTCGGCGTGCAGGGCGTCGGCCACGGGGACCGGTTCGCCTTCGACGAGCCAGGCGCTCAGCGTGAGCGGGCGTACGGAACTGTAGAGAGCGGGGCGGATCACACGGTCCAGCAGTTTCCGGATCCGTGTCTCGACGATCCGGCGGTCGTCATGCACGGTGCTGGTCCTTCCATGCCTCTTTTTCAGCGGCGGGCAGTCGAATGGTGTCCTGTGCGCCGTCGGCCCACGTCACGTCCGCGACCAGGGTGGTCCCCTCGGCACGGGTGGTGACCCGCGGCAGGGAGGCGGGGTCCGAACCGCCAAGGTGAACGAGGGCGACGTGGAGGGTGCCGCAGGCGACCGGGCCGTCGGTCCGCACGACGGGGGTGGCGGATACGGCGCCCAGCGCATTGCTGTCGGCTCCCGGCACCACGGACGCGGCGGGCAACCCGATTGCGCCGATGAGAGAGGAGATCAGCCCGCTGACACCTGCCACGCGGGCGGTGGCGCCTTGCGCAGCGCACGGCGCGCCCCGCGGATCGACAGCAAGGGGCCATCCGCCGATCCGCAGCACATGGCCGGTCGGCTCATCACCGGCGGCGGGGTCGACGCGCACGGCCCGTACCTCGATCGACCCGCGCAACGCGGAACCGACGGTGACCCAAGGGCCAAGCACATAAGGGGTATCGGGCCCACCGAACGGGTCCCACGTCGCGTCCTGTGGCCAGTGTGCGCGCGAGCGCGAGACGGCGGTGGCACCGTCCATGGAGATTCTGGTCGCCGGGCGGCGGTGCGAGGCACGGCCCGCGGCGTCGAGGAGCACGACCGCGTTGTCGAGCGGGCCGGCGTCCGCACAGGCGCTCGGACCGGCCGTGGGGTCGCCGGGGGTCTCGGGCGCCGTGTGTGTCGAGTAGGCGAATCGGGCGTAGCAGGGGTCGTCGGCGTGGGGCCGAGCCGGGTCGGCGTGGTCGCCGCCGTGGTTGACGACTCGTACCACACCGTCAGCGGCGGTACCGGAGACGAGCCAGCCGGGCGCGGGCAGGGGGCGCTTGAAGTCGCCTTTTTCTACGGCGAGTTGGACCTCGTCCTCGGTCCACACCGGGTGGTCCGGCGGCAAGGCGAGACCGATGAAGCCCTTGCTCGCCCAGTACGGGGACGCGGGTCCCGAGTACACCTGGAGGATGCCGCGGTAGGGCCGGTGCCAGCCGAGCGTGAGCAGTCCCCGCTCGTCCATGGCGCCGTGGTCGGTGAAGTGCCGGAGCATACGGTTCGCGAGTGCCCGGGTCTCCCCCGGTGCCAGTGGCGTCGCGTCGAACAGGGCGCCGGTCCACAGCGAGGCGAGCGCGGCGTGGCGGTACGTAAGGGAGCGGCCTTGGACGAGCGGTGAGCCGTTGGCGCCGATGAGGAGGCGCTGGTCCGCCAGGAAGCGGTGCAGCCGGGCCCGGTAGCGGTCGAGGAGTCCGCCGGGTGCCGCATGGTCGAGGATGCGGCAGAACCACAACGGGTACAGGTGCATGGCCCAGCCGTTGTAGTGGTCGAAGTTGCGGTGAGCACCGCCGGTGAGGCCGTCGGAGTACCAGCCGTCGCCCGCGTACCAGCCGTCGGTCAGTGCGATGATCCGGTCGAGGTCCTGTTGCCGCCAGTGACCGCCGGCCGTGCGGGCGAATGCCTCGGTGATGCCCTGGAACCAGATCCAGTTGTTGCCCGGCATCGGGTCGCCGACCATCAGGGCGAACCAGTCGAGGACCCGCTGCCGCACCTGGTCGTCGAGCCGGTCCCAGATCAACGGCCTCGTCTCGTGCAACGCGAGCGCGATGGACGCGGCCTCGACCTTGGCCTGGTTGCACTCGGCGAACGTGGGCCAGCGCTCCGGGTGCTTCGGGTCGGTGCCGGCGACCAGGCCCTGCGCGTACCACCCGGCGACGTCATGCGGATCGTTTCCGCCCGCTCCCGCGAGCCGGAAGCCGGCCAGCAGGAAGGTGCGGGCGAAACCTTCGAGTCCGTCGCTGTGCGCACCGTTCGCGCTGGGCACACCGGGCAGGTCGATCAGGGCGTGCTCGTCGGTGGCGTAGGGCCGGACGGCGAGCAGCAGCTGGTCTGCGGTCCGCTCCCAGCGGGCACGGTCCTCGCCTGGGGTGCGATTCATGACCGCGGCAGGCGCAGGGTCACCATCTGGAACGGACGCAGCGCGAGCACGATGCCGCCGTCGGCGCCTGTCGGTGGCTCGGCGTCCGGGAGCGGCCGCTCCAGCAGATCCGTCGGAGCGACCCGTTCGATGGCGAAGCCGTCGATGCGGACGATGGCACGGGCGCGGCCGCCGTGCGCCTCGTAGAGGCGGACAACGAGGTCGCCACTGCGGTCGTCGGCCAGCTTCACCGCGCTGACCACCACGGCATCGTTGTCCACGGCGACCAGAGGCGCGATCGCTTCGGCGGTTCCGGTGATCCGGCGCTCGGGCAGGTTGGCCCGGTGGCCCTCGCGGACGGCGTCACCGATCGTCGCGCCCGGCGCGAGCGCGTGATGGAATCGGTGCACACCCTGATCGGTCTCCGGGTCCGGGTAGCGAGGCGCACGCAGCAGCGAGGCCCGCACCGTGGTCGTGGCACCCGCGTCGGCACCCGTACGGACAGCGCGGGTCACGTCGTGGCCGTACGTCGCGTCGTTGACGAGCGCGACGCCCCAGCCCGGCTCCTCAAGATGGACGAAGCGGTGGTTGCAGGCCTCGAATTTGGCCCACTCCCAGCTCGTGTTCTGGTGGGTGGGACGGTGCACATGGCCGAACTGCGTCTCGGAGGCGTACCGGTCGGCCTTCACATCCAGCGGGAACGCCAGCTTCAGGAACTTCTCCGTCTCGTGCCAGTCGACCTCGGTGTCGATGTCGAGCCGCTTGGCGTCGGCAGGAACGGACAGCAGCTGAACCGCCTTGGAGCGCCCGAAGACCCGCTCAACCCGCACCGCTCCGCCGTCGACACGGACGTCGGCCGCCTCGGTGAGATCGCTTCCGACATTGCGGTAGAAGGCGTCCACGTCCCAGGCGTCCCACTGGTTGGGAAAGTCGGGGTGCAGCTGCAGCAGGTTGGCGGCCTGCCCCGGAGCGATCGCCTCCCGGTCGCCGGCCCGGTCGTAGGCGGAGACCACCAGGCCCCGCCCGTCGATCTCGACCCGGAGCAAGCCGTTGTCCAGGACGTAGCCGCCCCCGTCACGCGGGACAGGAGTAACACCGTCCCCGTCCGTGGCCTGTGAGGTGGCTCCCCGGGCCGGGACCGAACTGCGGGTGTGGGGCGTCGAGTTGAAAACGAGGCCGATGCCACCCGATGGGGCACCGGCCAGCGCGCGCTGCGCATCCGCGATGATGCCCTCGAGTTCCGCAGCGAGGCGCGCGTAGGTCTCGCGTGCCTCTCGGTGCACCCATGCGATCGACGAACCGGGCAGGATGTCGTGGAACTGGTGCAGCAGCACCGTCTTCCAGATCCGGTCCAACTCTTCGTACGGATACGGGAAACCGACGCGCACCGCCGCCGTCGCGGCCCACAGCTCCGCCTCGTACAGGAGGGACTCGCTGCGCCGGTTGCCGCGCTTCGTCTGCGCCTGGCTGGTGAGGGTGGCGCGATGCAGTTCGAGGTAGAGCTCGCCGACCCAGACGGGCGGGTTCGGGTATTCGGCCTCGGCCTTGGCGAAGAAGGCGGCGGGGGTCTCCCACACGACGGCCGCGGCGCCCTCCAGGCTTCGCATCCGGGCCGCCTTGGCGACCATCTCGCGCGTGGTGCCGCCTCCGCCGTCGCCATAGCCGGTCGGCGCGAGGGAGTGCGTGGCGACCCCCTTCTCCTTGAAATTCCTTGCGGCGTGGGCCAGTTGGCCGCCCGTCATTTCACAGTTGTACGAGTCGACGGGCGGGAAGTGCGTGAAGATACGGGTGCCGTCGACGCCCTCCCAGAAGAACGTGTGATGCGGGAAGGTGTTGGTGCGGCTCCACGAGATCTTCTGGGTGAGCAGGCGTGTCGAGCCCGCGGCCTTGATGATCTGCGGCAGGCCGGCCGCGAAGCCGAACGTGTCGGGCAGCCATGCCTCGTCGCTCTCGATGCCGAACTCTTCGAGGAAGAAGCGCTTGCCGTGGACGAACTGGCGGGCCATCGCCTCCGACCCTGGCATGTTGGTGTCGGACTCGACCCACATCCCGCCGACGGGTACGAACCGTCCGTCGGCGACGGCCTTCTTGACCCTGGCGTACACCTCGGGCCGGTGCTCCTTGATCCAGGCGAACTGCTGCGCCTGGGACATGGCGAAGATGAACTCGGACTCCTCCTCGATGAGTTGCGTCATGTTCGACGCCGTGCGGGCGACCTTGCGGACCGTCTCCCGCAGCGGCCACAGCCACGCGGAGTCGATGTGGGCGTGGCCGACGGCACTGATGCGGTGGGCCGCGGGTGCGGCGGGCGCGGCGAGCACACCGGCCAGTTCGTCCCGTGCGGCGTGCGCCGTGCCGTTGACGTCCTGGAGGTCGACGGTGTCCAGGGCGCGGCCGACCGCGCGCAGGATCTCCCAGCGGCGGGCCCCGTCGACCGGCAGTTCCGCCATCAGTTCGCCGAGGACCTCAAGGTCCATGACCAGGTTCCAGACCGTCTCGTCGAATACGGCCAGCCGCATCTCGCCGAGCACGTACTGGGGTGCGTCACCGGCGGTGGCCTTGTCCCCCATCGGTGTCGGCTGGAACGGAACGCCGCTCGCGTCGAGGTCCGGGTTGGAGGCCGCCTCGATGCGCCAGTGGATCCGCTCGCCGCCGGACACGGGCGCGCCGACGCCGACGTGGTTGTTCCGCGGGTGGAGTCCCTTGACCGGGGTTCCGTCGGGGGCGTGGACCAGGCCCTCGCACTGGAAGCCCGGGGTGCGCGGGGTGAATCCGAGGTCGAGGATGGCCTCGACGGTGCGGCCCGCCCACTCGGCAGGGACCGTCCCGGTGACCTTGAACCAGCTGGTCCCCCACGGCGTTCCCCACGGGGCGCCGGGGGCGATGGGGCGGGTGGGTGCCGCAAGACCCTCGGCCACCGGCACGGGTTCACCGGGGGTGGACCAGATCTCCACGGCGAGGGGTGTCATGAGGGGGTGGACGGCCGGCCGGATGCGCTCTGTGAGGACGCGTTCCAGGCGTGCTTCGACCAGCTTCCGGTCGTCGTGCATGAAAGGGGTCTCCTGTCGCTGCGAGCGGGCGGGAGGCAGTGAGGGTGTCGTTCAGCGACCGTCCACCGGGGCGGGGCGCTCGCAGGAGCTGGTCACCTGGAGGGCTCGGCCCTGAGCCGCCGCGTCCATGAGGGTGAGCATGATGTCCAGGACGTGTGCGGCGAGTTCGGCCGATGCCCGGTGCGGTCGTCCGGCCGACAGGGCAACGGCCAGGTCGGCAAGGCCCACGCCGCGTCCCGCGTCCGGGTAGCCGGCAGAGACGGGCAGCGTCGTCCAGCCGTCTCCGCGGTGGATCTCAACGGCGCCGTCGAAGCCGTTCGGGTCGGGCAGGGACAGCGAGGCGTCGGTGCCGTGGACCTCGATGCGCGGCAGCCGCGCGGCGTGGATGTCGAAGCTCATCACGAGCGTGGACAGGGCTCCACCCGCGTGCTCCAGGACGCCGGTGATGTGGGTGTCCACCTCCACCGGGAAGGCGTGCCCGGCGCGCGGGCCGCTGCCGATCGTACGCTGTGCGCGCGGTCGGGAGGACGCGCCGGTCACTCTGACCACCGGGCCGAGCAGGTGGACCAGGGCCGACAGATAGTAGGGCCCCATGTCGAGCAGTGGGCCACCGCCCGGCTGGTAGTAGAACTCCGGGTCCGGATGCCACGTCTCATGGCCCGCGGTGGTCATGAACGCGGTGGCCGCGACCGGCCTGCCGATCAGGCCGTCGTCCACCGCCTTGCGCGCGGTCTGGGTTCCGGTGCCGAGGACCGTGTCGGGCGCGCAGCCGACCCGCAGGCCTGCCGTGCGCGCCGTCTCCAGCACGGCGTCGGCCTCCTTGCGGTTGGCCGCCAGCGGCTTCTCGCCGTACACATGCTTGCCCGCGCCGAGCGCCGCAAGGGCGACCTCGGCGTGCGCGGCCGGGATCGTCAGGTTGAGCACGGCGTCCACGTCGTCCCGGGCCACCAGGTCGGCCACGGACTCCGCGACGGCCGGCTCTCCCCCGCCCGGGGCCTGCTCCGCAATGGCACGGGCGCGGCTGCGGTCGAGGTCGGTGACGGCGGTCAGGCGCAGCGAAGTCAGGCGCTCCAGCGTCGCGAGATAAGCGCCGCTGATCTTTCCGGCGCCCACGATGCCGATGTTCCAAGGCTTCAGCGGCTCGCCCACAGCAGTCCCCTTTCGGTCAGCGTGCGCACCTCGGGCACGTCGAAGTCGTCGGGCTTGTGCCCGATGGTCGAGACGAAGACCCGCCCAGCGCCCCAGGTCCTGGTCCACACGGCGGGGATCACCGCGGGCCGGTCCCGCAGTTCGTCGGCCGCGAAGGTGGTGGTGGCGAGGACGTCGATATGCGGGTCGGTGAGCACCCAGTACTGCTCGGTGTGCACGGTGAAGTCGTTGAGGCCCTCGATGACGGGATGGTCGGCTCGCTCGGGCAGCAGGCGCACGGTGTGGTCGTGGAAGCCCGGCGGGTGCATCACGAACTTGCCGCCGGTCAGCAGGTGGTAGCCGTGGTCGTGGAAGCAGTCGACGATGCCGCCGTGCCAGCCGGCGAGGCCGGTGCCCGCGCGCACCGCCGCGGCGAGGTTTTCGCTCTGCTCGCGGGTGATGGTCCCCATCGTCCAGCACTGCACGATCAGGTCGGTCGCGGCCAAGCGCTCCGCGTCCTCGTACACGGCAAGGTCCTCGGAGGTTTCCACGGTGAATCCGCGGTCCTTGAGGAACGGTACGAAGCTGTCGCTGATCGTCACGGGCTGATGCCCGTCCCAGCCGCCACGGACGACGAGCGCCCGCCGGATGTCGCTGGTCAAGGTGATGACACGCTCCCATCGGCGCCGCAGGGTGGAGTGCGGCGGTCGGAGTCGGATGAAGTCGCTCAACGGTGGTCGCGACCCAGCAGAAGTTGGCGCTGAGCAGACGCGACGGGCTCAGCATGTTGAGAAGCTACGAACCTCCGTCGCATTTTGTCAATACGTTGGATGAAGCATGGGAGGAGCCCGCGCACCCCGAGTCGACGAAGGTCTTGTTCACGCCTACCGACTCAGGTGTCAGGCCACTTATTTTCCACTCCCACTCAATTCCCGCCGGCAACCAGAATTCGCTTTGACCAGTTGCCGATTCGCGGGAGAAATGCCCGCGCCGGCCATTGACTCCGGGCAGCACCATGGTTTTGCTGGCACGCGGAGAAATGCCATGCCCCCACTCCCCCAACCCCACTGGAGGAACTCCATGGCCGTCACCAGACGCAGCGTGATCGGCGGCGCGATCGCCGCGAGCGCGGGCCTGGGCACCGTGGCCGGACTGACGAGGGCCGACGCGGCCGAGAGCGCGGGTGCCCAGCCCGCCGCCAGCGGGCCGGGCGATGTCGTCGGAAAGATATCCGTCGGCTATCAGGGCTGGTTCGCCTGCACCGGCGACGGCTCCCCCATCAACACCTGGTGGCACTGGAGCAGGGACCGGTTCCAACCTCCGTCACTGTCGAACACAACCATCAAATCCTGGCCGGATATGGCCGATTACCAGCGCGGGTTCACCACCGCGTACCCGAATCTCAACAGCGGCAGGCCCGCTCAGCTCTTCTCGTCGTGGGACCAGCAGACCGTCGACACGCACTTTCGCTGGATGCGGGAGAACAACATCGACACGGCCGCTCTTCAGCGCTTCAACCCCTTCGGGGACGAGGGTCCGACGCGCGACGGTATGGCACAGAAGGTGCGTCAGGCGGCCGAGGCGAACGGGCGCAAGTTCTACATCATGTACGACGTCAGCGGCTGGACGTCCATGCAGTCCCAGATCAAGCAGGACTGGACGGAAAAGATGAAGGCGCACACCGCGTCCGGTGCTTATGCGCGGCAGAACGGCAAGCCGGTGGTGTGTATTTGGGGGTTCGGATTCAATGACTCGGGGAGACCATTCGATCCGGCGCCGTGCAAGGACGTCGTCGACTGGTTCAAGGCACAGGGCTGTTATGTGATCGGAGGTGTGCCTACGCATTGGCGTACCGGTACCGAGGATTCACGGCCCGGATTCTCCGCCGTGTACCACTCGTTCAACATGATCTCCCCATGGATGGTGGGGCGTATCTCCAGCCCTTCCCAGTCCGATGACTTCTTCACCAACATCAATACGCCGGACAAAGCGGATTGTGACGCGAACGGCATCGACTATCAGCCGTGTGTGATGCCGGGCGATCTCCAGGAACGTCACCGCAGGCATGGTGATTTCATGTGGCGGCAGTTCTACAACATGGTGCGGCTGGGTGTGGGCGGCATCTACATCTCCATGTTCGACGAGTTCAACGAGGGCAATCAGATCGCCAAGACGGCGGCGACCGGGGCCGATGTGCCGTCGGGTTCGGGGATCTGGGCGCTCGACGAGGACGGTACGGCGTGCTCGTCCGACTACTACCTGCGGCTGACCGGTGACGGCGGCCGCATGCTCAAGGGGCAGATCGCTCTCACCCCCAACCGGCCGACACCGACCACGTGAGGTCCGCCGGGGCCGAGGCGGGGCCCTCCCCTGCCTCAGCCCCGCTCGCGTCCCTTCAGGCGCGGGGTGAACGTGGCATGGAAAAGTGTCGACGCGGCGCCCACCGCGGCGGCTTCCGCGCTCAGCACCGAGCGCTCCACGTGGACGCGCCGCAACCGGCGGGCGGTGGGGAACTCATTGACGGCGCGCCCGATCTCCTCCAGGTAGCAGTCGGCGACGTCGTCGGTGAAGAAGGGGCCGCCCAGAACGATCAGGTCGATGTCGAGAAGATCGACCAGCCCCAGGGCTCCTCTTCCGACGGCACGTGCCACTTCGCGCAGGGCGGCGGTGGCGGCCGGGTGTCCGGCCGTGGCCGCGCGCCCGACGGCGCGGTATGCCTCGGTGCTGCTGTGCTCCGTGCCGGCGGTGCGCAGGCCGAGCCGCTCGGCGAACCTCGGCACGGACACGGGCGGGTTGCACTCGGGCAGGATCTCGGGCCGTCCGTCCGCGGCGACGCGGTCAAGGGCGAGCGCGCACAGCTGCCCGAACTCCCCCGCGTTCGCGCTGACTCCACGGTAGAGGTCGCCGTTGAGGTAGAGGCCGGAGCCGACGCCGGTGCCGAGATAGAGGTAGGCGAAGTCCCGGGCCCTGCGGTCGCGCCCGATCCAGCGCTCGCCCGCGGCAGCGGCGAGCGAGTCCTTCTCGATGAGGACCGGGCAGGGGAAGTGCTCCTTCAGCAGGTACAGCAGGGGCAGGTCCTGCCAGGCCCGCATCAGGGGCGGCCCGAGGACGGTGCCGGAGGCGATGTCGACCGGTCCCGGCACGGCCACGCCGACGCCGAGGAAGCCGTTGGGCTGAACGGCGCCACGCGCCTTGCCGAGCGCTTCATGGCCCACCTCGACGGCTTGCGCGACGAATTCGGCAGGATCGATGTCGGCACTGACGGTGCGTGTGCACGTACACACGAGGGCTCCGTCGAGGTCGATCACGACGGCGGTGAGCACCTCCGGGTCGATGTGCAGGCCGAGGGCGTGCGCGGCGGAGCCGCACAGCCGTACCGGTGTGCGCGGCTTGCCGGAAGTGGCACGGCGCTGGGCGTCCTCAACGAGAAAGCCACGGTCCAGCAGCGACCGGGCGATGCGGGACACGGACTGCTGGGTGAGGCCGGTCCGGTGGGCGATCTCGCCGCGGGTGACGGTACCGACGAGGCGCACGGTCTCGATGACCACGCACTCGTTGAAGGATCCGAGGTCGAGTTGGTTGACTCCGCTGAACGACGGTGCGTCCGGGGCGTGCCAACCGCCATCCGGACGGCTCTGGTGCTCGGCGACGCGCTCGCGCAGCCAGCGGACCGAGCGGCCGGCCGGCTGTACGGGGCGCTCGAGCGCCGCCACCAGGTCAAGGAAGACCCGGCGTGACGACTCGGGGTGGCTCGTGCTGTCCAGGGCGATCAGGGCATTGAGGAAGCCGCGCCAGCTCGCGCGCACAGGCAGGTCGTGGTGGCTGACGAGCGATCCGGCGGGCCGCCGCTCATCGGTCGACCACAGCGTGACGGCGTGCAGGGTGATGTCCGCGTGCACGGCCGCCGCGTCGGCGAGGAATGCCCTGAACTCCTGGTCGTCTGAGGCCGGTTCGAGGCGCAGGGTGTCCAAGGCCCGGTCGACTCCGGCCAGCACCTCGGCGTCGATCACGGTGACCGCGGCCGCGGACCTCCGGGCCTCCGTACGGGTGCCGACGAGCAGGACGCCCCGGTCGGCGTCGGCGTACAGGCCCATCACCCACGCATCGGCGCCGGGCAGTGGCGGACGGGTCGGGATGCGGGGGACGATCGGCTGGTCCGGCATGATGTTCCAGCGGCGGCGGATCGCCGCGACCGTGGCGTGGGAGACGCCGAGTTCGCGGGCGATGGCGCGGCTCGCACCGCTGCCTCCAGGCGCGAGCAGGGTCCTGGTGACGACGTCCGCCTCGTCGACCGTCACGGGCCGTCCGGTGCGGCGGCGCTGTTCGAGCCCGGCGAGTCCGCCGCTGTACCAGCGGTGCCGCCAGGCGCCCACGGTCTGCCGGGACACGCCGAGGCGCCGCGCGATTTCCGCGTCGCGCCGGCCCTCGGCGGCCAGCAGCACGATCCGGGCGCGCAGCGCGAGGGGCCCGTCGGCCACGGCCCAGTCGCGCAGCGTCGCCCGAGTCCGGGACGTCAGCGTGTCGGCGTGGAGGGGATCAGGCACCGAGTGGCTCCTCGTCGGCCTCGGCCCGGCTGATCCTCAGGGTGCGGATCTGGAACGGGCGCAGTTGCAGGTGGATGCGGGGTCCGTCGTGGGCGTGCGGGACGGCGTTCTCCTCGAGCAGATCGGTCGTGCACGCTTCGGCGACGGCGAAGTCGGCGGTGAGCGTGGTCCGCGCAGCGTTGCCGCTGGACTCGTACAGACGTACGACGACGTCTCCGCTGCGGTCCTCAGCGAGCTTCACCGTCTCCACGACGACGTCCGGGTGGTCGACGCGCACCAGCGGACGCAACGACGACGCCCCGTCCGACAGACGCAGGGGCATGTCCAGGCGGTAGCCGTCCGCGACAGCGTCGCCGACTGTGGCGCCGGGCCGCACGGTGTGCCGGAAGCGGTGCACTCCCCGGTCGGCGTGCGGGTCAGGGCTGTGCGGGGCGCGGAGCAGGGTGTGCCGCAGTGTCGTGTCCGTACCGCCGTCGCACCGTTCGCGAGGGACGACGTCGTGGCCGTGGGTGACGTCGCCGGCGAAGCCGACCGTCCACGTGGGGGCGTCGACGTGGATCCAGCGCTGCGCCGCCCGTTCCTCTCCGTCGCCCGGTGTGTGCACGGTGTGGCCGAAGGCGATGCCGCACCGCACGTGTGATGCCGGCCCGTTGAGCGGCCACGTCTGTTTGAGGGCGGTGTCGCGCTCGCGCCAGTCGACCTCGGTGTCGACCGTCAGCGAGGGGCCGCCCGCGGTCAGCGTCAGGTCCTGGGTGAAGACGGAGCGGCCGTTTCCGCGGCGCACCCGCACCGTGGCCACCAGCGGCCCGCTCGCGAGAAGTTCGACGTCCTGCGCGTGGATCAGGTCCCGGCGGGTCCGGTCGCTGCCGAGCGCGAGTGTGCGGGACGGGTCGGCGACCGGCTCGTCACGGTGGAGTTCCAGCAGATTTCCGCGGCCGCCGGGGGCGATGACATCGTGGCCCGTGGCCGGGTCGACGAGGGAACGCACGAGACCGTCGCCGTCGATGGTGACGCGCACCAGGCCGTTGTCGAGGACGGAGTGCCCCTCGCGGGTGCGGCGGGCCGTGACCGGTGCCGTACCGTCCAGTGCGATGGCCACCGGGCCGCTGCCGTGGGCGGGCGCCTCGGCGAGCACGGCACACCGCCCGCCGGGCAGCCCCTGGGCGACGGCGGCGCCCTCGACCACGCCGTCCAACAGGACGACTTCGCGGCGTGCGAACGGTGCCGCGTTGTGCGCGGCGACGTCCCCGCCCGGCCCGAGCGCGCGGTGGACGATCCGGGTGAGCCGGCGCGCGGCCTGATGGTGCGCATCCTCGGCGTCCTGGCGGGCGCGGGCGACCGCGGCGCCGGCGAGGACGTCGTGGCTCTGCTGAGTGAGCACGGACTTCCAGATGCGGTTCAGTGCGTCGTACGGATAGGGAATGCCGCGCCGCACCGCCGCCGTGGCCGACCACAACTCCACCTCGTGGAGCAGCACTTCACACATCCGGTTGCCTCGTTTGGTGCGCGCCTGGCTGCTGTACGTGCCCGCGTGCGGGGCGAGGTCGAGGGCGCCGCGCATCCTGGCGCCGACGTCCGTGTCGTGTGCGGGGTGCAAGCTGTGTGACGGCGGGCCGTCCAGGTCCGCAAGGCGGCGGGCCCGCTCCAGCGTGGCGCGGTCGGGGTTGCGCAGGGTGTGCAAGGACTGGGCAGAGGCCTCGTCGCTGCCGGGGCCGGCTGCACGGCCCGTGAGGCGGATGAGCATGGCGGTGCCGTCGATGCCCTCCCAGGTGAACGTTGACCGCGACCGCGCTGCGTCCCGTCGGGAGACCATCAGCCAGTGCGCGCCCGCGGCCCTGGCGATCTGCGGCAGGGCCGGTGAGACGCCGTCCGTGTCGGTCAGCCATACACCGTCGCTGTCGGCGCCGAACTCGCCGCGGAGAAAACGACGCCCGTGCACGAACTGCCGTACCAGCGACTCCGACCCGGCAAGTTCGGTGTCGGCCTGCGCCCACAGGCCGCCGACGGGCAGCCAGGCGCCGTCGGCGACCATCTTGCGCAGCCGCTCGAAGACATGCGGCTCGTGCTGTTTCATCCAGGCGTAGTGCTGCACCGCGGGCGCGACGGAGACGAATCCGGGGTACTCGTCGGCAAGCGCGGCGAACGTGCTGAAGTCACGGGCGCAGGCACGAACCGCCTCGTGCAGGGGCACGGCGCCGAGCGCGGCGGGAGCGCTCTCTCCCACCACAAACGTGGGGCGGCTCGACGGCTCGCGGGCGAGTTCGGGCGCGAGCACGGCGCATGCGGCGGAGGCGGTGCGACCGACGGCACGCGGGTCGACGGCGTCGATCGCGCGCTCCAGGGCGTCACGGATGCGGGCCGCGCGCGGTACGTCGTCGGTCAGCGAGCGCTGCAGTCGGTGCAGCGCCCTTATGTCGTGCGACAGCCGCCACACTGCCTCGTCGCGCACGGCGAGGTCGGCACGGCCCACCCGCAGCGGCAGGGCATCGGCTGCGGCCGCGACGACGGAGGCCTCGACGAAGAGTCGTACGTCGTCGTCTCCAAGAGCGCGCCCGGCGACGAGGACCGGGTCCGGATGCGCGGCGCCCAGTCCTTGCAGCGGCGCTCCGTACGCGTCGCGGACGAGCGCCTGCGGCCTGGCGCCTTCCCCGCCGCCCAGGTCGAGGACCGCCTCGACGCGACGGCCCGCCCAGCCCTTCGGCACGGTCGCCCGGAGCGTGAACCAGGTGGTTGACCACGGCCGCCCCCATGTGTCGCCCACGCAGAACGGTTCATAGTCGGCGCGCAGGGCGACAGGTGCGGGAACGGGCTCGCCCGGCAGATGCCAGGCGCCGACATCGAGAGGAATGCGGAGCGGGTACAGCGCCGGTCGCAGCCTTTGGGCGAGGAATGCGGCTATGCGCTCTTCGAGCATGGGCGGTCCCCTTCGCGTCCAGCCAGTAACCGCTATGTAAAACCATGTGTGTTATCAAGTCAACGCTTCGCACCGGCTCCCTTGAATTGCAGATGAGGGCCGGGGAGATTTCTTTTGTCAGGGGACTTAGATTCCAAATCCGAGGTCGCTTGTAAAGAAAAGGATTGACGTTTCGGGTATGCGAGCGCCGAGCGGGGCGGGAGCACACCCAGTGGGTGTCTCCCGCCCCGCTCGGCGCCTTAAGTCAAATCGATGGACTTATGCTGGGCTCCGTAGAGCTCCCATGTATGCGCGACGGGTTCAGGGCCGCTGCACACTGCCGTCGGTGTTGCGCAGCAGCGCCCACCGATCGTGACCGAGAGGCTCGGGCACCGGGTGGCGCCGGGCCGCAGCCTCGTCGAAGTCGACGCCGTGGCCTGGCGCTCCGGAGGGCACAAGTAGCCCGCCGTGTGCCGCCACGGTGCCGGGGAACACCTCGTGCACCGGCTCCTTGAAGACGGCTGCTTCCTGAACGCCGAAGGCCTGGCTGCTGACGTCGAGCGCGAGGGTCGCGGCCTGGGCGACGGGGCTGACGTCCGCCGGTCCGTGCGGGGCAAGGCGGACCCCGTGCAGTTCGCACAGGGCTGCCAGCTTCCGGGCAGGAGTCAGGCCACCGAGCGTGGGGATCCGCATGCGCGCGAAATCGATGTCCGGTCCCTTCAGGAGGGCCACGAACTGCTGGGGATCGCTGAAGAGTTCACCCACGGCGAGGGGAACCGGCGAGACGGCGTGCAGCCGTGCGAAGTGCGCGGCGTCCTCAGGGGCGAGCAGGTCCTCGACGAAGTACAGGCCGATGTCCTCGACACGGCGCAGAAAGTCCGCGGCCTGGCGAGGATCGAGCCGTTCGTGTACATCGTGCAGCAATTCGACCTCGTCGCCCACGAGTTCGCGTACCCGTGCCAGCACCCGGGGGACGTTTCGCAGATACGCCGCGGAGTCCCACGGCACCCGGCGCTCGCGCACCGCCTGCGGATCGGCACCACCACCTGCCCCGTATGTGTCAGATCCCGGCACCGCGGCCTGGATTCGCACATGCCGGTATCCGCGCTGCCGGGCCGCACCCACCTTGTCGGCGATCTCCTCGGCGTCGGCTCCGTCGACATGGGTGTACGCTTCGGCGCCGATGCGCACTCGGCCGCCGAACAGGGAGTGCAGCGGGACGCCCAGGCGCTTCGCCTTGAGGTCCCACAGGGCGACGTCGATGCCACCGAGGGCGTTGCCGGTCAGCGAACCGCCGCGCCAGTAGGCGCTGTTCAGGATCAGCCGGTGCAGGTCTTCGATGTCGTCCGGGTCGCGTCCGGTGAGCAGCGGGGCGAGGTAGTCGTCGAGGACCGAGCGGACGGCAAGGGTGCGCTGCGGATCGCTGGCGCAGCCCAGGCCGTACAGCCCCGGCTCGTCGGTTTCCACGCGGACGATGAGATGGGGGCAGCCATGCGGGGCGGTCAGGAAGGTGCGGACGGCCGTGATGCGGATCTTGGACCCGCGCTCATCGACCCAGGGGGCCGGAGCGAGCAGGCGGGTGAGGGCGAGGGCATCAGGCTCCGTCATACGGACTCCAGCATTCGAGTAGCAGAATGACGTACTGCCATCCGAACGTATGGAGCGGGGATCCGTTTTGTCAACGGCCATACAGATATGGCGCTTGAGGGCCGGGGGCACGAGCTCCCGGCCCTCAAAGCGCCCGTGGCGCCGCGCATGTGCGCTCAGTGCTGGCCGAGGCGCTTGAGGAGCATGCTCAGAGAGTGCGCCGCCTCGGTCACCGCCTGGGCCACTTCCTCGATCCGGTCGTCGCCCATCCTGCTGCGCGGCGCCGAGCAGCTCACCGCGTCACCGCCGTCCGGGGACACGCCCAGCGGCACGGCGACGGACCGGATGTCCACCGCGTTCTCCCCGTCGTCCATGGCCCAGCCGCGCAGCCGCGCCTCCGCGAGTTCGGCCAGGAAGGCGTCCGGGTCGACGACGGTGTCCGGCGTGAGTTTCTCCAGCGGCCAGGTGAGCCGGCGCTGCACCTCCGCCTGGTCCAGCTGGGAGAGCACGGCCTTGCCCAAAGCCGTGGCGTGCGCCGGCAGCCGATACCCCACCGCGGAGTACGTCCGCAGCGCGTGCCGTGACTCGCGCTTGGCCAGGTGGACGACGTGCGTACCGTCGAGCCTGCCGAGATGCACCGCCTCGCCGGTCTCCTCGGCCAAGGCGTCCAGCACCGGCCCGGCCAGGCTCGCGACGTCGTCGCCGGCCAGATACGCGGTGCCGGTGAGCAGGGCCTTCAGACCCAGGCTGTAGCGCGTGCCGGACGGATCGACGTCCACCCAGCGCCTCGCCTGCATGGTGCGCAGGATCGCGTGCAGGCTGCTCTTGGGCACGGCCATCGCGCTCGCCATTTCCGCAAGCGAGAGGCGGGCGCCGTCCCGCCCGAGGAGTTCGAGGACCTCCAGGACCCGAGCCGCGGACTTGACCTCTTCGACCTTGCGGACCCCCGCCGCGTCCGTCACCGATTCCACTGCCCCTCCGCTTCCCGCCCAGATCCCGACTGGACCGTCACCCACGCTCAATCCCGCCCTGCGTCTTGACGCTATATCACGACGAGCCTAAGTTCGGTCACTCCAACGCCATTCGGCCTTCTGAACGGTCGACCCTAGGTAGGGGTTCATGCGTATCTCAACTTCCCGCAAGGCCACGTACGTCGCCACCGCCGTGGCCACCGCGCTGTCGCTCAGCGCCCTGACGGCTTGCGGCGGCAGCGGCTCCGGCGGCTCGGACGCCAAGAGCCTCACGATGTGGACGTTCAAGCAGTCCCACGTCAAGGCCCTGCGCAACGCCGCCAAGGAGTTCAAGAAGGAGACCGGCATCTCCGTCAGCATCGAGGTCTTCACACCTGAAGAGGCCTATATGACCAAGGTGCAGAGCGCCGCCAAGACCGGCGATCTGCCCGACGTCCTCGAGGTGCACTCCGACGGCGAGGACCGCGTCCTCGGCGCGGCCGGCATCGCCGCGGACCTGCGCGACGACTACAAGGGCGACTGGCTCAACGAGATCCAGCACTCCGTACACGAATCCGGCCTCATCACGCCCGAGCGCTTCAAGAAGTCCCAGAACAAGAAGTCCTCGGACAACGGCATCAAAGAGGGCGCGCGCTACAGCGTCCCGCTGACCATCGGCACGTTCGGCATCGTCTACGCGAACAAGCAGAAGCTGGCCGACGCCGGGATCAAACAGCCCCCGAAGACTTGGGAGGACCTGATCTCCGCCCTCAGGGCGACGACGAAGAAGGACCCGAAGAACGGCGGCCTCACCACAGGTCTCAAGGCCAAAGGCCCCGGCCTCAACTGGATACTCCAGCCGCTCGCCTTCGCCCAGCTCGGCAAGAAGAGCTACGAGGACCTGTGGGGCAAGGACAAGAACGCCGGCTTCGGCTCGCCGAACGGCGTCAAGGTGCTCTCCCAGTACAACCAGCTCACCCCGTACTGGACGCCCGGCACCCAGTCGCTCGACGTCGACCAGGCGGACCAGACCTTCGCCCAGGGCAAGGCGGCGTTCGATGTCGGCGGCACGTTCACCCTCGCCTTCCTGCAGCAGAGCGGCATGAACCCGGACGATGTCTACGCCTTCGGCCTGCCCGCTCCCAAGAGCGGCGCGGTCCCCGACCGGGCGCTGGCCCCGATGGCGCTCACCGGCATCACCCTCAGCTCGGCGAGCAGGCAGCCGGACAACGCCAAGAAGTGGATGCGGTTCCTGGCCGGCAAGAAGGTCGCCGCCCAGTTCGCTCAGGACGCCACCGACCTGCCGGCCACGGACCTCGGCGCCGACACCGCAAAGGCACTCGGCCCGACGCTCAATTCCATGGTCCAGAGCTTCAAGGGCACGCCGGAGACGACGTACGACGCCAACCTCAACCAGAACCTCCAGTCCCCCGGCTATGAGCAGAACGACGTCGGCGACATCCTCGCCGACATGTCCCCGCTCAGGCGCGCCTCCGTCGAATCAACCGCGCGCAAGATCAGCAATCTGAACCAGTCGTACTGGAAGGCAGCCGGCCAGTGACGCTCCAGCCCACGCTCCCCGCGAGGGTGGAGAAGGATCGCACCGGGGTGCCCAGAAGCGGGCCCTCACAACGCAAGGACCACCGGTACGAGGCACTCGCGGGCTACCTGTTCGTCGCGCCGGCGGTCGTGCTGTTCCTGGTGATGGGCCTGTACACGGTCGGCTACGGATTCACTCTGTCCTTCGCCAAGTGGAACGGCTTCGCCCCGAACTGGGAGTGGGTCGGCCTCGACAACTACAAGGACCTGTTGTGGCGCGACCCCGTGTACGCGCCCCGCGTCCGGCACGCCGCCGCCAACACGATCTGGGTGATGGTCGCGGCCCCCGCGCTGACCGTTGTCGTCTCGTTTCCGCTCGCGGTGCTCCTCAACCAGGTCAAGCGGTTCCAGGGCGTCCTGCGCTCGGTTTACTTCCTGCCATACGTCACCAGCGGCGTCGCGGTGTTCTTCGCCTGGCAGTACATCCTCCAGCCGGACGGGGCCATCAACTCCCTGCTCAGCGGTCTGGGTCTGGGCTCGCTGCAGCAACCACAGGGCTGGCTCGGCAATCCCTCAACAGCCATGCCCACCATGATCGTGATCACCGTGTGGGGCCATGTCCCCGTGGCGATGCTGCTGTACCTGACGGGTCTTCAGGGCATCGACCGCAGCATCCTCGAAGCCTCCCAACTGGACGGCGCGGGCTGGTGGCGCACCAACACGTCCGTGGTGTGGCCACTCGTCAGGCCGATCACCGCGATCGTCCTGTTGCTGAATCTGCGCGAGGCGCTCCAAGGGTTCCAGACGTTCCTCGTGATGACCAACGGAGGCCCCGGAGACCACACCAACGTCCTCGGCCTGGAGGCCTATCGGCTGGCCTTCCTCAAGAACCTCTCTCCCACTCTCGGCCTGGCAAGTGCCCTGGGCTGGCTCCTGTTCGCGGCCGCCCTCGTCCTCGCCCTGATCAACCTGCGAGCGCTGCGGAGCAAGACATGACAACGATATCAACGGCCCGGCCCCGTCCGGTCCGCTCCGCCCGACGAGCGCCGTCCGGCCGCTCGTCGGCCCGGATCGTCGTGGGCGTGCTGCTCACCCTGTACGCGCTGGTCAGCGTCTATCCGTTCCTGTGGATGGTGTCGGCGGCGTTCAAGGACCAGGTCGAGGTGGTGCGCGGTGGTCATCTGATCCCGGACCACCCCAAGCTCCAGACCCTGGTCGACACCTGGAACGAACTGCACTTCTTCGACTTCTTCGTCAACAGCGTCCTGGTGACGCTGTACACCGTCGTGCTGACGGTGGTGTTCTACGCGGCGGCCGGCTACGCGTTCGCGGTGCTGCGCTTCCCCGCGCGGGGTGCGCTGCAGAAGCTGTTCGTCTCGCTGCTGTTCGTGCCGGGTGTGACGGTGATGCTGCCGATCGTCCTCCTGGAGAACAAGATGGGCATCCTCGGCACGCACTGGGGACTGGTGCTTCCGTTCGTGAACGGCGGCGCACCCCTGTCGATCCTGCTCATGACCGGCGCGTTCTCCGCGGTCCCCACAGAGCTGCGCGACTCCGCGCGGGTCGACGGCGCCGGTGAGCTGCGCATCTTCACACAGGTCTATCTGCCGCTCACCCGGCCCGCGTTGATCACCGTCGCCCTGCTCACGGCCATCCCCACCTGGAACGAGTACCTGCTGACCCGTGTGTCGCTCAACGATCCGTCCCAATACACCCTGCCCCTCGGTCTGCAGGTGCTCTCCTCCGAGAACGTGCCGCACTACAACAACCTGATGGCCGGCGCCCTCATCGTAGTGGTCCCCGTGGTCCTCCTCTTCCTTAGCCTCCAGAAGTACTTCGTCAACGGCCTGGTCGGGGCGGTGAAGGGCTGATGCGTGTCCTGATCACCGGCGCCGCGGGACACATCGGCATCCATGCCACCCATGAACTGGTCGCCGCAGGGCACGAGTTGACCCTCACCGACCGGGTGCCGTTGGACGCCCCGACCGGCACCCGTGTCCTGATCGGCGATCTGCGGGACGCCGACCTCGTCCGCAAGGCGGTGGACGGCGCGGAGGCCGTCGTCCACCTCGGGGCGATCCCCCATCCGAACGTCGAGGATGACAGCGCCCTGTTCGCCACCAACTGCCTCACGGCCCACCGCGTCCTCGACGAGGCGGGACAGGCGGGCGCACAGCGCATCGTGGCGGCGTCCAGCCTGGCGGCCGTCGGTCTCGCCTGGTCACCGGTCCCCGTCTCACCCCGCTACGTCCCCTTGGACGAGGAGCACCCGACGCTCGTACGCGACCCGTACGGCCTGTCCAAAGTCGTCCTGGAGGAGACGGCCCGCAGCACACACCGACGCTGGGGCACGGACATCGTCTGTCTGCGCTTCCCCTTCACCGGGACCGGTCGGCGACTCACGGACCAACTGGCCCACGTCGCGGCTGATCCCGGCGCCCACCGGCACGACCTGTGGGCCTGGCTCGACACCCGGGACGCGGCCGCCGTGATCCGCCGGGCCCTGACTGCCAACGTCACCGGCTGCCACGTCCTCAACGTCGCGGCAGCCGACACATCATCGCCGCTGACCACCGACGAGCTGTTCCACCAGCACCACCCGGGCGTACCGGCGTTCGAGCCGCTGCCCGGCCGCACCTCTCTGATCGACACCAAGGCGTGCGCGGACCTGCTCGGCTTCACCCCGCGCCATTCCCGTCCATCCGTCCAAGGAGAGTGACCCGGATGACCGCACACCCCAGATCTCTGTCCCGGCGAGGATTCCTCGCCGCCGGCGCCGCTGCGACCACTGCCGTCGCAGCGGGTACCGGCAGCGCCACAGCCGCCCCGGCACACAAGCCATCCGCACGCGCCCACATCTTCTACTACCCCTGGTACGGGAACCCTCAGGTGTACGGCGAGTGGCGGCACTGGCAGCAGGGCGAGCTGACCCCGCCCGAGGCGATCAGCTCCGACTACTACCCTGTGCTCGGACCCTACGACTCCGGTGACCGGCGCGGCGCCGTCGACCGGCACATGCGCTGGCTACGGCAGGCCGGCACCGGCGTGCTGGTCAGCAGTTGGTGGGGGCAGGGCAGTTACGAGGACCGGATGGCACCGGTGGTCCTCGACGCCGCGGCCGCCGCCGGGCTCCAGGTGGCCTGGCACATCGAGCCGTACGAGGGCCGCGACGCCGCCTCGGTGGTCGCCGACATCCGCTATCTCACCGAGCGCTACGGCCACCACCCGGCCTTCCACCGTGACGCGGAGCGTGGCGGGCGGTGCGCCTACTACGTCTTCAACAGCCTTCTGACGGTGGACTGGTCGCCGCTTCACGAGGTCGACGACCGGGCGATCGTGATGGCTCAGACCTGGGATCTGTCCCGTATCGGGGACTTCGGCGGCGTGTACACGTACGACGCGATCGCCACGGCCAACAAGCCGGACTGGTCGCAGGTCGCCGCCTTCTGTGCGGAGCGCGGCATGGTGTGGGCGCCGTCGCTCGGCCCCGGTTACATCGACGATCGGGCCGTCCCCGGCAACACGACGCCGACCCTGGACCGAGCACAGGGACGGACGTACGACCTGGAATGGGAGTACGCCCTGTCCACCGGGAACTCGGGCGGCGTCCCGGACTGGGTGAGCATCACCTCGTTCAACGAATGGCACGAGGGCACCCAGATCGAACCGGCCACCGCCGCCACTCCCGGCGCTCTCGACTACCTCTCGTACGAGGGTGCCTACGGCCGCAAGGGCGGCCGCGCGCAGACGGCCTACCTGGACCGCACGGCGTACTGGGTCGCCCGCTTCGAGGCCGCCCACGCGCGGCAGCGGGACTGACGCGGCGTCGCCGGTGCCCGGGACGCTGTGCCCCGGGCACCGGGGGGCTCACCTCTTCTGCTCGGCCCGGACCCAGTCGATCTCCGCCTGCACTCCCCCGGCGGCGATCTTGTCGACGCTGGACTGCGGCAGACCCCAGTAGGGGGTGGTCACCTGGTTCCAGCCGGCCGGGTAGGCGCCGCCGAGGGCGAGGTTCGTCACCAGCGCGGCCGGGGCGGGCAAGACGGTGCTCGTCCTGGAGCTGATCCTCGGTCTCCTCGACGGTCGGACAGCCGACGCGCCGGTTCCCGTCCGGATATCCGTACCACGCCTGGACACCGTGGAGTTGGGCAGCGAAGTAGCCGAGGAGCGCGCCGTATCCGCCGGGCTGGCCGAACACCTCAGGCAGGCCCACGGACTGTCCCCCGCCGCCGCCCATGCCATCGTCGAGGCCGAGCAGACCGGTACGACACCCTGGTCGAGCAGGGCGAGCTGTGGGTCGGCTACGCAGCCGTCTTTCGCCTGCAGCCCCTCGACTCCGCGGCCTGCACCGAATTCCTGACCTCCCGCGCCATCAAGCCCGCGCGCTGGGCGCCCGTCCTCGAATCCCTGCAACGCGGCCCCCATCCCGTTCTGACCACCGCCCTCTCGACGCCCTGGCGGCTCACCCTCGCCACAACCATCTGCGAACAGCGCCACCGAGGCGGCCACTACCTGTACGAACCCGCAGATCTACTCCATCCGGAACTCGACAGCGACCACGCGAACGCGACCACCTGCTGAGCCACTGCGTCGCCGCCGTCATCGGCAGCCACCCCGGCCGCTACGACCCCGGCCGGGCCCATCGCCGGCTTGCCGAGCTCGCCCGCTACCTCCAGACCGGTGACGACACCGGCAGTCGGCACCCTGCGGCCGATATCGTCCCGTACGAACTGTGGCCACTCCCCGGCCGATTCGTGCCTCGCGCCCTGCCCACAGCGCTGATGAGCATGGTGAGGAAGCCGGGATCATCCGCGGCTACCGGGCGGTGATCGAGCCCGCCGCGGTCGGCCGCAGCCTGCGGGTGTTCGCCGGTGTCCGGCTGATGCGGCACGCGCGCGCGGACGTGACCGCATTCGAGCGTGCGGTCACCCGACTGCCCGAGGTGACCCGCACCCACCTGTCACCGGCAACTACGACTACCTGCTCGAGGTCGAGGTCGCCGGCCTGCCCGCCTACGAGGACTTCCACGCCAACCAGCTGGCCTGGCTGCCCTGCGTAGCGACGGTGACCGGCTACGTCACTATGAAGACGCTCTCCGCGGGGGAGCTTTGCTCCAGAGCGAGGTGTGCATGCTGCCGGAACTTGATGGACTGGGTGGATGAAGATTCTGCCGCCTCGTGTGCTGCGGGCACTTGAACGGTTCAATGCCGCCTATCCCTGGGATCACAACGCCCACTACCACCGCTGGATCTTGCGGCAGCTCCCGAGACGCTTCGACTGCGCTCTGGACATCGGCTCCGGCAGCGGTGACCTCGCAAGGCTCATGGCCCGACGTGCCGCTGCCGTGACGGCAGTCGATTCCGATCCGGCGATCACCGCCCAGGCCCGGAAGCTGACTCCCGCATCGCTTCCCGTGACCTTCGCCGTCGCGGATGCGACAGCCGAGTTCCCGAACGGCTCCTACGACGTCATCACATGTGTCGCCACGATCCATCATCTGCCGTTCGCCCAGACACTCGCCGCTTTCCGCCGCCATCTGGCCCCGGGAGGGACCTTGGTGATCGTCGGCCTGTCCCGCGCCCAGACCCCTGTGGACTACTCGCTGGATGTCCTCGCCATCCCAGCCAACGCCGCCATCGGCTGGCTGAAGAACAAGGGCCGCCCCTCACCCCGGCCCGTCTCCATGACAGCTCCTACCCGCCCAGCGGACATGACCTTTGACGACATCGTCCGTGAAGCCAGAAACGTTCTCCCCGGTGCGCGACTGCGACGACGGCTGTTCTGGCGCTATACGCTCGTATGGCACCGTCCCTGAGCAGCCCGCGCTCCCGGGCGCGGCGGAGGCATGTCTGCGGTCCAAAGCAGGCGGGCTGTTCTGTGAACGGGCGGCAGGCGACAATACGGATTGACGAGGAATCAGGACGATTCCGGCAGACAAACGGGGGACACATGATCTTCGTTGTTTCTATGGTGATCCTGCTCGCGGCCGCGGTCGGGGTGTGCTTGGCCGTACTGCTGCGCAGGCGCGGTTCGGGGGAACGCGGGGCACTGGCGCGTGCGGCAGCGGACCAGGGACTCGCACAGGGGCTGGGCGCCGCGAACGCCACGAGGCGGAACACGGGGCCCTCCGGGTTCTGAGTCCTGGCCGCAGCCAACCAACTGCTCGACCACCTCCGGCGGCAGCATGGTGGGCAAGGTCGGCGGCGGGCATCGCTGTGCCTTGCCCCTTGAAACTTGGCGGTGATGCGGCTGAGGCCGTGCCACCGCCAAGGTGGGGATCCGGGCCGCTATACGCCTGGCACAGTGACACGAAGGGGGTCTGATTCTCCGGGCTGGTTCGGTTCATGAGCCGGGCAATCTCTGTCGGATCGCTGCCGCTGGGTCCTGGTGTAGAAGGTGTAGGCGACGAAGACCACCAGGACCCAGACGCCGGAGACGATCAGCGATATGCGGGTCTCCGGCAGGATGGCGATGCAGACCAGGACTGCGGCCACGAACACCAACGCGAGGTAGTTGCCGTAGGGATGGAGTGGCATCTTGTAGCAGATCTGGTCCTCCTGGCCGTTGCGGATCTTGGCCTTCCGGAACCTGAGGTGGCTTATCACGATGGATCCCCAGGCGCATACCAAGGCGAAGGCGGTGACAGAGGAGAAGACCGTGAAGACCTGGTCGGGTCACCGCCCCGACCTCGAACAACCGATGAGCCATCCGTCCCCGCCCGCCGAAGCCGACCTGGCCGTCGACGGCGCCGGCCTGCTCTGCGTCACCCTCCTGCTCCGCCTCCGCAAGCAGATCGAGGGCGCACCGCCGGGCACCGTCGTCCACGTCATCGCCACCGATCCCGCCGCCCCACTCGACCTACCCGCCTGGTGCCACATGACCGGCCACACCTACCTCAGCCCCATCCCCGGCAAGCAGCCGACATACGCTCTCCAACTGACCGCCGACGCACTCCCCACCCGCCCCGACGCACCGTGGCACCCGGTCCAGCCCGGCTCCTGAAGCGGGGCGACTAGTCAGCCCAGTCGGGGCAGAAGCGACGGCCCTGGCACGGATGACCGGGACCGGCGGCGCGGAGCCGCCATCCCGATTCGCGTCGCACTCTGGTGGCCAGTGGTGTGGTGCGTGCGATCCGTCCCGGGCCGCCAGCCGCGTCGTAGCGGGCCGGTGTCAGTGTGAACGGCGCCTTCAGAGCCCCGCCTCCGTGCCGCCATCGTCGGCCGGTGAGTGCGTCGGGAGAAGCTCCCACCTGATCTCCCCTTCGTGCCAGTGTCCGGTTGGAGCCAGGCCCGCAGCAGTGGCGACAGCAGCGGATGCATGATGGTCCGGATGAATGTGGGCGCAGATCTCCTGCACGCCTTGCTCCTGCAGCCACGCAACCAGTCCTCGTGCCGCCTCGGTAGCGATGCCGCGCCCCTGCCACGCGGTCCCGACCACCCAGGCAACCTCGGCCGCGCACCCGTGCTCAGCAGCGGTGATCGTTGCCTGCACCGTCCCGGTCAGGCTTTTCTCCTCGCGCAGCCGGAGAACCCAGTTCCACCACGTCACGGAAGGTTCGGGTGAGCCGACCACCAGGCGCTCATACCGTGCCCGCAATGCCTGCGGAGGGTGCGGGGTACCGCCGATGAAGACATGCAGAGCCGGGTCGGAGAGCACCTCGGCCATCTCGTCCGCGTGCTCGACAGCGAGCGGTACGAGGCTCAGCCTGCCAGTCTCGATGATCCCGATCTTCATGGCGTCCACGCCGTCTCCTTGTCCAACCGCTTCCCCTGCCAGTGCCCACAGGATGGGCACCCCCGCTGATCCCACCGTCGGCCGCCGCTTGGCAGCGACCCGAACACATCGGCAACGAACTCCGACATCGGTGCGGAGCACGGACGGAATACGCACGGATCCCCGCTGGTTGGCCCGGCGTGGCTACTTTAGGACTCATCGGCAGTGGACGCATCGGCAGCACTCTCGCGCGGCTGGCCGTGAACGGCGGACTCGACATCGTGCTCAGCAACTCGCGCGGCCCACAGACGCTGGCCAACCTGGTCGCGGAGCTCGGCCCCGGTGTCCGGGCGGCGACCGCGGCAGAAGCCGCCGCAGCAGGTGACTGGGTGGTCGTGACCGTCCCGTTCAAGGCGTACGACTCCCTGCCGCGCGAACCTCTCGCGAGCAAGACGGTCATCGACACCAGCAACTACTCCCCGCAGCGCGACGGCGGAATCGAGGCCCTGGACGACGGCTCGACCACGAGCAGCGAACTGCTCCAGCAGTACCTCGGTGAATCGGCGTACGTCGTGAAGGCGTTCAACAACATCCACCACCAACACCTCGCCGAACTGAACAGGCCGGCAGGGGCCGAGGACCGCACCGCGCTCCCCATCGCCGGGGACAACACCGAAGCGAAGCGGCACGCGACCGAACTGCTCGACATTCTCGGATACGACACGGTCGACGCGGGACCACTCGCGCAGGGCAGGCGGTTCGCACCGGGCACGCCCGCATACGGCGCTCCCTACACGGAGCTGCCCAGCGAGTCGTTCGGCTCCCTGGCGGCCGGCTCCGCCCCGGCCGGGTTCCTCTCCCTCAAGGCAGGCCCCGCTTCGGCCGCCGAGATACGAGCGCTCCTGGCGAAGGCACAAAACGGATAGGGCGTCCGGTTCATTCACCCGGGATGCGAGCGGATCGCCTTGAGGTGCGGCTTCGGCTTCCCCGGATCTCCAGGTGCCGACTGCGCGTCCGCGTCCCGTGGCTCCTCGGTGACTGCCGTGTCGGAGGCGTTGCCGCCGTCCGGGACCAGCGCCCTATCGACCCGCCTGCAGGCGACCACCCCTCCCGCCTCCGGTCACGGTCACACCTTCGGTGTCCCGCCGCAGGCAACCGTCCAGTGAGCGGCTCAACCGCCTCTCGGGCTGGTCGCTGAACCACTTCAACCAGACCGATCCGGCAGCTGCGAGCAGTACGACGACGAGCACGGGCGTCGCGCTCGCCGTCCCGGCCGGGCAAGGGTTCGACAGGAGGGTTGCGGGTCAGTGGCTGAGCAGCCGGCCGACACGGTCGTAGGCAAGGATCTGGTAAGCCACCACGACTGCGAGCAGCCACCGAGCCGCACGCCGTCGGCCGGCGAAGTGGAGGGCGGCCACCGCGCCGAAGAACACGGCGACGGGGAGCACGACGACCGCAGCCCAGCGCCAGGGCGAAGGCACACGACGCCATGCCCAGAGCGTCACGCAGGCCAACGAGACCGGTTCGAGCAGGAAACGGACGGCGAGTATGGCGTCGTTGTTGGCGAGGGCCAGTGTGACGTTCATCTGGCCGCCTCCGAGCGGTCCGCCTCGGCCGCCGGCCGGAGAGCGACCTGTTCCAGGGGGAACGGTAGGGCATCGGTCAGGGTGAGCGATCCAGTTGGCGGGGGCCCTCGGCTGCCGCTGCCGCTGCCGGCAGGACAGTACCTGAGGTGTCCGACGCTTATGTGCTGGTGCGGTGTGCCTGCTCGATGGTTGCCTCGGGCAGCCGGGGCTACGGACGGAGCACTATCTTGCCGTGGGTGTGCCCCTGTTCCAGCTCGCGGAACGCGTCTCGCACCTGCTCCAGCGGGTAGGTACGGGCGATCGGCACCTTGAGCTCCCCGCGCGCGGCGAGCCGGGCGAGCTCGCCGACCACGACCGCGCACGCCGCCGAGCCTTCTCCGTAGGTCCGCGCACCCACCTTGGCCGCGGCCTGCCAATCACGGATCGTGTTGATCCGCTCGGGCCGCACACCCAACTCCACTGCCAGCTCCACATAGCCGTCGCCGAACGTGTCGATGAACGCGTCGACGCTCCCGCCGACGGCCTGCCGGATCCGCTCGGCCACGCCTTCCCCGTACGTGACCGGGAGGACACCACGATCCTTCAACCAGGCGTGGTTCCGCTCGCTCGCCAGCCCGATCACCGTGGCGCCGCGCCGCCGCGCGAGCTGCACGGCGAGCGATCCGACGCCGCCCGCCGCACCGGACACCACGACGGTGTCGGCCGGTCCGGGATCCACCGCGAACACGGTGGCGTATGCGGTCGTGCCGGCCACGTACAACGACCCGGCCACCTCCCAGGACAGCCCCTCCGGACGGGAGACCGCATTCACGTCGTCGACCACGACGAACTCCGCGTGGCTCGCTCTGCTATGGGTGAAGCCCAGGACCTCATCGCCCACCGCGAAGCCGCGCACCTGCGGGCCGACCTCCACCACGACGCCGGCCAGATCGCTGCCCTGCCCGGAGGGGAACATCGCCGGCCAGCGGTCGTGCCGCGCGCCCTTGCGGATCATCACCTCGCCAGGCTGGATCCCGGCCGCGCGGACCTCGATCAGCATCTGCCCGGGGCCGGGCACCGGGCGCTCCACCTCCTCCACCCGCAGCACATCGATCTCGCCGTACTCGTGGAACCGCACTGCCTTCATGCCGTAATCACCGCATTCCCTGGTTCGGACAAGGCTTGGAGGCCACGTACCGGATGCCACACATCGACCGTGCCCTCGCATTCAACGGCTCGGGGACGGAGGTGTCTTCCCAGGACGTGCCGCCGACAGCGATGACGTCCGCGCCGATGCCGGCCCCGCCGACAACCCCGAGCCGGCAGACCGGCGGGCGTACTCCGGCGATAGGGCACACTGCCGACTTCACATCACACATGGTTGGTCAGCGGTCCTTGAGCAAGAGCTGTAGCAGCGTCACGACCCCTACGCCGACCAGAAGTGCCGTGCCCAGTGGGGGATGCTCGAACGCGACATACACGGTGACGGCTCCCACCAGCAGCAACAGTGCCGTCCGCTGATTCATCTGGCCATCCATCTGCAAGCACCCTCCCGAACGTGCGGTCCGCCCCCGGTTGCGGCGGTACCCGGTCGATGGAGAGAGAGCGCAGACGGCTCCAACATTGCACGGGTTTCCCGCACCAAATTCGTGATGTACGTCACACGCGCTCCTTTGATGCGGCAAAGAGCGCATTCCCTACCGGCTTCCGACAAGCGGGCCGAACCTGCCACAGTGCCGCGGCCCCTTCAGCGGAAACGGTGCAGACAGCGATCAGCAGGTGAGTGATGATTCGACCGTCCGCTGTTCAGACCAAGATGGCCGGGTTGCTCAACGCTGCCATGTGCCCCTTCACGTCGCGGACCTCGGTGCGAATGAACGCCGATTCCTCAGCGCTGATCCGCCACTTCACCGTGCCCGAACCCGTGTCGGGCAACGATTCGCTGCACACCTTTCCCCTCTCGGTGTGGAGGCTGACAGTGCCGCAGGGCACGCCTCGTACATCAACTCGTACCACGGCCGGCCCATCGCCGATCTTCAGCTCCTCACCGATCCCAGCGCTGCGGTCACCGGCAGAAACTGTGAAAGACAGCCCGACGGCGTGCGATGCGGCGATCCAGCTACGGCCGGCGCGGACACCAGCAAGGATCGCCTCAACACTCAGCTCGTCGGCCAGCACGACGGTGTGCGGGGTGCCGATCTGGCCCTCCAGGTGGGTGTCACTGTTCCCTATCGCAGGCCGCCGCCGTCCCTGGTGGATTTCCGCGGCGAGGCTGCGCCCCCACTCGGCCAGGGCCGCCTCATTGTCCGCCTGCCATGGCACATCCGAACGCCACGGCCCGTTCCACACCTCAACCACGTCGAAGCCCTGGTACGGATACATGAACGTGCCCGACGTGTACGGGACGTGCGGATGAGCTGCCACACAGAGCCCACCCGCCCGATGAACCTCCTCCAGATGCCCGTCGACCCTGTCGTCCCGCACCCCGTAGCGCCAGTCGACCACCTGATCCGGGCGGACCCCCAACGCAAGCCAATGTCCCGTCCGCGTGACAACCTCTTGCCCCAAGATCATTAACAGATCGTTGCCGACGTGCCGGCTCCAGGCGCCATGCGTCTCAGCAGAGTTGTGCTCGGTGGTCGCGAGGAAATCGAGCCCCGCCGCACGCGCACCTACCGCAAGTTCCGCGGGCGTCAGCTCGCCGCCGTGCGAGGCCACCGAATGCACATGACAGTCACCCCGATACCAGCCACGCCCCCGGTCTGCCACCCGCCGCAACGGGAACTGAGACACCGGAAGACACATCCCCGCTTCGTCACCCATCGTCATTCCAGCAACCTAAGGCGCCGCCAGGAGGTCGTGGCCATCGCGGGCGGGCAGCGCGGGCCAGGCTGCCGTCCACGGGCGAAGCTTGTCGGGGTTGCGGACGGCCCAGGGGCGATCCTACGGATGTCCTTGGCCTCCCATGCCTGTCTGAAGTTTCTGACCAGGCCGGCCTGGTGGGCGGCCGGGGCCGCTTGCGGTCGGGAAGTGTGGAGGCGGCGGCGGGCTTGGGATGCCAGCTCGCGGCATGCTGCCGGGGTGAATTCGAGTGCGATGAGGAAGGCCGTGCTGACCGACCCGTCCATGGCGACCCGGTCGGCCGGGTCGGCCGGGTCGGCCGTGGCGCCGCTGGTCCACTCGGTTCGGCCGGGTAGCGGCTCGGGGATCTATCGGCATCAGCACGAGCACACCAGGGCCTGGGCCGACGTCATCGCCACGTTCGACGGGTTCGTGATCGCGGCTGATCTGCGGGGCGCTGCGGATGGCCGACGTGGCCCCGCAGCTCACCCTGTCGCTGCGGACCGAGTTCGAGAACTTCGCCACGTTCAAACCGGGCGACCACAGTGCCACCGCCCTGGACACGCTGCTGGACCAGGTCGTCGCCTGGAGCACTGCCCTCGCGCCGTTGCGCGCGACTTCCCCGGTTTCCTGGAACGGAGGACGCAGTGCACTCGAACGATTCCGAAGTCAGCACGGCTGCCGCGGGCCTGACATCCCGGGCCGCTGTGGCGTCGTACTAGTGAGAAGCCGAGATTCCACACCGATTGGAAGGGATGGTCGCGATGTCTACGCAACGCGAGGTCGACGAAGCCAAGATTCGGCAGCAGATCGACAACATTGTGGAAGGGATCCGAGCCAAGGATCTCGAGGGTCTGAAGCAGCTCTACGCGGCGAACGTCGTGTCCTTCGATGTCGAGCCACCGCTGCAGCATGTAGGGGTAGAGGCGAAGTTGCAGAACTGGGTGAGAGCGTTCACGTTCTTCCAGGATGTGCGTTACGAGGTTCGCGACCTGACCGTCACCGTGGGCGGTGACGTGGCATTCGGGCACTGCTTCGGTCGGCTCAGCGGCACGTTGAAGAACGGGACGGCGGTAAGCGGCATGTGGGTCCGGGCCACGTTCTGCTTCCAGAAGATCGACGGCAAATGGTTGATCGCGCACGACCAGGTTTCTGTGCCGTTCGATATAGCGAGCGGCAAGGGAGTGGCCGACCTCGAGCCCTGACGAGCCCCAGAAGTTCGGGACCTCGCCCGGCGGCGCTGCTCGTTGAGCCCCTGACCTGGCTTCGCAGGCCAGGGGCGCGGCGGTGGGCCAGGGGCTCAACGACACCGGCATCGCGTTCGCGTTCTTCGACGGCGCCACCGGCCTCCGTACACGCCGTGCATGATCGACGACGGCCGACACCGTACGGCCGGGCCGTGCGGAAGGACAACGGAACGTGTCCGTGTCGGTGGCTAGGGTTGCGATCATGGATATCGAGGAGACCAACCGCATGTGGCGGACGGCGCTGGCCGACGGCGACTCGCGCGGTGTCGAACAGTTGCTGCGGCGCGACACTCGACTGCGGCTGTTGGGGCACGAATCGTCGGGGACCCTCGAGACGGCGGGCAGGGCCGAGCTGCGAGGGCTTCTGCTGCTGGGCGGCGACGGCGACATCCCGTTCGCGGCGGATTCTCCGTGGGGCATACCGGCCGACGCGGGTCTCGCCGACGCCCTGGAACACGTATGGGCACCGGTTGCCGCGTACTGCCCGGGCTTCCTCGCAGCGTTGCGCGCGGAGGTACTCGGGCTGGCGTTGGTTGCGATGGAGAACGTGTATCTGCTCGGATACCTGTACCTCGCCGATCGGTCAGGCGAGTTGCCGCGTGACCTGAAGGACCTGGTGCCGTACACGGGGTCGAACTCCCTGGACGTGCTGTGGGGGACGGCTCCGACCCTCCTCGGCCCGACGGACGTCGTCCCCCTGCTGGGCGAGCCGCTCCCCGCAGGCGTTCGTGACCTCGCCGCGGTCCACGCCTCCTTCACGTCGTTCGACTTCGATCTTCGACTGGACCGCTTCACCACGACGCTCGGCGCCTCGACCCTCGCGGACTATGAGGGAGAAGACCCCGACGACTACGGCCAGGACGAGGACTTCGTCCGCGCGGCGAACGGCGAGTTCGACCGCTGGATACAGTTCTGCACGTGCACCTCCGCCGCTGAGGCCTACTTCCTGGACATCGCCGACCGCGATCCCCACGACACCCCCCGGGTCGCGCTCTCGGGCATCAACGGCACCTCCGCGCGGCCCGGCGAGCCCTTCTGGGACTGGACCAACCAGGCTCTGCCATCCCTGCTCTTCTGCGTGTGAACATGGTTGAGGTTGGGGTGTGACCCAGATGCGGCAGAAACCCGCCAGAACTTGATCATGATGGCTGGGTCCCTACCACTGGCCGCGCAGGGCTGTCTTGACCATCGCCCTTCTGCTGTCGGCCCCGCTGTGCGTAACGCGCGACCGGGCCGATGGCGAGGCCCGCGCCGGCGAACAGCCCGCCCAGGACCAGCCAGCCGCCGGTGCCCCAGCCGATGAGCAGCGTGGTCATCACGACCGGGCCCAGCATCCGGGCGATCTGCGGGCCCATCCCGAAGAAGCCCTGGTACTGACCCTGCCGGCCGTCCGGGGCCAGGCCGAAGCCGATCTCCCAGGCGCCGGCGCCGTGCGTCATCTCGCCGAAGACCTGCACGACGGCCGCGGCAAGCAGCAGAGCGACGGCCACAAGGGCGCCCGCCGACGCGCCGGAGGCCGCGTACACCAGGCAGGCCGCGAGCATCAGCACACCGGCCCGGGCCGTGGCGCGGGCCGCGGTCGCCAGGTCCGTCACCTGGTGGGCGACGCGCACCTGGAAGACAACGACGCTGAGCATGTTGACCACCAGCACGACGGCCGCCATCGACTCGGAGGCGTCGGTGCGCTCCACGATCCACAGCGGCAGGCCGAGGCTGAGCAGCGGCATGTTCAGGTAGAGGACCGCGTTGAGGAGCGTCAGCAGCGCGTACGGGCGGTCGTGGAGCACCGCGAGGCGCGGTTCGCCCGTGACGCGGGCCTCGGACGGGGCGGGCGGCACTTCCGGGAGCCGGCCGAGGATGACGACGGCGCAGAGGAACGCCAGCGCGTCCAGTACGAAGACGCAGAGGTACGCGGGCTCGGTGCCGACGGCCAGCGCGATCCCGCCGGCACCGGCGCCCAGCGCCAGCCCGCCGTTGAGGGTGGACTGCAACTGGGCGCGGACGCGGGTGCGTTCGTCGGCGTCGACGAGACCTGCGAGCAGCGCCTGGCGGGCGGAGGTCAGCCCTCCCTGACAGCAGGCGTAGAAGCAGAAGACGAGGACGAACAGCGGGAAGCTGCGCACCACGAGGAAGGACAGCAGCGCGGCGGTGGTGCAGACCGCCAGCAGCCGCGCGGTGCGACGCGGTCCCCACTGGTCGGCCAGGTATCCCAGCGGTACGCCGGCGAGCATGCCCGTACACCAGCCGATGGTGAGCGTGAGGCCGACGCGGGCGGCCGAGAGGCCGACGATCTGGGTGAAGAAGAGGGCGGACGTGGCGTAGAAGGCACCGTCGCCTATGGAGTTGGTGAGCTGCGCCTGCGCCAGGATGCGTGGCGGGCCGGGCTGCGGCAGGAACCTGGGCACAGGCGCTCCTCGGGACGGCGTCGAGAACTGATCGTCGTCAGCCAACCACCGTCGTCAGTGGGGAGGAAGGGCCAATTCCCGGCTCGGCAGCTGGGCAACCGGGCACTCGCCCTGGCGTCAGCCACTCTCCTGTGCACGGCACGCCCGGGCGTAAGCCCCGCTCCCGTGCGCGTGGCCCCGGGCCGTCAGCGGCCGGGACGAGGTCGGCCCCTTCCCGACCGCCCGCGCTGCCGCCGCCGGGCTTGCCGCGGGCTCCTCACCGCTAGCCCCCGGCTTGGTGAAGGCTGCCACGTTTCGCACTCGCAGAAATGAGTCGCTGCCCGGACCGAGGCCCGCATACCTTCGGTCGTATGGCTGATGAGTGCTTCGCACATCCGCAGCTCGCCGCGATCTATGACCCGCTCGACCCCAATCGCAGCGATCTCGATGCATACATCCGGATGACAGAGGAATTCAGCGCACATCGAGTGCTGGACATCGGCTGTGGAACAGGCGTGTTCGCGCTTCTGCTGGCTGATCGCGGCATCGAGGTTGTCGGCGTCGATCCCGCCCAGGCATCGATCGATGTCGCCCGGGCCAAGCCGGGCAGCGAGCGAGTGCGCTGGATCTGCGGCGACGCCACCGCGCTACCACCGCTACGCGTCGACCTCGCGACGATGACAGCGAACGCTGCCCAGCAAATCACCGATCCGACAGCGTGGCAGGAAACCCTGCGACGAGCCTACGAAGCGCTCCGGCCGGGCGGCCGCCTGGTGTTCGAGATCCGGGATCCGGCCAGGCGCGCCTGGGAAGAGTGGAACCGCGAGACGTCCTACAAGGTGACGGAGATCCCGGGCTCCGACGCGGTCGAAAGCTGGGTCCAGCTGATTGAAGTGAGCCCGCCCCTCGTGACGTTCCGCTGGACCTACGTGTTCACTGGCGACGGGCAGGTCCTGACCTCGGATTCAACGCTGCGTTTCCGCGAGCGGCAGGAGGTCGAGGCCGACTTGACCGCACAAGGCTATGTGGTGGAGGACGTCCGCGACGCGCCTGACCGGCCAGGCAGAGAGTTCGTCTTCCTCGCACGACGTCCGTAGGTCAACCGCCCAGCACGGGGCGCCCCCGGACACCTCCGACTCCGGCTCCCGGCCCCACAAACTTCACTGAGTTTGCTCCTTCGGTGCCGTCTTCACCCCGGCTCACTCCTCGCGGGCCGGGCGCTGCGCGGGGGCACCAGTAGCGGGTAGGCGGGGTCGGCTCCCGCCGTGGCCCAGCCGGCCAGCCCCAGGGCAGCCAGGAGCATGCCGGAGACCACCAGCGGACGATCACCCGTACGGCGGCCAGCCGCCCGGACAAGGCGGAGGCGAACATGGTCATCGCCACCGACGGGAACAGCGCCAGCCCGTTGCCGAGGGCACTGAAGCCGCGCTGGTGCTGGAATTCCAGACTGGCGGTGAACAGCAGGCCGTAGAAGCCGAATTTGAACAGCAGACCGATGACGGCTCCACCGCCCATCGCACGAGAGCGCAGCAAGCGCAACGGCAGGGCAGGAGACCAGGCCGGCCGCTCGCGCACCGCGAACGCCGCGGCGGCCACCACGGCCAGGCCCACCCCGGCGAGTACGGCCGGATCCAACCGGCCCCGCCGCCCGGCCTCGTTGAGCGCCTCGGTCAGCAGCGCAACAGCCGCCACGATCGCGCACTGCGGCGGCCAGTCCAGGGCCCGGGCGGTGCGCCGGGGCGAGCGTGCCACATACCGCAGCGTCAGCCCCAGGACGGTCGCGTCAGCCTCGACTCACTCCCGTGGCATCGAGCTGCGGTACAACGGATCCTGCGCGTGGGGCAGGATCTTCGGCCCCCGGCGACCTGGTGTGGGTGGACCGCAGCTTCGACCGCGGCCGGACCTGCGAGCAGCTCAGCGCACCAAGATCAACACCGGCGGCGGCAACCACACCGACGCGTTCAACAACCGCGGCAATCTCATGCGAGCCTGCGGCAAGGCCAGCGACTACCCCGATGTCGCCTGCACCACCTGGTGGTGACCTGGCGCCGACGACAAACTCCGCATCGGTGACGATGCCAGTGGTCCGTGGTGCCTGCCGGCGCAGGCACCACGGGCCGGGACGCGCTCGAGCTCGTGGGGTACGGGCGACCAGGACGGGACGGGGCTACTCGTCTGACGTCCGCATCGCCGGACCGGACCGTTTTGTCTTCATGGGTGGCGACCCAGGAAACACAGAGAAGGCCGTCGACGTGTGGTGCTCTTGCGCCGGAAGGGGGGCCTGACCGTTGCATCGAGACCGCTCACCGTAGGCGCCGGGCGTTGACCTCCTGGTCGAGCCGCCAGGTGTGTCCGCCGTCGGTCGATCGTTCGTTTCGCCAGTGGAAGGTGTCCGCGGTGATGTCGGCGAAGGTCCAGCGGACGAGGTCGCTGCCGGTGGCGCGTTCCATGACGACCTCATCATCGACCTCGCGGGCGTACATGTACACCAGGTCGCCACGGGCCGTGCCGTGAAAGGTGAACCGCCATAGTTGCAGGCGCGGGTCCCAGATTCGCACGCACAGGCCGCACTCCTGGTCGCGCGAGCGACCCGCGGCAGGGAGTTCGTCGCGCCCAGGCCATCGCCAGACATCCAGGACCGCTCTGCCCTCCAGGGCGTAGCCGAACTCCCATTCGCCACTGACTCGGCGGGCCGGTGAGTTGTTGGCGGCGGCGTAGTGGGTGATCTGGGTCGCCCAGTGTCCGGCCAGGCGTCCGAACTGCTCCATCTCGTTCGCGCACAGGTCGCTGGGGCCATCGGCAAGTAGCGTCTTCAAGCGTGCGTCTCCACGGTCGCAAGCGGGGTCAGGGCGGAGGCGAGGCAGTCGACGATGGGAGTGGCGTACGCGCCGTCCGGGTCGAGGTCGGGATCGTAGATGGCGACATCCAGCCCCACCACCCGGCCGGTGCCGACCAGGGTCGAGATGAGTTCGGCGAGCTGGGAGAAGTCCAGGCCGGGACGGCCCGGAGAGTCCACCGCGGGCAGCGCGCGTTCGTCGAGCACGTCGAGGTCGATATGGAGCCAGACGCGGTCCAGCCCACGCCGCTCCAGGCGGCTGATGGCCCGCTCACCCAGATCGGCGATACCGATCTGCTGGATCTCCTGGGCGGTGAACCGGGTGACCGGGGGTATCTCCTCGTCCTCCCGGTCGCCGATCTGGACCACGTCCTCGTCGGCGACCAGTGGTCGGCCCACCACCGGCCAATGGGAGAGCAGCAGCTCACCACGGCCGGTGGCCAGGGCCAGATCCATCCCGGCCGCCGAGCCGAGGGACGAACTGGCGTCGTAGTTGCCGGGGTGCCGGAAGTCGCTGTGCCCGTCGAGGTGTACCAGGCCACAACGTCCGTCGCGGCGGGCCCCCAGCAGGCACCCCAGCAGGATGCTGCAGTCGCCGCCCAGCACGACCGCGAACCGGGAGGCAGCGAGCGCGGCCTGGACCGCCTCGCCAAGCCGCAGCGCGTGCTCGCGAATGGTCACCCCGTTGCGGATACGGGTCGCCGGCTGCGCGTCGAACTCGTACGGCGGACGGTCGAGCTTCACCACCCGGGTCGGCCGCAGCCGCGCTTCCAACCCCGCCGCCAGCAGCGCTTGCGGGGCCTGCCATGTGCCGGGCTCGCGCCCCGGCGCGGGCGGGCGCAAGCCGAGATTCCAGGGGGCTGTGATGAGTTCAACGGCGGCAGCCAAGGCTTTCTCCTTTCAACCGGGAGGCATTCCATTCCAACCGGATAACATGTGTACAGTGGTTGGATAGACTGAGGCAAGCCCATGAAAGGCGGTCGTGCGTGACGGGAACCATCCAGGCTCACACTTTCAAGCCCCGTGACCTGGTCGGCGGGCACTTCGTCATCGACCTGGTGAACACGGTCACGGCTCGTGACGCGGAACCGATCGACTGGCTCGACGGCTACCCGCGCCTGTTGGAGTGGGCCGCCCTTACTGGTCAGTTCGACCCTGTCTCCCTCGCGGACTTGCAGCGACTGGCCGAGACCGAGCCCGGCAAAGCGGCGCTGGCCCTGGACCGCACCCGCGAGCTGCGCGAGGCTCTGCACGACCTCATCGCGGCGCTGATCCACCAGGACCCTCCGGCCCCCGCGGAGGCGGTCGACCAGGTCGAGAATCATTGGAAGCACGCGGTCGCCAGCGCTCGCCTCACCGTCCGCGAGAACACGCCACAGCTCCAGGTCAGCGTCGAGACGTCGGGGCTTGAGTACCTCAACCACGAACTCGTCCTGCAGGCGTTCGACCTGCTTCGGTCACTGCCGCTGGAACGCACCCGCGTGTGCCCTGGCCTGCGATGCGGCTGGGTGTTCATCGACGGCTCCCGGGGCGGCCGCCGCCGCTGGTGCGATATGGCCACCTGCGGAAACTCCGCCAAAGGCCGAACCCACTACCAGCGGAGGCGACAGACCGCGAACCGACAGGAACAGCAGCAGCCGCCCAACGACCAGTAGGTCCCAACGTCCCGTCACGGACCAGTCTGCGGCACCGTGGGCAGCACGCCCCCTCCCCCACTCAGCGAGGACTCACCTCCGCCTGTGCGAAGAGGTGGTTACAGTGCCCGCAGCGCGTTGCCGAGGTCTGGTCCGTAGAGAAGTTCGACCACGGCGTGGCCCAGCTGGGGCCGGATCCACTCACCGCTCCGTTCTATGCCGATGACGCCTCCGAGGAAGGCCATGTCGTAGGTGTCGGTGGGGGTCTCCCAGCGGAACGGGACGCAGGAGACATGGGAAGGGAAGTCGTCCTCAGCGGTGATGCCGTGGCCGAACGATTCTTTGGGACGTGGTCCGTCGTCGGTGTACCGGTGAGCGAAGAAGGCGGTGATCCAGCCGGTGACCCGGTCGCCGCCGGACGCCGACTCCCACGTGTAGAGCGAACTCCAGAATCCGTGGTCGACGCCCCACCCGGAAGCTGCCGCACTGATCGCCTCCAGCACCGGCTGCAAGGCGGTGAACCACGGCCGCAGACCCTCGAACCACCCCGCCAGCTCCCGCACCCGCGCCGCCAACAGGCGCCAGTCCCGGTCTGAGCCCTCGAGCCGGATCCGCGGAATGCCACAGAGCGTCTGCCACCGGAAACGGTAATACGGGCTGACCACGTCCATCAGCGCGACCAGCGCGGCGGTGGCATCGGCGGGGGTGGTCGTGGAGAAGGCGGGCTGGAACAGGTCGGCCACCTCGTCGCCGATCCTTGAGCGCAGGGGCTGTTGAACCAGGTTGATCGAGCGCCCCCAGTCCTGCGGGGCGAAGTCGTCGCGGACGGCGATGGTCTGCTGGAATCCGGGGGTGTCGGTGAAGACCCCCTCGTACGTACTGGGGTTCAGCCGGACGTGAACGGCCACCTCGTGGACGACGGCGTACCAGAGCAAGTCAGGTGACAGGCTCAGTGGCAGGTGGGCGGTGAAGCACAGGTGGATGGCACGCAGCAGGAGGCTGGAGGTGGGCTCGGTGGTCTCCGGAGCGCTGGTGGACCAGCCTACGAGGCGGTCCGTGCTGCGGTGATGAAAACGCGCCTGGTCTCGGAGCACCGCCCGCAGGAAGCGCTCGTTGCCGAGTTCGGTCAGTTCGGTCGCGAGCCGAGCGGCATTGGGGTCTTCGCCGAGCGGAAGATCCATCTCCAAAGCCATCCATATCCCCCAGGAGCAGTGATCGGCCTCGATCCTAGAAGGTCGATCAAGCCCCTCGATTCCGGCTCGCTGCTCGCGACGGATCGACAGCGAAAGGTCCTCCCAGCCCAGCCGGCTTGGTGTCCCGCCGACATACCTGTTCGGGCGCTTTCCGCTCGCGTATGCCCGGGCCGAAGATGTATGGCTCTCACCGACGGGGGATGCGGTGAGAGCCATGCTCAGTATGGCATGGAATAGGCACCGAAGTGCCCGATCCGGGCTGCAAATCTCGCATATATCCACTACTTTGGCCCCACGCGGCTCAGCCGCCTCAGCCCGCACGCACCAATACTTCGTCTCTGCCGCTCCCCGGTGGTACCCGGCCTCGCCGGTCGCGGCCACGCCATACTGCTGCCCCACCGCCTCCGCGTGGGCGAACACCTCGCAGGGTGACCGGGGACTCCCTGGTCAAGGCAAGTCGAGCTCGGCGCGATAACACTCAGTCACATAGGACATCTCCGTTGGGCGCTTCGCGTCCAGCAGCGTGCGGACCCGGGCCAGCAACTCCTCCCGTATCGCGGGCTCCAGAGTGATCACGTAGCTGCGGGAGCCGATCATCGCCATGACCTCCCCAGCCGTCATCGGATGACTCCACCGGAAGTCCTGCCGCTCGACGGACCCAAAAGGCGCGCCCACGCGCTCCACTTGTCGGTCCTCTGTCGGCGCTGCGGCGTAGTCACGCAGGATCCGGTCCAGCTCTGCGACCCAGGGCACCGACACGTCACGAGAGTTCCACACCAGGCCAAGCCGCCCGCCTGGACGCAGCACCCGGGCAACTTCTGGGACCGCCCGCTCCGGGTTCACCCAGTGCCATGCCTGCGCGCAGACCAGAGTGTCCACGCTTGAGTCCGGTATCGGGATCGACTCCCCTGTCCCGTCCAGAACTCGCACATCAGGGAGCACCTGGGAGAACTGCTCGCGCATCCCGGCCGAGGGTTCCACCGCGACGACATCCCGGCCCGGGGCCCGCAGCGCACGGGTCAGCTTGCCAGTGCCTGCGCCGAGATCGACCACGATCCGTGCGCGATCGGGCACCAGCCAGGCCACCGCCTCCGGCGGATAGGGCGGGCGACCGCGCTCATAGGCATCCGCTGCGGCTCCGAACGAGCCCGCCTGACGATATTTCTCCTGCTCTTCGGCCGTCGTCATGCCCGGCATCCTGTCAGGTGGCCGCTTCGTTGCAACCATGCGGACCGGGCGAAGGTCATCCGAGAGGAGTGGCGGCTCAGGTCCAGCCGGGCGTTGGCGGGAGTGGCCACGTCGGTGGCGTGGGCGGATGAGGTTCTGACACGAGGTGCGTGGCCGGTCCGCGGCCGGAGAGCCAGGCGAGGAGCGCATGCCCGGGTCCGGTGGCCGCGGGCCCGGTCGGCGCGAGGGTCCAGGAACGGTCGAGGTCGCCGGCTTCGATGCGGGCGATGGGGAAATCGCGTGCGGCCAGCGTGGCGATGGTGTCGTCGAGTGCCCAGGTGACGTAGCTGGTGGGCCAGTCGGCAGTGGTGTAACCGAGGTTCAGGTCGACGTGGTGGGTTTTGAGTTCGCGGCGGGCCCGGTGGAGGGTGTACCAGGCGGGGTGTCGCCGGCCCGCGAGGGCGGTGACAAGAGTGGGCCAGCGTTCGGTGGGCATGGCCGTTGCCTCGTCAAGCATGCGGTCCAGGCTGCGACGCAGATCGGCGACGAGGTGGGCGGCGTTGCGCTCGGCACCTTCGCGCAGCGCGCGGTCCAAGGTGGCGGCGTCGGCTCGCGTCACGGGCCAGCACCGTACAGCCGCCCGGTGAGCAGCTGGCCGGAGGTCGCGATGCCCTCCGTGACGGCTTGTTCGCCGACGTTTCCGAAGCCGAGAACGAGCTGTGTGGGTGTGGTGACGCGTGAGGCGCGGGCGGGCGGGTGGTCATGCCGCAGAGGACGGCTGACCGTTCGCGGGCGGCGGTGATGACGTGGTGTTCGGCTGCGCCGGCCGGCAGGTGGGCGACGGCGCGCGCACCAGCGGCTGCGGCGCCCGCACCACCACCGCCAGCTCCCGGGCAGGCCCTGGCCTATCGCTCCGAGCCCGAAGCGGGGCCTGTGCCACAGGTGGGCTCGCGGCGGGTCTGCCGGTTACCGATAGGCACGAGGGCGGCGGCGAGGAGTAGCGCGGCCAGGGCGGCGAGGGTGGTGCCCTGCCAGCCGAGGGTGTTGAGGAGGGGTGCGGCCACGGCGGTGCCGACGGCGCCGATGGTGAAATACAGCACCAGGTAGACGCTGCTGAGGCTGCCGGAGCGCTGGGGGTTGAGGGCGATGATGCGGCTCTGGTTGGCGGCCTGGGCGACGAAGCAGCCGGCGTCGAAGAGGGCCAGCCCGATTGCTGTGGTCGGCGGATTGTTGAGACCGGTGGCCAGCAGGGCGGTTCCGGCCGCGGCGATCAGCATGCCAGCGGCTATCACGGTGTGCGGGGCGTACCGGTCGGCGAGGCGTCCGGTGAGCGGGAGCACGGCGAAGCCGAGGAGTCCGGCCAGGCTGTACAGGCCGATGGCGGTCGGGCCGAGGGAGTGTGGCGGCTGGGCCAGGGTGAGGGCGAGGGCGACCCAGATGAGGTTGAAGGCGAAGTACCACAGCCCGCCGGTGGCCACCGCGCGGCGCAGCTGCGGGTGGTGGCGCAGGAGCGGAGGAAGTGAGGCGAGGGTGGCGCGGTAGCCGCGGCGGGAGTGCGGCTGCTGCCGGGGCAGGAGCGTGACGGCGGCGATCGCGCCGAGCAGGGCGAGGGCGGCGAAGACGAGGAGCATCCGCCGCCACCCGAGGATGTCGGCGAGCGTTCCTCCCGCCAGTCGGCTGAGCAGGATGCCCGCGGACATGCCGGCGGCCACGGTGGCAACGCCGGTCCCGCGGCGCCCGGCCGGAGCGTAGCGGCCTGCGATGCTGCTGGCCTGGGCCGCGACGCCGGCGGCCGCGCCGATGAGCACGTAGGCAGCCAGGAGCACGACCGCGCCGGGTGCGGCCGCGCCGAGGGCGAGGGCCGCGGCCAGGGCGGTGAGTTGTGCGCTGACCAGGCGGTTGGGGGCGAGGTGGTCGGTGAGGGGGAGCAGAAGGGCGAAGCCGGTCATGCAGCCGGTGAGCGCGGCGGTCGGTACCAGGCCGATTACGGAGAGCGGGACGCCCAGATCGGCGGCGACCGCGGAGAGCGCCGGCTGGATGGCGTAGTTGTTCGCGATCGCCGTTGCGGCTATGGAGGCGAGAAGGAGTGTGCCGCCCCGGGCGAGGGGGCGCGTCACGGTGTTGTGCCTCGGGTGAGGATGACGGCGTAGCGGCACTCGGTGTCGGTGGTGTTGGCGAAGACGCGCTCGGCGGGCTCGCCGAGTTCGATGGTGTCTCCGGTGTCGAGTTCGTGGACGGTGTCGCCGTCGTGGAAGGTCAGGTGGCCGTCGAGGACCCAGACGATCTGGCGGATGAAAGCGAAGGCGGCGGCCGGATAGGGCACGCGGGCCCCGGGGGGCAGGCGGATCTCGGCGATCTCCGCTGGGAAGTGGGGGCCAGTGATCTGGCGGCGGCGGTAGCCGGTGGCGGGGTCGCGCCACTCGGCCGCGTCGGCCTGCCGGCGCACTCCCGGGATTCCGTCTGTGTCGTCCGGGGTTCCTTCGGCGAGGGCGAGCAGAGAGGCGACGCTGAGCTGGAAGGCGGCGGACAGCTTGCCGAGGACGACGGCGGTGGGACTGCTCTCGCCGCGCTCGATCCGGTTGATCATGGCACGGGAGACCCCGGAGGCATCCGCGAGCTGGGCCAGGGTCCACCTGCGGCGTTCGCGTTCGGTGCGGACGCGGGCTGCGATCTGCCCCACCAGAGGATCTATTATGTTGGACATGAATCCAATATACGAGAAAAGGCTGGCTGTGGAAGTGCGCCCGGTCCGCCCCGGCGACGCGGAGGCCATACGTGCCATCCGCAACCACGCGATCGAGCACTCGACGGCCCTGTGGACGCAGACCCCGCAGTCCCCCGCCGAGGGGGCCGCCTGGCTGGCCGTGCATCTGGAGCGCGGATCGGCGTTCGTGGCCGAGGTGGAGGGCGAAGTGGCCGGGTTCGCGGCCTACGGCCCTTGGCGAAAGCTGGACGGATACCAGCACACGGTGGATGACTCGGTCTACGTCCGCGAAGGCCGACACGGGCTCGGCATCGGCTCCGCGCTGCTGGCCACCCTCATCGCGTCTGCGCGCGAAGCGGGCCACCACGTCATGATCGCCGATATCGAAGCCGAGAACACCTCCTCGATCCGGCTGCATGAACGGTTCGGGTTCCACCACGTCGGCACGGTGCCGGAGGCCGGCTCCAAGTTCGGCCGATGGCTCGACCTGACGATCATGCGGCTGCCCCTGACCTGAGCCGCCGATGCAACCGTCGGCGCAGGGGCGGCGCCGAGCGACACGAGGGGGACCGGTGCGTCCACCCGCCGCGCCGGGCGCCGTCATTGGCCGCGCGGTTCATCCCATCGGTTCAACCCGTCGGTTCGCCCCATGAGGCGAACCGTCCAGCCCGGCAGTCCTCACCACCGTGGCCGGACAGCGGGGGCCCCCGGCTCGGGTGGCGGGTGGGGCGCACGCCTGTCAACTGGGCAGATGGAGAGCGGTAATGCCGGCGAGGACGAGATCGATCCCCGCGAGGAACTGCTCACGGTCGTCGTGCTCGCGCACCTGGTCCGCGACGGCCCGGGTGAACGGGTAGTCGTCAGGGTCGAGCTCTTCCCATGTCGTCGATACGGCGTCGAGGAACTCGGCGCGATCCACGTCGGACCCGAGAATACGGGCGTTCGCGGCGTTCTGGCCGGCGGCGCCCAGGATGTAGTGCATCAACGCCGAGGTCGCCGTGAACCAGTTGCCCTCGGGCACACCCAGCGCGCGGACCCGCCGGCCGATGCTTTCGAAGATCCGCGGCGTCACCGACCCCCAGGGGCTGCGGGAGAGCTGCGTGGCGAGCTGCGTGGCGAGCCACGGGTGTTCGTCGATCGATTCGAACAGGCCGAGCGCGACGGCGCGGATCTCGTCCTGCGGCGAGCCCGGAGACTCGGCGGGCTCGATGGTCAGAGCAGTGGCGACGACGGCGTCAGTGGCGGCGTCGAGCAGCTCGCCCTTGTTCGCTACATGCCAATAGATCGCCCCGGGCCCGGTGGCGAGGCGCTCGGTCAGCGCCCGGAACGTCAGCCCGCTCTCCCCGGCCGTGTCGAGCAGTTCGACGGCGACCTCGACGATGCGCTCGCGGGAGAGCGCATCGGTGCGCCGCTGTGACCGGCGTGTCCGCGTTGCCATGCGGCCATTTTGACATATCTGGAGCACTGTTCCAACATGGAGCATCGTTCCAGAGTGGAGCGTTGTTCCAGTGATGGAACGACATACCAGAGAGGCCGACCAGACCTCACCGGGCGGCCTCGATCCCGAAGGAGTCACGATGCGCACTCCCGTCACGATCATCGGCGCCGGCCTCGGCGGCCTCACACTCGCCCGCGTCCTGCACGTCCACGGAATCCCGGCCACGGTCTACGAGGCGGAGCCCTCCCCGACGGCGCGCGCGCAGGGCGGGATGCTCGACATCCACGACTACAACGGCCAACCGGCTCTCCAGGCGGCAGGCCTGATCGACGAGTTCCGCGGCCTCATCCTGGAGGGCCGCGAGGCGACACGGGTCCTCGCCCCGGACGGGACCGTCCTGCTCGACGAACCCGACGACGGCACGGGCGGACGCCCCGAGGTGCAGCGTGGCGACCTGCGACGGATCCTGCTCGACTCACTCCCGGCCGGCACCGTCCGGTGGGGCCACAAGGCCAGCGGCGTCCGTGCCCTCGGCGACAGCCGCCACGAGGTGACCTTCGCCGACGGCACCACCATCGCCACGAGCCTGCTGGTCGGCGCGGACGGCGCGTGGTCACGGGTCCGGCCGCTGCTCTCCCCCGCCACACCCGAGTACGCCGGCATATCGTTCATCGAGACCTACCTGTTCGACGCCGACACCCGGCACCCTGCCAGCGCGAAAGTGGTCGGCGGTGGGGCGCTGTTCGCGCTCTCGCCGGGGAAGGGGATCCAGGCGCACCGGGAGAGCGGCGGGACCCTCCACACCTACCTGGCGTTCCGCAGGTCGCAGGACTGGTTCTCCGGTATCGATTTCACCGATCCCGCCGCGGCCACCGCCCGAATTGTTCAGGAGTTCGACGGCTGGGCACCGGAGCTCACCGCGCTGATCACCGACGCTGACACCGCTCCGGTCCTGCGCCCCATCTACACCCTGCCCATGGAGCATCAGTGGGATCGGGTGCCGGGGGTGACCCTGCTCGGCGACGCCGCCCACCTCATGCCCGCGTCCGGCGAAGGCGCCAACCTGGCCATGTACGACGGCGCCGAACTCGGCAAGGCCCTCGCCGCCCATCCCGACGGCACCGAGGCCGCGCTCGCCGAATACGAACAGGCCATGTTCCCTCGCAGCGCAGCGGCCGCCGCTGACGCCGTCCGCATTCACGAGGCCATCTTCGGCGACAACGCGCCCCAGGGCCTGACCAACATGATCACCGGACACGAGCAGACCTCTTGAGCCACTGGTCGCGTCGCCGCGACCGTTGCTGCCTCGCGCCTCCGGCTCGCTCATGACTCGCCACAGGGTCCAGGGAGGCTTCGTTGATACCCTGCGATCTTCGCCGGTTACCCGGACGGAGTCCCGGCGGGTCGCCATGTCCTACTCCCACCACCAGCTCATGACAGCCCTCGACGCCCTGGACCGCGCGTTTGCCGGTGAGGAGCCCTTCCCCGTCCAGGGGTGCACATTCTGCTACGGCGAGCAGCACCTCGCCGAGCTCTCCGGACCGCTGCATCTGATATCCGACGGCATGGTCACTTCCGTCGCCATGAAGACGCCCAGCCACTGGGACGACTTCCCCCGCCTCTTTCGCCGTCTGACCCCACGCATCATCCGCCCCGTCGTCACCGGCCAGTTCCATGTCGACGAGAACCTCATCGCCTCCCGCTTGCTGGAGGCGGGCTGGACTACGTGGGACGAGCCCTTGGCCGACGCCCTCCGTGACGTCTGGTCCGCCTGGTGGCCGGCCACCCTGCACACCCACCCCAGCCCTGTCCCCATCAGGGAAACCCTCAGCCTCATCACCGTCGCCACCAACACCTTGCGCCCCTGGCTGGACATGTGGACCGCCACCCGCACTCCGGCCGCCGACGCACACCTGGCAGACCTCATCGACGACGTGATGTTCGAGTTCGAGATCACCGACCTGCGTATGGGTTTCCATGACGAGTACCACGCCACCGCGGAGTTGCTGGACTGGCTCCTCACCGACACACGAGACCGCGTCGCCGACGCGCGACTGGACGACCCATATCTCCTTGCACACCACCGGACAGCCGGCCGGCGCCGCGACTCCCCGGACACGCGCTGAGGGGCGTATCGGAAGAGGATCAAGCCGAAGTGGCGAGTTCGACGAGGTGCCGGGCCGTGCCGGCGGGATCGACGATCTGATGGAGATGTGCACCGGGCAGGTGTGCCACCCGCCAGCCACGTTCGCGCGCCTCGGCGGAGAGGTCGTCGTACGGGGGGCCGAACAGCAGGTAGGCGCAGGGGTGGTCATCCCAGCCGTCGGGCACCGGGACGTGCTGCTCGTAGTAGGACAGCGGCAAGGTGGGCTGCTCCTCGATGACCGTCTGCCGCATCATCGGATCAGAGAACATGGGTGCGACGTCCGCCTCGTCCCACCAGTCGGTCCAGCGCGGCAGCCTGCCATTCACAGCCATCGGGCGAAGGAACTCCAGCAACTCAGGCGAGGCGACAGGGGTTGGTCCGATCCGGGCCGGCAGCGCGGCATCGACGAAGATCGAGTCGGTCACCGGATGGTCCAGGCCCGAGCGAATCGCCGGGAGAAACAAGCCTGCGTTGCTGTGTGCCACCAACGTGACAGGGCTGCCGGCCGAGACCTGCCGCAGGTCGTCGCGGATGGCACTGACGACGCGGGGCCAGAATGGCGGAGCGCCTGCGCCTATGCGCAATAGGGACGGCACCCGTACCTGGTATCCCGCCGCCGTCAGGCGTTCAGCCACAGGGTGCCAGGTCGAGGGACCCACGGACGGACTGTGCACGAGAACGAAGATCGGCCGCATGTGACGATCCTGCCGCCCATGCCATCGGAGCCGCGACAGCCTTAGCCGACGGCAGAACACTTCGCTTCGCTGCTGTGCGAGTTACGAGTGTCCGCGCGGAGGGGAGCCGTGGTGGCGATGACGTGTGCGTCACCGGGAGCTACCGGCCTGTCTCCCTGACGGGCGCGGTTTTGGAAGGGCCCGGGTCTCACCATGGCGGGCCAGCGCCTCCCTCCGGATCACCGCACCCCGCTGATCCTCCGCAGCGCATCCAGGAACTGCTCCCGCTCGGCTGCCGACAGCGGGGCCAGGAGTTCGTCGTTGGCCGACTCCCCCGCCTTCGTGCACTCCTCGAGGCGCCGCTCGCCCTCGACGGTGAGGCTCACCGCGTTCTTGCGGCGGTCGGCCGGGTCGGGGGCGCGTACGACGAGGCCCGCCGCCTGAAGATCGTTGAGGATGCCGACCATGTCCTTCGGGTCGAGCGAGACGGTCCTGCCCAGTTCGGCCTGGGCAACCGGGCCGAGATCCGCCACGGCCGCAAGGACCACGTGATGCCACATCTTCATGTCGTGCCGCGCAAGCGCCTCCGCGACCAGGCCGCGCCCGCGGGCCGCCGCCCGGCCGAGGAGCCAGCTCGGGAGGGCGCGGATTCGGCTGGGCGCCGGCGGGTTCTCTGCCATGCACGGCAGCATACCGAGAAAACGTTGGACTTCCCAACGACCTTCTGGATATCGTTGGGAAGTCCAATGAATCCCAAGGATGTCGGGAGGCGATCGCGCATGCGGCGCATTCGGTATGAACACATCGGCGGACCCGGAGCCCTGTTCCAGGAAGAGGTCCCCGTCCCGGAGCCCGGAGCCGGTGAACTGCTCGTCAGGATCGAGGCGATCGGCGTCACGCTCCCCGTCGTACGCAAAGTGCGCGAGGGTACGCGGCCCATCCCGCTCGGTGGCGAGCTGGCCGGTGAGGTGGTGCGCGTCGGCGAAGGCGTAAGCGGATACGCGCCGGGTGACCGGGTCACCGGGCTCTGCTTCGGGCATGGGTATGCGGAGTACGCGCTGCTGCACACCGCGATGGCCTCACCCGTCCCGGCGGGCGCCACCGCCAAGGACGCCGTCACGCTGGTCCGCAGCGGGGTGGTGGCGCTCGGTGCTCTGGAGGCCGCGCGCCCGGAGAAGGACGAGTCGGTTCTGGTCACCGCGGCGGCGAGTGGGGTCGGCCATCTCGCCCTGCAGTTGGCCCGGTTGAGGGGTGCCTCACGCGTCGTGGCCGCCGTGGGCAATCCTGCCAAGGCGGACTTCGTACGCTCCTTCGGCGCCGATGCCGTGGTGACATACGGCCAAGGCGGCTGGGGCGAGCCGGTCGACATCGTGCTCGACGCGGTCGGTGGCGAACTGCTCACACCCGCCGTCAAGGCGCTCGCGCCTGGTGGGCGGCTGGTCGCGTACAGCTCGGGCGGCGGCACCATCGAGGCGTACGACCTCCTCGTGGGCGGCAAGTCGGCCATCGGGTTCCAGGTCGCGATCGTGGCCAGAACCCAGCCACAGCGGTATGCGGGGTGGATCGAGGAGCTGTGGAGGCTGTTCGGTGAGGGCGCGCTGCGTCCCGCGGTCCACGCCGAGTTCGCCCTCGCGGACGCGGCACGGGCTCACGCGACGATCGAGGGCCGGGCCAATCAGGGAAAGGTCGTCCTGGTTCCCTAGGACTGATCCAGGACCCCAGCCGCCGTGTAGGTCCTGCCACCACTCAGGTCCTTCAGCCCCATGGCCCGCCTTGCCCCACCATGGCCCCTACGGCTGCTGCCACCCGACCTCGATCATCACGAAACCTTCGCCCGGACGCGGGGGGGGCGGCTCCAGGACCGGGTCCGGAAGGTATGCAGACGTCCGCGCTCGAGGGCCAACCGCGGCAGCCGGACGCCGAACTCGGCCGCCAGGGCTTCCAAGGCGCGGCCCTCGCCCAGCCGCTCCTCGTGCGGTTCGTCCTGCGGGAAGAGACGGTCCGGGTCCAACGCGACCGGCACAGCGCCCCGTCTGCTGACGGCGGTCCCCCGGACGGTGAACGCGTACCGCTCCTCGCCTCTCTCCGCGACCGACAGATGGAAGACGCCTGGGCGGTCCCCGTGGGAAGGCTCGCTCCACACCGTCACCGCGCGGGTGTCCCGGGAAGCGGTGATGCCTGGAGAGACGAACCGCCCCCGCTGAAGCCGGAGCCCGGCCGCGGCTCGAAGGCGAAGCTCCAGCCTGGGCCCGCCCGACCGACGGCGGTCAGGGCCTCGTCCTCCCACATCGAGCCGTTCCGGTTGCGGTGCAGACGCATACGCGAGTCCCACAGGGTCGTCGGTTCGTCCAGGGCAGCGGAGTCGTCGGCGCCGATACGGCCGGGCAGTTCGGCCGGCTCGACCCCTTCCACGAGGAGGAAGCGGTTCTCTGTTGTCCGGCCCGGGGCGTGGCCCGCAGCTCCCGGCCCCGCTCCGGCGTGATCAAAGGACTGATGAGCGGGTCGGCGCACAGGCCGACCGGGGCAAGGTGGTCCGGGCCGAGCGGGAGCCATTCGGGCAGCGCAGCGTGCAGCGCGCGCCAGGCCGCGTCGGTGTCGCCCCAGCGGGCCTGCTCCCGCGCCTCCTCCACGGCGCGGCCGAACGGGCCGTCCGCGGTGTAGTGGTACGTGCCTTCCCTGATCTGCCGCGGGATCTCGTCCGCCGCCTCACGCACCGCTTGGGAGGCGCCCCCAGGCGGCGGGTCAACGCCCCGTCGTCCCGGCGCTGTCGCGCCTGCCCGACCGCCAGCACGGGCAGCACCTCCGGCACGTACCTCGGGTCGGTCGCGAGCTCGTGAAAAGACACCGCGTACGTCTCCCCGAGCAGCCGTCGGATCTGGTCGCGCAGCCCCCTCGCCCGGGGCCTGCCGTACGAGATCGCCTCCGTCAGGGCCACTAAGGCCCGCTCATATCGCCCGCCCAGCACGTCCAGACGGGCGGCCTCGACGGGCCTGTCCAGCGCCCGCGTCGTCGCGTTGCCGAAGACCGCCCACGCACGCTCCCAGCGGTCCACCTGCAGACGGTGGAACTCCCGGTACATGGCCTCCATGAACACGCGGAACGACGCGTACCGCTCAGGAGGGCTCGCGCGCCACGACGCGTAGCAGTACGCGGCCCACTCGCCGGCGTCGTCCGCATCCCCCGGGTCCAGCAGGACGTAGACCATGTCCGGCTCCACGTCCCACTGCAGCGCCTGCTCCCACATTCCGGCGAGCAACTGCTCCTCGGGCGTGGGGTCGTCGCCATCCGCTCCTCGGCCGCGGGCGGAAACCCCCGCCAACGCGTATGCAGGGGATCCTCGTCCTCCGCGCTCCGTTCGCCCGCCGGCCAGGACGCGCCGGCGGAAATTCCCTGGCGTGGTGGCCGGGCAGGGACGGAAACTCGTCTCATGGCTGACATGGAGTCGTTCCGGGAAGCGGTCACCGCGTGGGCGGCCGGTGGCCCCGGCGACCCCGCGCGCGAGCTGGCCGCGCGGCTGCCTGTCCGGACGGCCGTCCTACTCGAAGGTCTGAGTGACGCCGCGGCGGTCAGCACGCTGGCCGCGCGCCGCGGCCGGAACCTGGCGGCCGAAGGAGTCTGCGTCCTGCCGATGGGCGGTGCGATGAGCGTCGGGCGCTTCGCCGGCCTCCTCGGGCCATCCGGCCTGGGCCTGCGCCTCACGGGACTGTGCGACGAGGCGGAGCGTGGCTACTACACCCGTGGCTTGGCGCGGGCCGGTGCGGGACGGCAAGGGTTCTTCGTCTGCGCGGCGGACCTGGAAGACGAGCTCATCCGCGCGCTGGGCGTGAGGCGAATGGAAGAACTCGTCCGGGCGGAGGGCGAACTGCGCGCTCTGCAGACCTTCCTGCGCCAGCCCGCGCAGCGAAACCGCACCTCACAGCAGCAGTTGCGGCGCTTCCTCGGCACGAAGAAGGGGCGCAAGATCCACTATGGTCGCGTCCTCGTCGAAGCCCTCGACCCCGACCGCATACCCGCCCCGCTCGACGGCCTGCTCACCAGCCTCTGACCGCTGGGTGACGCCCCGCAGCACCACCGGTATCCGAATCACCGTCGTTCAACCCGGCCTCGTGGACACTGCGGCCGTGTCATCGCGGATGTCCTCCAGTCCGAGCACGGCTCATGGTTCTTCCGGAAGTCGAACCGCAACATGATCGTGCAGGCAACCGGCGACGTGCCCCTCCTCGACGACTTCTGCCGGCTCACTCTCGGGCAGATCGGCGAACTGCTGCACCAGGACGTACACCGTCAACATGGATTCTCCAAGTTGCTGTCCTGGATCACCGGGGAGCGGTCCCGCCATGATGTCCAAGCCGAACGCGTCCCGCTGGCCGGTCTGCCCGGATGGCGCCGCCACGAAATGGCCATCGAGCACGAGCACGGCCGCTACTTCAAGGTGGTCGCGGTGGCCGTACGGGCGGGCGATCGCGAGGTCACCAGCTGGACCCAGCCCTTGTTCGAGCCGGTCGGTCCGGGCTGCTCGTCGATGCCACCGGGGCCGAGGCTCCCCAGGATCCGCCGCCTGGCTACGCCTGGGTCACCCCGCCCAGCTGAGCGGACTCGTCCGTCACGGCCACTACCTCAATGTTCAGGCCCGCGCGCTTCTCGCCTGCCTCGGAGCGTGTCCGACATGGCCCTAGAGGCCGTTGGAGAGCCGACGGCAGGCCTTGAGGGCCGACACGGCGGCGTCCTCCGGTTCGACGAAGCGCAGGCTGGCCAGGACCCGTTCCGTCGCCACCTTGGGCAGAAGATGCGCCACCCCGTGGGCGGGCTAAGGTCTCGGGCATGTACTTCCTCCTTCAGATCTACGGCTGACACGGGCCGGGCAGTGCCCCGGCTCCTCTCCCGCATGCCCATATGCGCCCCGCGACCGAGTTCGTCTCGGAGCCGGCGGGGCGCTGGCCTGCCGTGTCTTTTTCGCCGCATTCGCCGTAGAACTGAAATGAGTGATCTTCCATGTCCCGTCGCCGTGCCCACATCGCGATGGTCGGCATCCCCGCCGTCAGCCATGTCCTGCCGAGCCTCGAGATCATCCGTGAGTTGGTGACCCGCGGCCATCGGGTCACCTACGCCAACGACCCCGCGGTGGCCGACCTGATCGCGGCCACCGGCGCCGAACTCGTCCCCTGCGCCTCCCGACTGCCGGTCGCCGACAACAACTGGCCCGACGACCTCATCGCCGCGATGGCCCTCTTCCTCGACGACGCCATGCAAGCCCTCCCCCGGTTGCGCGCCGTCTACGACCACGACCCGGCGGACCTGTATCTGTACGACATCGGCGCCTACGCCGCGCGTGCCCTCGCCGAATCGCAGGACCGGCCCGTCATGCAGCTGTCCCCGACGTTCGTGGCCTGGGACGGCTACGACCAGGACGTCGCGGCAGATCTGCGTCAACTGCCGGGCGCCGATGCGTACCGGGCGAAGTTCGCACGGTGGCTCGCCGGCTGCGGGGCGTCCACCACCGACGTGGACGCCTTCTCCGGTCGTCCCGCGCGGGCCCTGGCACTGATCACCCGGGCGATGCAACCGCACGCCGACCAGGTCGACACCGATACGGTGACCTTTGTCGGGCCCTGCTTCGACACACGTGCGGGTGAGGGCGGTTGGACCCGCCCGAGGGCTGCGGAGAACGTGCTGCTGATCTCGCTGGGCTCGGCGTACACCCGTCAGCCGGAGTTCTATCGCCAGTGCCTGGCAGCCTACGGCAACCTGCCTGGCTGGCACGTCGTACTCCAGATCGGCAAGTACACCGACTTGACCGAACTCGGCGACATCCCGTCCAACGTCGAGGTGCACTCATGGGTCCCGCAGCGGGCGATTCTGGAGCAGGCGGATGCCTTCGTGACCCACGCCGGTATGGGTGGCTGCGGCGAAGGACTGCTGGCAGGCGTCCCGATGATCGCCGTGCCGCAGGCCGCCGATCAGTTCATGAATGCCGATCAGCTCGTGGAACTGGGTGTGGCACGCCGTATCGACACTCCGGAAGCCACCGCCGAGAGCCTACGGGCGGCCCTGAACGACCTGGTCACCGACTCGGAGGTCGCTCGCCGCTCGGCACTGCTGCGCGCCGACGCACGGGCCGAGGGCGGCACCCCGCGCGCCGCCGACCTCATCGAGAACATGCTGGCCTGAGCTTTTCAGGAGTCAGTCGATTCATCGACACTTCGATGCGGCGCGGGCTGCGGTTGACCGGAATGTTCAGCGAGAAGCGGGAACAGTCGGGCGACCGCGGCTACGGCCACGGCATCCCGGGGGCGCGCGCTGGGGTGGTGCTCCCGGTCGCCGTAGCCGGCGAACAGACGGCGGATGGATGCGGCGAGTTCAGCCAGCTCCGTCGGGGTGAGGTGGAGGACGGCGCTGAAGGACTCGTCCTGCTGCCACGCGGCCGGTGCCCGGTCTCGGTGAGCCAGCCAGTGTTGGTAACTCTCGTCCTCCAGCCCGCGGGCGAGGGTGGCGAACTCTTCAGCCTTTCCCTGATCGGCCTCTCCCTGCTCGGCCGGGTCGGGGGAGCCCCACCGCAGCCGCCACGGCCGCGCTCGGCCACCTTGGTGCGGCGCTTCCTCGATGAGGCCGTACCGGGCCAGCTGACGCAGATGGAAGGAGCAGAGTCCAGAGCTGTGGCCGAGGCGGGCGCCGGCTTCGGTGGAGGTGAGGGTGCCGGTTTCGGCGAGCAGGTCCAGCAGGGCGATGCGCACGGGATGGTCGGGGAGGGACTGGCGGGCACGGTCCGGCAGGGGGCTCGCGGCTTCGCTTTGACGGATTTCATCGCTCACTTTGCAAAGGGTGCTACTTTGCAAAGGACTTGGCAAGCCGTCAGGCATGGAAGGCGTGGATGGTTCATGGCTATGGGGTTCGGTGACTCGGCACAGGATCGTCGGGTGCGGGTACAGGGTGAGCCTGTCGAGTCCTATCCACGGCTCGCTCCGGAGGTGAATCGCGGTGCGGTGCGCCGGATCACCGTGGTCGGGGAAGAGGTTCTGCGCCGCCGGTGCCGGGAGGTGACCGAGTTCGGCACACCGGAGCTGGCGAAGCTGATCGACGACATGTTCGCCACCAACCAGATTGCGGAGGGGGCCGGGCTCGCCGCCAACCAGGTCGACGTGGACCTGCAACTGTTCGTTTGGGACATCACGGACGAGTGGGGTGTCCGTCATGTCGGACACATCGCCAACCCGGTCCTGGACGAGGTGGCCGCCGAGCACCGCCGCCTGGTGGAGGAACCTGAAGGCTGTCTGTCCGTCCCCGGCCCCTACCGCGTGGTTCCCCGCCTCGACCGTGCCGTTGTCCGGGGCCGGGACAAGGACGGCAATCCGCTGGTGATCGAGGGCAGGGGCTACTTCGCCCGGTGCCTGCAGCACGAGACCGACCACCTTCACGGCCGCCTGTATCTGGACCGGCTCGCACAGCGGGAGCGGAAAGCGGCCCTCCGTGAGATGAGGGACTCCCAGGACAAGGTCTTCGCCCGGCGTGCCTCCGTGGCGGAAAGACTCGGCAAATGACCGGCGTTCTGGTGACCACCGGATCCCTTGCGTTATGCAACAGTGAGCAGAGACCCTGGTGTTACGCATGCCAGCGAGCGTGGCCTCGCTGGGCACCCGGTGCGACGCATGAGTAGAAGTTCGCCCGGGGTCTTGACCACATCGACCAGCGCGACCCGCACCTGAGCAACCGACTGCCGATTGATCGTCCGAAGTGACCTCCTCGGCGCCCGGGCGCCGTTGCTCCGTGAAAGGTGGATCGTGAGGAATACTCTGACCGCCCAAGCAGAAGAGCGCGACCTCGCACAGCTGGACAGACTCATCGCGGCCCACGAGAAGCTGCTCACCGACCGGATGCGGCGCTCGCTCGAGCTACGGAAAGCCGCCCGTGCCACCCTCGCCGGAGGCGTCGCCTCGGCCTGGCAGGATTCCCAGCCCGGGGCGATCTGGATCGAGCGTGGCGAGGGCGGGCGCGTCTGGGACGCCGACGGGACCGAGTACGTCGATATGCACGGCGGCTTCGGAGCCGGCCTGGCCGGGCATGCCCACCCGGCCGTCGTCGAGGCGGTCGAGCGGCGGGTGCGCCTGGGCACCCACTTCGGCCACCCCACCGAGGATCTGATCTCCGTCTCCCGGCTCTTACGGGACCGTTTCAGGCTGCCGTTATGGCGGTTCAGCAACTCCGGGACCGAGGCCACCATGGACGCCGTGCATCTGATGCGGGTGGCCACCGGCCGCAAGAAGATCATCAAGGTCGAGGGGGCGTACCACGGGCACCATGACTCGGTCCAGGTGTCGACGTTTCCCACCCCGGAGGGGACGGACATCGGCCCGGACCGCCGGCCACGGTCGGTGCCACACGGACCGGCGATTCCCGGGGAGTTCGTCGATCTGACGGTGGCCGTACCGTTCGGCGATATCGACGCGGTGCGCACCGTGCTGGAGGAGAACCCGGACTCTGCAGCCGGGATGATCATCGAGCCGGTCATGATGAACATCGGCGTCGTCGTACCGCCCGCGAGCTATCTCGCCGAGCTGGTGGATCTGCTGCACGCGCATGGCGCGTATCTGGCGTATGACGAGGTGAAAACGGGTCTGGCAGTAGCGCCCGGCGGGGCCACCGAGTTGTTCGGTGTCACTCCCGACATCGTATGCCTGGCCAAGGCGCTCGGTGGCGGGCTGCCGTGTGGCGCCATCGGCGGCACCGCCGAGTTGATGGCACTGATCGCCGACAACACCTATCAGCAGGTCGGCACGTTCAACGGCAACCCCCTGACCATGGCGGTGGCCCGGGCGATGTTGACCGAGGTCCTCACCCCGGAGGCGTACAGCCATCTGGATGCCCTGCGCGTGGCCATCGTGACCGGCGTCAAGGAGCTGATGGCGCGGTACGGCATCCCCGGCCACGTCGCCTCGGTCGGGGCCAAGGGTTCGGTCATCTTCGCCGACCGACTGCGTGACTACCGCGATTTCCTCCGCTCCCCCGCCCCGTGGCGGCGGGCTCATTGGCTCTACCAGGTGGGCGGCGGGATCCTGCTGCCGTCGTGGGGCAAGTCCGAGCAGTTCACGCTGTCGGTTCAGCACACCATGGAGGACGCGCGGTTGTACATGGCCAACTTCGAGCGGCTGTGCCGGGATGTGCGCCCGGCGCAGCGTACCGAGGTGGCCTCGTGATGGCGTTTGAGGAGCGGAGGGATCCGGAGTCGGTCCGCACCGTCGCGGTCGTCGGAACCGGCCTCATCGGAGGCGGCTGGGCCGCGCACTTTCTGCGGATGGGCTACGACGTCATCGCATACGACACTGGGCCGGGGGCGCAGGACAGGCTGAACGCGCTGGTCGACCGCGCCTGGCCCACCCTCAAGCGCCTCGGCCTCGCCGACGGCGCACGGCGCGACCGGCTCCGTTTCTCCGACTCCCTCACCGAAGCGGTGTCCGCGGCCGACTTCGTCCAGGAGTGCGTCCCCGAGCGACTGGATGTGAAGATCGGTGTCCTGGCCGATATCGACGCTGCGGCGCCCGAGGGCGCCGTCGTCGCGTCGAGTACGTCCGGTTACACCATGACCGACATGCAGAGCGCGTGCCGCACCCCCGGGCGTTTCGTCGTCGGCCACCCGTTCAACCCGCCCTACCTCATACCGCTGGTGGAGGTGGTCGGCGGCCGTGCCACCGACCCGGCCACGGTCACCTGGGCCGACCGTTTTTATCGCCATGTGGGCAAGACTCCCCTGGTGTTGGACCGGGAGCTGCCCGGGTTCATCGCCAACCGGCTCCAAGAAGCCCAGTGGCGCGAAGCGCTTCACATGGTCGCCGCCGGTGAGGCGACCGTCGGCCAGATCGACACCGCGATCACCCACGGACCCGGGCTGCGCTGGGCGCTGTTGGGGCCGGCCCTGACATCCCATCTGGCGGGCGGCCACGGCGGCATGGCCCATATGCTCGACCAATTCGGCCCGTCGCTGCACGACCCCTTGACCAGACTCGACCCACCCGAGTTCACCGATGAGCTGCGCGAGCGGATAGTCGCCGGATGCGAGGCTGCGGCCGGCGGCCGGTCCGTCGCCGAGCTGGAGGAGGAGCGGGACGCCTTCCTGGTCGACCTGCTGCTGCTTCTGGAACGGCACACCGGGCGATGGGGCCGCCGTCCGGCTCCTCCTCACCGCGATTGAGCCTCGCGATCCGTCGGGTTCCTCCCGCGCTCTACTGCGGGGACGCGCTTCCCAAGGTGGCGTGATAGCGGAGTTGTGGCAGCCGGTCGACGGTCACGATTCCCGGTTCCGCCCTGATGACATCCGGGATCCTGTTGACGAGCGTGGTGCAGGTGGTGTCCGGGGTGATCACGCGGTCATTACGGAGGTGCAGCGCGGGCCGGCCGGTGGTGCGCCACTCGTTGAAGTCCGACTCGCCGCCGTCGTACACCTTGCCCGTCGAGCTGATGATCAGCTCGATTCCTTCCTCGGTGTGCAGGGTGTCGGTGTCGGTGTAGCCCAGCACCCTGCCCGCGGCGATGTCCTCCCCCAGCGCCTGGCAGGGGGTGGCCTTCGCCGCGATGACGGGCGTGGTCCGTGTCTCGGGTTGCTTCGGTGTCAGCCCGATGGCGGCGGCCAGGGCATAGAGCGAGGTACGGCCGAACGTGGGTTTCCGGGTGGTGTTGGCGAGCCAGCTGTTGAACTCCCCCACCGTCCGGCCGACCTGCTGCTGTTTCGCCACGGCTGGTCCGAAGTCGTCGACATTCCAGGAGAGCTCGCCTTCCACGGTGTGGAGCGTCTGGGCCGAACCCACCAGTAGGGAGACGAGATTGACCCAGTAGGCGTCCTGGTGTCCGGTACCGGTGACGGTGACCCCCTGCCGCTTGGCGAGTTCGTCGAGCTGTTCCGCGCGTGGCCCGGCGGTCGGGAAGGGGTACAGCATCTCTTCCGCCAGCGTGATCACATTGGCTCCCGCCCGGACGACGGTCGCGTAGATGTCGTACATGACCTGGTCGAGGTATGTGCTGACGGCGACGGCCACGATGTCCGGTTCGGTCTCTTCGAGCGTCTCCCTGGCGTCGCTGCGAACGGGGACCCCGAGCGGGGCGAGGCCCGCGAGCGTGCCTAAATCCTCGCCCACCTTCTCGGAGCCGGGCCGGGTGATCGCCGCGACGATCCGCACCCCGCGCTCGCGGAGCAGCCTGGTGATGTGCAGCCCCATGGCCCCTGGGCCGTAGATGGCAACCTTGATGGCACTGGCGCTGTCCCTGTCGCTGTCGCTGTCGCTGTCGCTGTCGTTCATGCTCACCTCCGGTGTTGTCGACCTCGACGGCCGCCCGGCGGGGGACGGCCGCCCGGCGAGCATGATGACAGCGTCGGGCAGGACCTGGATACGGTGTACGCGCGGTGCGCGGGCTCGCGTACGTTGCTCGCCGAGATCGCCGGGAGCCAGTTGTCCGTGTAGTTGCTGGTGCGGTGACCGAGGTGGCTGAGCTGCGTCAGCATCGCCGCGTCCTGCTCGTGGGCCTCGTCGGCGAGGCGGCGCAGCCAGGGCTCCGCCTCCTCCTTCCAGAGCTGGCGATTACCGTAGGCCGGTGCGCTGTCCCGGCTGGCCAGAGCGCTTCAGGACGAACGGACTCATCAAGGGGTCATTGACAGTCACACCAGACCTCCGGGACTTGGGGGCGTACCGGATCAGCGTCCGTGGTTGTGCATGACGTGTTTGGTACGCGCATAGTCGTCCAGCGCGTAGATCGACAGGTCCCGGCCGTAGCCGGATCCCTTGAAGCCGCCCCAGGGGACTTCACTGGCCAGCACCATATGCGAGTTGACCCAGACTGTGCCGAAGTCGAGGCGCGCGGCGATGTCGTGGCTACGGCGGGCGTTCTCGGTCCACACCGATGCCGACAGGCCGAGCGGGACGTCGTTGGCTCGCCGTACCGCTTCGTCCTCGTCGGTGAAGGTCTCGACCGTGATCACAGGGCCGAAGATCTCCTCGCGGGCGGATTCGACTCCTTCGGGGACGTCGGCCAGTACGGTCGGGGCGACGAAGTAGCCGGGCCCGTCGAGGGCCCCGCCTCCCGTGGCCACCCGGACGCCTTCCTTCTTCGCGCGCTCCAGGTACCCCGTGACACGGTCGAAGTGCGCCTTCGAGACCATCGGGCCGACCTCGACGTCCTTGCCGGCCAGCGGCTCACCGACGACCAACTCGCGGACCTCGCTGACGAGTTGATCGACGAACCTCGCGGCAACCGATTCGTGGACGAGGACGCGGCAGGCGGCCCCGCACTCCTGGCCCGAGTTCCAGAAGCCGGCGACGCGCAGGGACGACGCGGCTGCCGCGAGGTCGGCGTCAGGGAAGATCACCACCGGTGCCTTGCCGCCGAGTTCGAGGTGCACCCGCTTGAGGCTGTCGGCGGCCGCCCGGGCGACGGCACGACCGCTGGCGACCGAACCGGTCAGGGCGATCATGTTCACGTCCGGGTGCTCGGCGAGCCGAGCACCGACGACCGCGCCGTACCCGTTCACCACGTTCAGCACGCCGGGCGGCAGAAGATCCGCGACGAGTTCGGCGAACTTCAGGGTGGTCAGCGGCGTCTGCTCGGACGGTTTGATGACCAGGGTGTTGCCTGCCGCGAGGATGGGCGCGATCTTCCAGGCCGCCATGAGCAGGGGGTAGTTCCATGGGGTGACCACACCGATCACGCCGAGCGGTTCCCGCAGGATGACCGACAGGTGGTTCTCGGCGTAGTCGCCGGCGGCCATGGAGGTGGTCGCGCGCACCGCACCGGCCATGAACCGGAAGGTGTCGACGGCCGGCTGCGCTGGGACGAGGACCTGGCCGCCTTCGTCCCCGACGGCACCGTACGGGACCAGCAGGTCGTCGGCGCGGCGCGCGGGGCGTACGGCCTCGACGGCTGTCTGTCCGAAGGGGCCCGGGCCGGTGCGCGCGCGGCCACGGGTTCCCGTGCCCGCACCGCCCTACGACGATGCGCGGCCCGGGGCCGGAGCGGGCCCGGTGCGCGCACTGTGGCTGGTGCCCGCTCCCGGCGGCGGCCGGGACGGCGACGCCAGTACGTTGGACACCCACTTCGTCGACCTGCAGCGCGACGTCACCGTCGCCGACGTCCGGCGGTCCACCGGAGCCGGTAGGCGCAGTGTCGAACACGTCAAGCGCTACACCTCGCTCAGTACGGCGAACGACCAGGGCAAGACCTCCGGCGTCAACGCGATCGGTGTGATCGCCGAGACCCTTGGCACAAGCGCCTCCCCCGGAGAGATCGGCACCACGGCCTACCGGGCTCCGTACACCCCGGTGGCCTTCGCCGCCCTGGCCGGGCGTGAGCGAGGCGACCTGTTCGACCCGGAGCGCACGACCTCCGCCGTGGCAGCCGAGTTGCGTGACGCCCTCACGGGGGCCCCGGGCTCGGTCGTCGACGTCTCGGCGAACCGCACCACGCTGGAGCTGAGCGGCCCGGCCGCCCGGGAGTGCTGGACAAGGGCTGCCCGCTGGACCTGCACCCCCGCGCCTTCGGGCCCGGCCAGGCGGTGTCGACCACCGTGGGACCTGTCGCGGTGCTGCTCTGGCAGGTCGACGACGCGCCGACGTACCGGCTCTTCCCGCGGTCGTCGTTCGCGGACTACCTGGCGAGCTGGCTCATCGACGCGATGAGCGAGTACCGCGGCCCGGAGGTGCCCTGAGGCGGGTCGTGTGTTCTTACCCGTGGAGCGAGTGCGCCCGGGTGCCCGGCCGGGCACGTGCCTCCCACCCGCGGCAGGGAGAGCATGCCGGCGGCGACACCGGCCTCGGTCACCGCGGGCGCGTACCTATGTCGACGAAGTGTGCAACCAGTCCACCGCGGCAACCTGGTCGATGAACACGCTCCACGCGCTGGCGTCGAGGTTGTCGGTGAGGAAAATGTCGGTCCCTCCGAGGCGCTCCACGGCCTGAGGCCGGACGGACGCGCGGCGAGGGTGGCCTTCTGATGGAACACTGGGACCTGATCGAGGAAGGAGCCTCCCGGAATCAATCCCTGAGCGACCTGCCGATGTACGGCGACGACTTTCCCGAGGAGCGCCGAGAATGAGTACCTATCGAGTCATGCAGGTGACTGCCCCGAACGGCACATTCGAACTCGCCGAGCGGGAGGTGCCACAGCCGGGTTTCGGCCAGGTCAGGATCGCCGTGGAGGCATGCGGCATCTGCCACTCCGACGCACTTTTCGTGAGCGGTGGGCTACCGGGCGTACTGTTCCCCGAGGTGCCCGGACACGAGATCGCCGGACACATCGAGGAGCTGGGCGAAGGCACTCAGGACCATGGGTGGCAGGTCGGTGACCGGGTCGCGGTCGGCTGGTTCGGGGGCAGCTGCGGTCATTGCACGCCCTGCCGGAAGGGCGACTTCATCGTCTGCCGGAATCTGAAGGTCCCGGGGTGGGCGTACGACGGAGGATTCGCCGAGAAGTTGATCGCGCCCGTCGACGCCCTGGCCCGCATCCCCGAGGGACTGGCGCCGGGCGACGCGGGGCCGATGGCCTGCGCGGGCGTGACCGTCTTCAACGGGCTGCGGCGCAGCTCCGGCCGCCCCGGGGACAGGGTCGCGGTGCTCGGCCTCGGCGGCCTCGGGCATCTCGGAGTGCAGTACGCGGTCGCGATGGGCTTCGAGACCGTGGGGATCGCCCGCGGCTCCGAGAAGGCCGACTTCGCCAGGCAGCTCGGCGCCCATCACTACATCGACAGCACCTCGGGCACTCCGGTCGCCGATGCGCTGCAGTCCCTGGGCGGCGCCAAGGTCGTCCTGGCCACCGCCGGGAGCTCCGAGGCGATCACAGCCACCGTGGACGGCCTGACCCCCCGCGGGGAGCTGGTGGTCATCGGCGCGGACACCACACCGATGGGCATCAGCCCGGCCCAGATCCTCATGGACGCTCACGTCGTCCGGGGCCATCCGTCCGGCACCTCGCAGGACGTGGAGGACACGATGGCGTTCAGCGCCCTGCACGACATCCGCCCGATGACCGAGCCCGTGCCGCTGGACCGTGCGGACGAGGCGTACCAGAAGATGCTTGCCGGCAAGGCGCGCTTCCGGATGGTGCTCGCGGTCGGCTGACACCCGTCGGCCGGTACGGCTCGATCGCGTGCTACCTCTCCGCGGCGGCCACGCCCGCCTTGTCGAGCAGCGGCTGGAGGGCGTCGATGAGGGGGCCGGGGTCGACGAGGCCCCCTGTCGGGCTCTCTCCGGCCTCGAACTCACCGACCTCAACGCCGACGACCTCGTGCTGGGCGATCATGTCGGCAATGGACTTGAGGTCATTGAGCGTGATGCCTCCGGGCACGACGTAGTCGGTCGGCACGATGCCGGGGTCGAGAACGTCGCAGTCGAGGTGCACGTACACCGGGCGGCCGGCGATCGCGGTCTGCAGCCTGGCCGTGATGTCGGGGCCCACTCCGACGAGCGTGATCACACCGTCGTCGATCAACGACTGCTCGGGCGGGTCGATGTCGCGGGCGCCGCAGAGGATCACGTTTTCGGTCCTGAGTCCGTCACCGATACCGGTGTGCCACATCCCCAACGGCCCGCTCAGCGCGAGGCCGCCCAGGTAGCCGGTCGTGGTGTTCCGCGGGGTGTTCAAGTCGGCGTGCGCGTCGAACCAGATGACGACCGCATCAGGGCGATGTCCGGCGACGACCGGAAGGGTCGCCAGGGCGACCGCGCACCGGCCCAGCGCGGTGATCGGCGTACCGCCGTCACGGAAGATCCGCTCGTACTGCTCGGCCATCGCCACAAGTGCGGGTTGCGCCGCCGCAAGTTCGTCGTCCCAGTTTGTGCACAGCGCGGGCTCGGGCGATCCGACCACGACCGGGGCAACCTTCAGGCGGGACGCCAGTTCGGCGGCGATCATTCCTGAGCCCTGCATGGCGCGGTCGTTGTGATCACCGGCGCGGGCGGCGAAGTGGGTGATCACCGGCGGCTTTCGGGTGGTCGAGGTGGCCATCGCGACTCGCTCTCCAGAGGCGGGGACTGACACGCTGACCGTATGGCCGGTCGCTGTGGTGAGACGAACGACAAAGAAATGCCCGGAGCGTCGACAGCCGGTCTCCAGCCGCAGGACGTCATCTGTTGTTGCCGCTCGTGCCGCGGTGGCCGGGCGATAAGGTGTCCGCCATGGTGACTGACGATCTTCCCGCCGATGTTCGTCGCACAGTGGACATGTTCCTGGCCACCGTCGACGAGCTGGCCCCGGGGTTGATCACCGGCTTCTACCTGGTCGGCTCGGTAGCCTTGGGCGACTTCCATCCCGGTGGCACTGGACGCGGCCGGCTCAGCACGGCGAGCGACATCGACTTCATCGCGGTGACCGACCGTCGATGCACCGGGGAGTCCCAAGAGGTGGACGCGGTTGCGGAGGCGCACGCCCGTACGGTCGCCCGATTTCCCCGGCCGCACTTCGACGGTTCCGTCCTCACCTGGAGCGACCTCGCGACAGGGCCCGACGGCTGCTCAGATGTTCCCTGCGCACAAGAGAGCCGGTTCGTGCCGGCTGGACGGTTCGGCATCAACCCGGTGACATTCTGCGAGCTGGCCTGGCACGGCATCGCGGTGCGCGGGCCGCAGCCGGCCGAGGTGGATGTGTGGGCCGAGCAAGAAGCCTTGCGGGCCTTCACAGCCGACAACCTCCGCTCCTACTGGCGGCCGTGGTGGCAGCGGAAGCGACAGCCCCACCCCCTGGCCCTTGTCATCGGACTCAGCGGGTGGTTCCCCGTGTGGGCGGTGCTCGGCGTAAGCCGGCTGCATTACACGCTCGCCACCGGTGCCATGACCTCCAAGTGCGGCGCAGGCCGGTACGCGCAGAAAACGTTCGACCCGCGGTGGCACCGCATCGTCGAGGAGAGCCTGGCCTTGCGTACGAGCGGTGCCCAAGGCCGTCGCCACTACCGCAACCCCCTGGCCCGCCGCCGCGACACCCTCGCCTTCCTGGACGCCGCTATCGACTCCGCACTCGCGCTGGACACCGCACCCTGACCACCGCGCGGATCGGCCCGCGCATCGATGGCAACGACGGCAACGACGCCGTCAGCGGCCCCGGCGGGCGTTGAGCCGGGCAGCCTGGCGCGTCAGGTAATCGCGCTCGGCGAGGTTGGGTGCCTTCTGGGCCGCCTCGACGTACAGCCGTGCCGCCGTCGCCAGGTCCCCGTCGCGCTCGTGGAGGTACGCCGCCACCGCGGCGTGGCGGGGCAGCGAGGCGTCCACCGCCTCGAGCGCCGCCAGGCCGGCGCGGGGTCCGTCGGCCTCGCCGACGGCGACCGCGCGATTGAGCCGGACGACCGGGCTGTCGGTCAGGGCCGCGAGCTCGTCGTACCACTCGACGATCTGCACCCAGTCGGTCTCCTCGGCGGTGAGCGCGTCGGCGTGGAGTGCCGCGATGGCGGCCTGGGCCTGGAACTCGCCCAGCCGGTCGCGGGCAAGGGCCGCCTGAAGGATCCCGATGCCCTCGGCGATCGACTTGGTGTCCCACCGGCCGCGGTCCTGCTCGGCGAGCGGCACCAGGCCGCCGTCGGGCGCGGTCCGGGTGGCGCGCCGGGCGTGGTGGAGCAGCATGAGGGCGAGCAGCCCCGCCACCTCGGGGTGGTCGATCGCGGCCGCGAGCTGCCGGGTGAGCCGGATGGCTTCGGCGGCGAGGTCGACGTCGCCGGAGTAGCCCTCGTTGAAGACCAGGTAGAGGACGCGCAGCACGGTGGCGACATCGCCGGGCTGGTCGAACCGCACGCCGGAGACGGTGCGCTTGGCCCGGCTGATGCGCTGCGCCATGGTCGCCTCGGGCACCAGGTAGGCCTGGGCGATCTGGCGGGTGGTCAGCCCGCCGACGGCGCGCAGCGTGAGCGCGACCGCGGACGAGGGCGTCAGTGACGGGTGGGCGCACAGGAAGTACAGCTGGAGCGTGTCGTCCACGGCGGGCGTGGGCCCGGGCTCCGGCTCCTCGTCGACAAGGTCCTCACGCCGGCGGCGGGCGACGTCCGCCCGCCTCGCGTCGAGGAACCGGCGCCAGGCCACGGTGACCAGCCAGCCCTTCGGGTCCCGCGGCAGGTCGGCCGGCCAGACGCGGACCGCCTCGACCAGCGCGTCCTGCACGGCATCCTCGGCCGCCGCGAAGTCGGCTCCGCGGCGGACGAGGATCCCGAGCACGCTCGGTGTGAGGCTCCGAAGCAGGGCCTCGTTCATTGATGAAAGCACTCCGTGATGGTGGGCTGCGCGGCCAGGAACGGGCGCACCTCGAGCCACTCGTGGATCGGCTTCCCGCCCGCCCCAGGGGCGGCCGACAGCTCCCCGGCCAGCTCGACGGCGCGCTCGTAGCTGTCGACGTCGATGATCATCCAGCCGGCGATGAGGTCCTTGGTCTCCGCGAACGGTCCGTCGGTGACCGGCGGACGCCCCTCACCGTCGTAGCGGACCCACGCCCCCTCGGGCGCGAGCGCCTGACCGCCGACGAACTCGCCGGTCTTCTCCAGCCGGGCCGCGAAGTCGTTCATGTACTGCACATGCGCCGAGATCTCCTCCGGCGTCCACTGGTCCATCGGCACGTCGTTGACCGAAGCCGGGGCGCCGCGGTAGTGCTTCAGCAGCAGGTACTTGGCCATCGTGGTTCTCCTTGGTGCTGGTGCGACCCATTGTGGTCGCGTTCATTACGGGGACGGAGCCAGTCACAGGTTCTCGACATCGCCGTCCGATTTTTTTTGGGCTCTCGTGGATGAGCCCAGGTAAGCCGTCGGTGATCCAGCCGCGTGCGCTGATGTCCAGGGCCTGCCCGCCGAAGCCTTCAGAGGACGCCGACAGACTGATCAAGAATCGAGAAGCGCCGCTCCCCCGGCCGTAGTTAGCGTAACCGCCATGGACATCACCATTCACACGCGAGTCCTCACGCACCATCGCCCGGACGACCCTGGGGTCGCCCAATCCAGGAGCGGCGCTGAGACATCCGCGACCGCAGCAGCGTCGGACAGCTGAGACGAGACCGATCCCAGGTGCACCTTCACAAAGTTCCCTCGATGTTCGGACGCCTCGTTCCCTCCGCATACCGACCAGTGCTCGCCAACCGGGTGTTCCGGCGGCTGATCCTCGGCTTCGCGGTCTCGTACCTCGGGGACGGGATGAGCTTCGTCGCGGTGGCGTGGCTCGCCATCGAGCTCGCGCCGCAAGCCGCCACGGGGCTGTGGGTCGGCGGCGCGGTGGCCGCCTACACGTTGCCGGGCGTGGTCGGCGCGCTGGTGTTCGGCCGCCGCCTGCGCCGGGTGCCGGCCAGACGGCTGCTGCTCGCCGACAACACGGTGCGCGCCGTGTTCCTCGGCGCCGTACCGCTCGCCTGGCTCGCAGGGCTGCTCACCCCGCCCCTGTACGTCGTGGTGCTCGCGGTCTCCTCCCTGCTGCATGCGTGGGGCAGCGCGGGCAAGTACACCCTGCTGGCCGAGCTGCTGCCCGATGAGCAGCGGCTCGCCGCGAACACCCTCGTCAGCTCGCTCAACTTCGCTGCCACGATCGCCGGGCCCGCGATCGCCGGTGTTCTGGTGACGTACGTCAGCTCCGCGCTCGTGCTCGGCCTGGACGCTCTCACCTACCTCTTCCTCGCCGTGCTCATCACGCGCACCCGGCTGCCGGAGTCGGGGGAAGTCTCCGCCGTCGACCAGGCGGCCGCCCGCGGCGGGCTCGCGTTGCTGCGATCCCATCCCGAACTGCTCGGGCTGCTGACACTCACCTGGTTCTTCAACCTGCTGTACGGCCCGGTCGAGGTCGCCCTGCCGCTCCATGTGACGAACGACCTGCACGCACCGGGCACGCTGCTCGGCCTCTACTGGATGCTGTTCGGCATCGGTGCGCTGCTCGGCGGGCTCGCGGCCGGCGCGCTGCGGCGGCTGCCGCTGTGGCCTGTGACGGTGGGCATCGTGCTCGGCTGGGGGCTGTCGCTGCTGCCGTTCGGGTTCCACGTGCCGACGGTCGTCACCGTCGTGTGCTTCGCGCTCGGCGGTGCGGTCTACGGGCCGTTCGTCGCGCTCTCGGTGACACTCATGCAAGCGAAGTCGCCACCGCAACACCTGGCCGCGATGCTCGCAGCCCGCAGCGCGGCACTGCTCACCGCCTCACCGCTCGGCACCGCGATCGGCGGACCGCTGACCGCGGCGCTGGGCCCGCGGGCGACACTCGGCGGCTCAGGACTCGCCACCGTGGCACTCGGCGCCGTGGCCGGCTTGCTGCTACTGACCCGGCGCAGAAACCAGTGAGCGCGTGAACAGGCCGCCCAATCCCGCCAGATCACACTTCTCCACGTCGGCGCACAGAAGCGTGCGACACCTTCCCTCGTTCCCTACTCATGGATATGACTAATCATTTTCTTGAGTATGATGTGGTCCCGGACGAGGAGAGGGAAGGAGCTGCTTCGATGGCCTTGCGACATGCCGTCCTGGCGGCGCTGCTGGACGGCGAATACAGCGGATACCAGCTGTCGAAGGCGTTCGACGTCGGCGTCGCGAACTTCTGGCACGCCCTGCCCCAGCAGCTGTACGCCGAGCTGACCAAGCTGGAGAAGGAAGGGCTGGTCGCGGGCCGACAGGTGGTCCAGGAGACCCGGCCCAACAAGCGACTGTTCCATGTCACCGACGCCGGCCGCGCCGAACTGGAACAGTTCGCCGCGGCCGTCTCGAAGCCCTCGTTCATCCGCGACGACCTGCTGGTCAAGGTCCAGGTCGCGGACCGGATCGGCACCGCGTCAGTGATCGAGCAGCTCGAAGAGCGGGCAGCCGCGGCCGAGGCCAAGATCGAACTTCTCGGCAATCTGCTGCGACAGCTGCGCGGCGACACGGATGAAGAGGAGTTCCTACGCCGAGGTGCGCGAATCGGACCGTACCTGACGTGTCTGCGCGGCCTGACCTTTGAGCAGGGCCACCGGGACTGGTGCCTACGGATCACAGCTGTACTGCGGGAAAGGCAGACGACTGATGCCAAGCGGTGAATACCTGCGCTACGTCGCCCTGGGCGACAGCCAGACCGAAGGGCTGGGCGACGGGGACGACACCGTCGGCCTACGCGGCTTCGCCGACCGGTTCGCCGAGCACCTCACAGCCGTCAACCCCGGGCTCCACTACGCCAATCTGGCCGTACGGGGACGTGTCGCCGGCCAGGTCCACGCCGAACAGCTGGGCCCCGCCCTGGCCCTGCGCCCCGACCTGGCCACCGTCGTCGCCGGGGTCAACGACCTGCTCCGGCCCCGGTTCGACGCCGCAGAAGTGGCCGGCCACCTGGAAGAGATGTTCGCCGCGCTCACCGCCGCCGGGGCCCAGGTGGTGACACTGACCTTCCCCGACGTGGGAAAGATCGCGCCCCTTGCCCGGCCCCTCAGGTCCCGGGTGTTCGACCTCAATTCCCACATCCGCGCTGCGGCCGCCCGCCACGAGGTCACGGTCGCCGAAACCGGACGACATGCCGTAGCCACCGACCCACGGCTGTGGAGCGCGGACCGACTCCACGCCAGTCCCCTGGGCCACGAGCGGATCGCCGCAGCTCTCGCCGAAGCCATCCATCTCCCCGGAAGCGACGACACGTGGACTCGCCCCCTGCCGCCACACACGGTGCCCGGGGGCTGGCAAGCCGCAGCGGCCGAACTGCGCTGGGCGGCCGGGTTCCTCGGTCCCTGGCTCGGACGCCGTCTGCGCGGTCAATCCTCCGGCGACGGCCGGACCGCAAAACGCCCCCAGCTCCTGCCCCTTGACGGGCCCGGTGTGAGTGTGCGAGCACGTCGGAGTCCGAAGGGGGCAGCGGATGGCGGGTGAGGACGACGTCGGCCGGGCGTCTGCCGGGTTCGAGGTGGCTACCGGCTCTGGGCCGCTGCCCGCGGGGAGCGGCCGGGGACGGGAAGCCGCGGTGCAGGCGGCGTATGAGGGGTTGCTGCAGATCCGGCGGCTGATGAACACCTCCGATCGTGTGCCCGCTGAATGGGAACGGCGCCGGCCGATGCGCGCCGTGGCCCTCGCTCTGGAGGCCGCCGGCATTTCACCGTCTGCCACCGACCCGCAGGGGCGCCGCGTCGCTACCGGATATTGCGTCAGTGCGACGGAGCAGGCGGGCATCGTGCGGGTCGAGTGGCTGGGTCCGCCAGGAAGCGGTGCCGCCTATGCGGCTCAGGACGAGTTGAGTGGCTGCGTGGCCGTGCTGGGCCGGCTGGGCTGGGAGGCCCTGGAGTACCGGGGGCCACGCGGCCGCCGGTACCTCGAGGTCGAGCCTGCCTCCCCGCCGCTCGGGTGAGCCGGCAGTCCCCCTCGCGCGTCAGTCCAGGCAGAACTCGTTGCCCTCAGGGTCGGTCATCACGATGAAGCCGGCGCTCATCGGAGGCGCGGGCTCGTGGCGACGCACCCGTGTCGCTCCCAGCGCGACGAGCCGGTCGCACTCGGCCTCCAGCGCCGCCATCCGCTCTTCCCCCTGCAGGCCGGGAGCCGCGCGGACATCGAGATGCACGCGGTTCTTGGCGGTCTTGCCCTCCGGCACCTGCTGGAAGAACAGCCGCGGGCCGTGTCCGTCCGGGTCCTCGACGGCCGATCGTGTGTTGCGCTCCTCCTCCGGTACGCCGACCCGTGCGAGGAAGTCGTCCCACGCGGCCAGCGGGTCGGCGTCCTCGGGCAGGTCGACTCCGGGCGGGCCGGGGTGGACGTAGCCCAGTACGTCGCGCCAGAAGCCCGACAGCGCCCGCGGGTCGTGGGCGTCGAAGGTGATCTGAAGGTGGCGGCTCATCGGGTTGCTCCGTTCGTAGCGGCTTTTGTGTGCGGGTAGAGGTCGCGCGGCAGGCAGATCTCGGACAGGTGGTGGATCAGCTCACGGTGGATGTGCCGCACCAGATCGGAGTCGAGTGCGTCTGCGTCCATGGAGCAACCCTGGCACCCCTAGCGGACGGAATCGGTCCGCTATCTGGCAGGGTGGGCCACATGGACGTGGCAAGCCGAGACGAACGCGGTACGACGGAGCGGGTGCTCACCCTGCTCGGGCTGTTGCAGCGGCGCCGGGTCTGGACGGGACCGGAGCTCGCCGAACGGCTCGGGGTCACACCGCGCACGGTGCGGCGCGACGTCGAGCGACTGCGCGCGCTCGGCTATCCGGTGCAGGCCACCCAGGGTGTCGGCGGCGGCTACCAACTCGGCCCGGGGCAGGACCTGCCACCGCTGCTGTTCGACGACGAGGAGGCGATCGCCACCGCGGTCTCGCTGCTCGCCGGCGCGGGTGGCGCGGTCGTCGGCGCCGGGGATGCCGCACTCCGGGCGCTGACCAAGCTCGACCGGGTGCTGCCCACCCGGCTGCGGCACGAGGTGCGCGCACTCTCCGGCTCGGTGGAGTCCTTCGGCGGAGGCACGGCGCCGGTCGACCCCGTCGTGCTCATGACGCTGGCCAGAGCCTGCCGCGACGAGGTCGAGGCCGACTTCGACTATCCGTCCGGGGGCGAGGTACGCCGGCGGCGGGTCGAGCCCTACCGCCTGGTCGCCTCCGACCGGCGCTGGTACCTCCTCGCGTACGACCTCGAACGCGACGACTGGCGCAGTTTCCGCGTCGACCGGATGACCACCCTATCCGCACGGACCTGGCGCTTCCGCCCGCGCGCGGCGCCCGACGCGGCGACGTATGTGCAGGAGGGCGTATCGAGTCGGGTCTACCCGCATCAGGCCCGCTTCCTCGTCCACGCGTCGGCCGATACGGTGCGCGCGCAGATTCCGGCGTCGGCGGCCGTCGTACGGTCGCGCGGGAGCGGGCGCTGCGAAGTGCTCAGTGGCGCCGCCAGCCTCGACTTCGTGCTGATGCATGTGCTCCTGCTGGGGCACGAATTCGACGTACTCGACCCTCCGGAGCTCGGGAAGCGCTGTCGCGCGCTGGCGGAGAGGCTGCTGTCGGCCGGTGCGACGTTCTCACCGGTGCCGGACCCGGCGGAGTCATGATGTGCCTGTTCAGGGCAGGTGGCCTGAGACACTTCCCTCATGGATGCGGGGATGGCGGGGAACGGAACGCGATCGGGCATAGCGGCGCCCGCGCGGATCACTTCGACGCACACCACGGGCTGGGTGCTGCGTTCCGGGGTGGCGGCGGACATCGAGGCCATCGCGGAGTTGCGGGCCACGGTCATGCGCCCGGATTTGGAACGCCTCGGACGCTACGACGAGCACCGGGTGCGACAGCGGCTGCGGGATTCCTTCTCCGCGCAGCACACGTCGATCATCCTGGTCGACGGTGAACTTGCGGGGTGCGTCACGGTCCGGCCCGCCGAAGGCAGCCGGACCACCGAAGGAAGGCAGTGGCTGGAGCACTTCTACCTTGCTCCGCACCGGCAGGGCCGAGGGCTCGGCTCCGCTGTCCTGCGTACGGTGCTGGAGCGGACCGACGCACAGGGTGTGAGCGTGGGTTTGAACGTCTTGCAGGGCAGTGCCGCCCGTCGGCTCTATGAGCGCCACGGTTTCGTCGTGGAGGCCGAGGACCCGATCGACGTCTTCATGGTGCGCACCACACCGGGGGCCTGACTGCCTGTCCACCGACAGGACGGGGGCGAGAACGGCTGGTCCGGGCGCTCGTGACGACGGCTCTCACGACGGCTCCCAGAATTGCTCTATGCGATGAACGGATCTTCGAGCGTGGGGATGCACGGTGAGAGCAGTGGCTCGGTGTGCTCGGAAACCACGCCGCGGACAAGCCTGAGCACCCGCATGTCGTTCTCCTGCCCGCGCGCTTCGTCGTCGCGGATATGGAGAAGCCCATAAGACCCTGGCGCCACCGCGCCCACGTGCGCGAACAGCTCCATGACATCCTCCGCACCGGACCGGTGATTGGCGTTTCCGCCCAGGTGGACGAACGGCTCCCCGTTCATCCACCTCAGATCGAGCAGGTACGGATCGACAGCTTGCTCGATGCGCCGTCGAAGGCCGTCGACGATGTCGGTCAGCCCGCCCTCTTCCTCCCCGTCGTCGACGGTGGCGCTCGCTCTCACCGTGATCCACCCGTGGTACTCGAACATGACTCGATGCTAGTGGTAGCCCGATTTCCGGCCGGTCGCGGACGCAGCGATGAGTTTTCCCGACCCGGGGAGTCTCACCACCGTTATCGACACCACAGGAGGAACACGTGGCTCAGTTGCTGAGAGTCCAGAACTTCAATGTCTCGAGTGATGGAATCGGCGCCGGTGAGGACCAGAGCCTCGAGAATCCGTTCGGCCACATCGACCCCGGGAGGCTGTTCGCCTGGGCCGGTGCCACGGCGAGCTGGCCCATGCGCACCGACCCCGGTGGGAGCCGGGGCCTCGACGACTACTTCACACGGGATTACGCACGCAATATCGGCGCCGAGATCATGGGCCGCAACAAGTTCGGGCCCCAGCGTGGGCCGTGGCACGACCACGAGTGGCGCGGCTGGTGGGGTGAGGAGCCCCCGTTCCGCACCCCGGTGTTCGTCATGACCCACCACAAGCGTCCTTCGTTCACGCTGTCCGACACCACCTTCCACTTCGTCGACGGCGGCCCGGCCACCGTCCTCGAGCAGGCGCGGGAGGCGGCGCAGGGCAAGGACGTCCGGCTCGGCGGCGGGGTTACCACCGTCCGGCAATTCCTTGACGCCGACCTGGTCGACACCATGCATGTGGTGGTCTCGCCCGTGCGGCTCGGATCCGGGATACGGCTCTGGGAGTCACCCGATGAACTGCTCGACCGATTCCACCTCGAGGTCGTGCCCAGCCCGAGCGGCGTGACGCACCACCTGTTCTGGCGGAGGTGCCAAGGTCGAGGGATCAGCTCTCCGCCGCCAGCCCGTGGCGGCGGAGGAAGGCGTCGACGAGCCGGTCGGTGAACTCCTCGCCGACCGGCTCGCCGGTCACCAGCACCCGGTAGTAGACGGGGCCCATGAGCTGGTCGGTCTCGGCCGCCAGATCCAGATCGGACGGCAACTCCCCCCGCTCCAGAGCGCGTTCCAGCGGGAGACGGTCACGGCGGCGCTGCTCGTCGAGGTATCTGGACCGGAAGTCCTGGGCGAATGCCTGATCGTGCTGCGCCTGCGCGATCAGGGCCTTGAAGACGGCGCCGGGGTCGGACTCGCTGAGGAACCAGGCCAGTCGGTGCAGATAGCCGCGCAGGTCGAGGGCGATGTCACCGGAGTCGTGCACGGTGAGGTCTTCGGCCACGTCCTGGAGGAAGGCGTCCATGAGGACGTCGGTCTTGGTGCTCCACCAGCGGTAGATGGTCTGCTTGGCGACACCTGCCCGCGTGGCGATGCCCTCCATCGTGACGCCCGCGAAGCCCTTCTCCACGAGCAGGTCGTCGGCCGCGTTCAGCACCGCCTGCCGGGCCTGCTCACTGCGTCCGTGCCGATTGCCGTGGTGACGCGGCGCCGGTCGGCCGGTGTCGCTCGCCTCAGCGGTGTGTGTCGCGCGTGCCATCTCGCCTCCCGCGATCAGCATATCCAGTGCTGTTGCCGCGCCACCCTTTCTAGACAAGACTCACCGTTGCGTCTACTCTAGCGTCCATGACATTCACTCACACCCTTGCCGAGCCTCGCGTCGAGGCCGCCATCAGCCGGATGTTCGAGCTGGCCGAGCAGGACGAGGCCACCGCCGCGCGCCTCGGGGCGGAGCTGGCGCTGTCGAGGCCCCCGCAGGAACTCGCCGACGCCGCGGCCGGGATCTACATGCCGATATCCGCCGAGGGCGGGAAGCTGCTCTACAACCTGGTCCGTGCCGTCCGCCCGGCCACGGTCGTGGAGTTCGGCATGTCCTTCGGCATCTCCACGCTCCATCTGGCCGCCGCCGTACGGGACAACGGCACCGGGCGCGTCATCACCACGGAAATGAGCAAGGACAAGATCGCCACGGCCCGCCGGACCTTCGCCGAGACCGGGCTGGACGACCTGATCACCGTGCTCGAGGGCGACGCCCGGGAGACCCTGGCCGCTCTCGAAGGCCCCGTGGACCTCGTCCTGCTCGACGGCTGGAAGGACCTGTGCCTGCCCGTGCTGCGACTACTCGAACCACGTCTGCGGCCCGGCACCCTCGTCGTGGCCGACGACATCGACCAGGGCGAGGGCGAGGGGCCGCTGCGGCCGTATCTCGACTACGTACGCGACCCCGCGCACGGCTACCAGAACGTGACCTTCTCCGTCGAGGACGGCATGGAGATCAGCTGCCGCCTCTGAGACCGCCCGCACACCGCCGTCCAAGGTCGACACGACGAACGGAAGCCGCAGCCTTAGCCTGAAGCGACGAGCCGGTCTCCGGAGGTCTCCATGGGTCACTGGACAAGGCGTGAGGACGAGCGGCTGCTCACCGGCCGGGGCCGGTACGTCGCCGACATGGTGGTGCCGGGGTGCTTGGACGCCGTGTTCGTACGGAGCGACGTGGCCCACGGTGTGCTGCGTACGGTGGACTGTTCCGCCGCCCGTCAGGTGGCGGGCGTGGCGGGGGTCTGGTCCGCTGCCGATCTTTCGGAGTTGCCGGCCTGCCGGCAGGCGGCGGCCGACCTGCAGGATCTGCCCCCGGTGCCGCACACCCTGCTCGCCAGGCTGTCGACGGAGGAGGCGGTGGCCGGCCGGGAGTGGCCGGTGCTGGTCAAGGACCGGGTGCGGTATCCCGGCGAGGCCGTCGCGGTGGTCGTCGGAGAGGACCGGTACCGCGCCGAGGACGGGGCGGCCGAGGTCACCTTCGAGATCGACGCCCTGCCCGCCGTGGTGACGCCGGCCGCCGCCGCGGACGACTCGGTGCGCCTGTTCGAGGGTCTGAGCAATGTGGCGTTCCAGGGAGTGGCCGGGGAGCCGATCGAGGAGTCCGTGTGGCAGGGCGCGGCGGCGGTGGTGGCGGCCCGGTACCGCCAGCAGTTGCTGATGCCCACGCCGATGGAGTGCCGGACCATCCTCGCCGTGCCCGAGGGGGACCGGCTGACGGTGTGGTGCGGACACCAGATGCCCCATCGGCTGCGCCGTGAACTGGCCGCCCTGCTGGACTGGCCCGTCGAGCGGATCCGCGTCGTGGTGCCGGACACGGGGGGTGCGTTCGGTTCCAAGAGCGCGGCGTTCCCCGAATTCGTGGCGGTGGTCTTCCTCGCGTTGACGTTGCGGCGCCCGGTGCGCTGGATCGAGGACCGGCTGGAGTCCATGCTGACCGCCACCCGGGGACGGGGCCAGGACCAGCGGGTCAGGCTCGCCGCCGATGCCGACGGACACCTGCTCGCGTACGAGCTCACCATCGACGCCGACGTGGGCGCCTACCCCCACCTCGGGGTGGGCCTGCCCATGCAGACCGCCTGGATGGCGCCCGGCCCGTACCGTACGCCCCGCGTGCATGCCACCGTGCGCTCGGTACTCACCAACACGATGGTGACCTATCCGTATCGTGGCGCGGGCCGGCCGGAGGCGACGATCGCGCTGGAGCGGTCGATGGACACCCTGGCCCGTCGGCTGCGTATCGACCCGGTGGAACTGCGGCGGCGCAACTTCATCCCGCCCGACAGCTTCCCGTACCGGACCCCCACCGGTCGGGAGTACGACAGCGGCGACTACGCGGCCGCACTCGACCTGGCGCTGGAGACGCTGGGCTACCCGGACTGGCGGGCGGAGCAGGCCCGGCGGCGCGGCGACTCGGGCGCGCTGCCGCTGGGCATCGGCCTGTCCTGCTACGTCGAGCGGTCCGGCGGAGAGCCGGGCGGGTTGCACGAGTTCGCCGCCGTCGAGGCACACGAGGACGGCACCGTCATCGCCCGGTGCGGCGCGGCTCCCAGTGGACAGGGCCACGAGACGACCTTTCCGGCGCTGGTCGCCAAGACCCTCGGCGTCGACGAGGCGAGGGTGCGGCTCGTCGAAGGCGACACCGACGAGCTGCCCCAAGGTCTCGGCTCCTTCGCCAGCCGGTCGGCACAGGTGGCCGGAGCGGCCCTGCAGCACGCTTGCGGGCTGCTCATCGATGAGGCCCGCGACCGCGCCGCCGGGCTGTGGGGGGTGCCGGTGGCGGAGGTGGCGTGGTCCGACGGGGCGGTGTCGCCCGCGTCCGGCGGGTCGGCCATGGGCCTGGCCGAGCTGGTGAAGGACACCGGGCCACTGCGGGTGGACGACCGATTCGAGTCGGGCATGGGTTTCCCCTTCGGTGCCCATGCCGCGGTCGTCGAGGTCGATCCCGAGCTGGGCGTGGTTCAGGTGTTGCGCGTGGTCACCGTGGACGACTGTGGCGTCGTCCTCAATCCCGGGGTGGTGGCCGGGCAGGCGTTCGGGTCGGCCGTGCAGGGCATCGGGCAGGCCCTCTACGAAGGCGTCCCCTTCGACGGGAACGGGGTCCCACAGCTCGCCAACGGACTGCTGGACTATCTGATCCCCACGGTCACCGAGATCCCCCCGATCACGGTCAAGGACACCTGCACGCCCAGCCCCAGCACACCGCTGGGCGCCAAGGGAGCGGGAGAGTCAGGATGCATCGGCACGCCGGCGGCGATCGTCAACGCCGTGGCCGACGCGCTGCGGCTCGCCGACGCCGATCTGCTGCAGATGCCGCTCACCCCGGACGTGGTCTGGCGGGCGGCCCGCGCCCCCGAGCTCCGGGAGTCCGCATGAAGCCCGCCGGTTTCGACTACGCGGTGCCCCGGACCGTGCCGGAGACACTGAACGCCCTCGCCGACACCGCGCGCGACATCAAGGTGCTGGCGGGCGGGCAGAGCCTGATTCTGGAGATGCATCTGCAGCGCATCCAGCCCGACCTGGTGGTCGACATCAACCGGGTCACCGAACTGGACCGGCTCAGCGTGAACGACGGCACGGTCGAGGTGGGCGCGCTGATCCGGCATGGCGCCTTCGAGTCCCCGCAGGCCGTGCCCGGGCCGCTGGGCACCCTGTTCTCGCGCGCCGTCGTCAATATCGCCCATCCGCCGATCCGCGCCCGCGGCACGATGGTGGGCAGCCTGGCCTGGGCGCACCCGGCCTCGGAGTGGTGTGCCATCGCCACCGCCCTCGACGCCGACATCCTGCTCCACGGTCCCGACGGCACGCGCCAGGTCCCTGCGTCCGACTGGTTCCACGGCCCGCTCCTGACCGCGCACCGGCCCGGCGAGTTCATCACCTCCGTACGGTTCCCGCTGCTCGGCGCCGACACCGGCGTGGGCTTCATCGAACACCGGCGGACCCACTTCTGCTTCGCCCAGGTGGCCGTGGCCGCCGCGCTGACCGTACGCGACGGGGTGATCGACGAGGCCCGGATCGGGCTGGTCAACTGCGCCGACCGGCCGGTGCGGGCGCGCGCCGCCGAGCAGGCGCTGACCGGCGCCGATGTCGGTTCCCTCGGTACGGGCCACCGGTTGCCCGACGGCCACCCGTTCCTCCGCGCGGGCCGTATCGCCGCGGAGCAGGACGCCGCGCCCCTGGCCGAGCCGTACGCCGACCTCGAGTACCGACGACATGCCATCGCGGTGCTGGTCGGCCGGACCCTGCGCCAAGCGGCGGAAGGAGTGCCCCAGTGAAGATCACACTCACGGTCAACGGCCGGGCTTACCCGCTCGATGTGGAGCCGCGGCGCATTCTGGCCGACGTACTGCGCGATGACTGCCGGCTGACGGGCACTCACCTCGGCTGCGAGCACGGCGTCTGTGGGGCCTGCACGGTGCTGGTGGACGGCGAGGCCGTCCGGTCCTGCCTCATGCTGGCCGTCCAGTGCGACGGCAGCTCGGTACGCACCGTGGAAGGTCTGGCCGGACCCGATGGCGAGCCCCATCCCCTCCAGCGGGCCTTCTCCGCCGAACACGCCCTGCAGTGCGGCTTCTGCACACCCGGATTTCTCATGGTGGCGGCAGGCGCCCTGGAAGCCGACCCCACGATCGGCGACGACCCGGAGCGCGTACACGGTCTGGTCGAATCCAACATCTGCCGGTGCACCGGCTACGAACCCATCCGGCGGGCCATCATGCGCGCCGCGCGCTGACGAAGAAGCGGCGGCCGTTCGCCGTCCCCAGTGCTGACCGGTTGGCCAAATCGATCCCGGCACGCGACAGAGCGACCAGGTGGGAGAGTCGTTCCCGTTCCCAGTCCGCAAGCCGTCCGGCTGGAAGGTCCTGGCCAGGTGTCCATCCGCGCAGGGCCGCCGCGAGCCCGGCCGCGTCGGCGAACGCCTTCGAGGTCCCCGAGGCGGTATGGGGACGGACTGTTCCAGCGGCGTCGCCGATCAACGCCACATGGTCGGCGATCATCCGGTGCGGCGACAGGTCGAAGACGGGCTGCATGAAGACCTCGGAGCGCCGTACGAGCTCGGCGAACCGCTCCGGAAGCGAGGTGTCCGCCGTGGTGGCGAGCTGTGCGACGGTCTCCGGCAGCGTCTCCCCGGGCGGTACGAAGGTCGTGAACGTCTTTCCGGACCGGCCCGCCAGCAGCCTCGGCAGATCGCGCTCGGCCACATTCATGTACCACACCCAGTTGACGCGCTGGGAGCCCTCCGTCAGCTCGCCGTCGGGACCCGGGACGAGGTAGCAGAGCATCTGCAGACCGTCCGCGCCGAAAAACGTGAACCGGCCCGCCAGCAGCTCCAGCAGATCGGCGGGCAGGGCCGACTCCGGCTCCAAACCTCGCCACGCCACATAGCCGGCGTACGCGGGGCGGCGCCCCGGGTCGAGCAGCCCACGCGTCGCCGAGCCGATCCCGTCGGCGCCCACCAGGAAGTTGCCCTGAGCCGTATACCCATCCGCGAATTCGCCGGTGACCTCGGAACCGTCGACTCGTACCCGCCTCAGCGCACTGTCCAGCCGGTAGCAAACCCGGGAAAGGGGTTCACGCAGCGCCCGGTAGAGGGTGTCCCACGCGGTCATCAGCTGAGGCGCCTCGTACCGGGTGGCCCTGCCACCCCGATGGAGCTGCTGGCGCTCACGCAGCTCCACGCTCACCGATCGTGCGGACATGCCCAGGCGGACCAGAAGTGCCTCCACCTCGGGCTGCATGACGACCCCGGCGCCGCGGGCCTCCATCTTGCCCGCGGAACGCTCGTACACAGCGACTTCGGCGCCCGCGGCCCGCATCTCGTGGGCGGCTGCGAGGCCGCCGACAGACCCGCCGACGACCAAGGCCTTGAACGCCTTCCTCGACTGCATCGGCTGCCTTCCTCACGCTTCCTGACGCCGGCCTCGGGCTTGGTGTGCGGCTATGTGCTTTCCCGCGGCCCATTCGCGGTCCGCATCCCCAGGAACCCGCGGCCGTTCGCCTCGAGAGCCGCGGCGTCCATTCCGTTGTCCAGCAGAAAGCCGACCGGGTCGGGCTGCGCCATGTCGAAGGGGTAGTCGCTGCCGCAGAGGATCCGGTCGGGTGAGGCGTGGGCGCGCAGCAGTCTCAGCGCCTGAGGATCGTGGGTGATCGTGTCGAAGTACAGCAGCCTGAAGGACTCCGCGGGCGGCCGGGTACTGCCCCGGTGAACGTCGTCGCGGGACCGCCACCCATGGCCCCACCGCCCGATCAGGGACGGTGCGCAGCCTCCGCCGTGCACGAAGCAGATCCGCGGATCGGGCAGGTCCTCCAGGACGCCGCCCAGGAGGACCGAGGCCACGGCGGTCGTGGTCTCCACCGGATTGCCGATCAGGTTGACCAGGTAGTGGTGGTCCCATTCCGGGCGCGGCAGTTGCATGGGGTGCATCAGCACGGACAGGCCGAGCTCGGCGGCCACGCCGAGCACCTCCCGCAGGACGCCCCCGTCATAGGACCGGCCACCTGCCACGGGCGGGACGGCGATGCCGGCGACGCCTTCCGCCCCGGCGAGCCGCGTCAGCTCCCGCCGGGCCGCGGCCACGTCATCCAGCCGCACCAGACCGAGCCCGACCAGCGTTCCGTCGGTGTTGGACACGGCGTCGGCGAGTTGCTGGTTGTAGGCGGCCACGTAGTCATCCGCCTCGGCCGGCGCGTGGACGGGGAAGGCGAAGGGCGGTGCCGAGATGACGCGCACGCCGAGCCCCGCTTCGCGCGTGTCGGCGACGATCGTGTCGATGTCGGTCATCGCCGCGGTCGGAAATGACAGGGGAATGTCGCCGAGGAACAGTGCGCCACCTCGGTCGTTCATGCCGCCGAGCGGATTCCCGGGCGGGAGGGCGAGCAGTTCGCGCGGCAGCCAGTGCGCGTGAACGTCAACGACTCCAGCGCGGATATCACCGTGTACAGCCATGCCGTTCTCCTTGACCGGCCCCGGAGCGGCGCTGCGCCTCCACTGCCTCAACGTACACACCAGGGCCGTCCCGCGCGCAATCAGAACCGTACGACGAGCACGCGCGTCCCGCACCCAGCGTTGGAAACTCCTGCCGAGGAGGGGCATGGTGGAAAACACCCAAGGCCCATCGGCGGGCAACGCAGAACCTGGAAGAAGTGGTCCGAGCCGGATGATTGTGGCGGTCATGTTTGCCGTGCTGGCTGCCGGCAGCAACGCGGTGGGAACCGTGCTGCAGCGAAGTGCGGCGTTGCGGGTGCCCAGCTCCCCGGCGCGGCTCGGTCTCATCCGGCAGCTGCTGCGCAGCCCGGTCTGGCTCGGGGGCATTCTGGGGGTCGTCTTCGCCGCGCTCTTCCAGGCTCTGGCCTTGAACGCGGGGACTCTGGCGGCGGTCCAGCCCGTCTTCGTCCTCGAGCTTCCGCTTGCTCTCCTGGTCGGCAGCGCCGTCTTCCGGGTGCGGGTGTCGCGCAAGGCGTGGTCCTGCGTGGTGTGCATCTTTGTGGGCCTGGCCATCACTCTGTTCTCCGTCTTCCCCTCCGGAGGCCGCACCCAGGTGCCGGGAATCTGGTGGGTGCCGACGCTCGTCGGTGTCGGCGGGGCCGGGACCGTACTCGTTCTGGCCGGGCTGCGGCGCCCGCATGGTCTGGCGCGGGCGGCTTGTCTGGCGACCGCGGCCGCCATCGGCAACGCGCTCACCGCGGCATTGGTCAAGTCCGCCATGGGCATTCTCAGCGAAGAGGGAGTGGCGAAATTCTTCCTCGCCTGGCAGACCTACGGTTTCGCAGCCGTCGGATCGCTCTCCATCCTCCTGCTGGGGTACGCCATGCAAGGAGGCCCACTGATCGCGTCCCAGCCGGCCCTCACACTCGGGGACGCCATGGTCAGCTTCTGCCTCGGTATCACGCTCTTCGCGGAGTCGCCGCGGCTGGGGCTGTGGCTCCTGCCCACGTTGTTCGGCGTCGCCCTGCTCTGCTACGGCGTCTTCGCCCTCTCCCGCACCCGGTGCCTGGCGAAGTGTGTCGACCCGGATGAGAAGGCACCACGGCAAGAAGAGCAGCCCGCCACCGCACGCATGTGACGGAACGACGCGGCTACCGGATGTGGTCACGCATGTCAGTGTCCGTCGGCCCGGCCCAAGATCCCCTGTGAGAAGCCACAGTCTTCGTCGCTCACACTGGGTGATACGACATGGCGTACGGACGACACGTCGCTCACCCTGAGGTGCCCAGGAGCCCGAGGCCGTCGGCCCGCTCCTGCGTCATTGCACCACCTCGTGTCAGGAGAGCGTCATGTCGAGCCCCCCGAAGGCGATCGATTCCGCGGAGTCACAGCTCACCGAGCTGGAGCGGCGACACCGCCGTTTCGTCTGGCCGGCCGTCGTCGTGTTCGTCGGCGGCTATCTCACCACCATGGCGGTGGTGGCCTACCGGCCACATGCGATGGCCGCCGCCGTGTTCGGCCGGCTCAACGTGGGCTATCTGCTGGTGCTGGGAAACTTCGCCCTGACCTTCCTCGTCGCGGTCGCCTACCGCTGGTACGCCGAGCGCAGGCTGGATCCGCAGGCGCGACGGGTGCGTGAGGCGATGGCCGGACGGTCGCCGGAGGGTGTGCTGTGAGCCACCGCGCCCTGTCCATCGCCCTGTTCGCGGCGTTTGTCGTCGCGACCGTCGCCATCAGCTATGTGGCGGGTCGGCGCACCCGGTCCGCTTCCGACTTCTACGCCGCCGGCCGGCGGATCCGCGGCTGGCAGAACGGCATCGCCGTGGCCGGCGACTATCTGTCCGGGGCGACGTTGCTCGGAGTGACCGGCCTGATCGCGCTCTACGGATTCGACGGGGCCGTATATCTGGTCGGCTTCCTGGTGGCGTTCCTGGTGGTGCTGGTGCTGATCGCCGAGTTGCTGCGCAACACCGGCACCTACACGATGGCCGACACCCTGGCGTTCCGGTTGCGCCCGCGTCCGGTGCGCGCCGTCTCCGCCGTGTCCACCATGGTCATCAACCTCTTCTATCTGACCTCGCAGATGGTCGGCGCCGGTGGTCTGATCGGCCTGCTGCTCGGCCTGCACGGCACCGTGGCGGGTGGCATCGCCATCGGCTCGGTCGGCGTCTTGATGATTCTCTATGTCACCGTCGGCGGCATGATCGGCACCACCTGGGTCCAGATCATCAAGGCGGTGCTGCTGTTGGTCGCCACCGCCCTGCTGACCCTGCTGGTCCTGGCCCGCTTCGACTTCTCGGTCGGCCGGCTGCTGGAGAGCGCTGCCCAGGCGTCCGGCGATGCGGACCGGTATCTGAGCTCCGGCTCCTACTTCACCAACAAGCTCGACCTCGTGTCGCTGAGCCTGGCCCTGGTGCTCGGCACAGCGGGCCTCCCGCATGTGCTGATGCGTTTCTTCACGGTCCGCGACGCCAGGTCCGCGCGCGCGAGCTCCAACTGGACGATCGGCATCGTCGGCGTCTTCTACCTGGGGCTGATCGTCCTCGGGCTGGGCGCCGCGGCGCTGGTGGGCCCGGCCGCGATCAAGAAGGCGGACAGCAACATGGCCACCCCCTTGCTGGCGCGGTTCCTCGGCGGCGGGCAGCACAGCATGGGCGGTGCGCTGCTGATGGCGGTAATCGCGGCGGTCGCGTTTGCGACGATCCTGGCCGTGGTCGCCGGGCTCACCCTCACGGCTTCGGCGTCGTTCGCACATGACTTCTACGCCGGTGTGCTGCGCCATGGAGCGTCGGACGAACGGCGCGAGGTCGCCGTCGCCCGCAGGACGGCCATCGTGCTCGGCGTGGTCGCCGTCGCGTTGGCGATCGGGTTGCAGAAGGTCAACCTCGCGTTCCTGGTGGGCGTGGTGTTCGCGCTGGCGGCGAGCGCCAATCTCCCGGTCCTCGTCCTGTCCCTGTACTGGAGGCGCTTCAACACCGCGGGCGCCGTCACCGGCACCTTGGTGGGGTTGGTGTCCAGCGTGGTGCTCGTCGCCGTCAGCCCGACCGTGCTCGGCCCCAGCGGACTGTTTCTGCACCACGTGACGCCGTATTTCCCACTGTCGAATCCCGGCATCGTGTCGATTCCGCTGGCATTCCTGTCCGCGATCGTGGCCACGTTGCTCACCGGGCGTGAAGAGCAGAGCCCTGACTTCGACGAGCTACGGCTACGTGCCCTGACCGGGTACGAGACCGCTGAGCGCGGTCGGCCGTAACCCGCTCACCGTCGCGGATCATGCGTGCGGCGCTCGGCGCCACTCCCCCGCACATGTCACAACCCCCAGGTATTGAGGGTTCACCTGTGAGGTGCCACAGTCACCGGGTGGGAAAGAGCGCCGCTGATCGCCATGCCGAACTCAGGACCTGGCTCGGTGGTATCGCGGCACTCGCCGAGGCGGTGACCAGTGCCGGGAGTGTGCGCTCCCTGCTCGACCTGGTGGCCAAAACGGCCTGCCGCCTGATGGGGTACGACTTCTGCGCCGTGCTGCTGCCGGACTCCCGGCGCGAAGTCCTCGCCATCCAAGGAGCGTGCGGCCTCTCGCCCACCTATATCGCGGGGGTGAACGCCCAGCACCCCGTACGCATCGGGTCGGGACACCCCGGAGAGGCACCTTCCAGCCGGGCGTTCCGGACGGGCCGGGCGGTCGCACTGAGCGACATCTCCGCCGAGACCGACTACGCGTGGGGCGGCGTCGCCGATGAACAGGGCTACCGCTCGATCATCGCCGTACCGTTGACGACCACCGGCTCCTGTCTCGGCACGCTCACCTGCTACCGGGCCGAGGTGCACCGCTTCTCCGAAGACGAGCAGGAACTGCTCACCACCCTGGCGAATCAGGCCGCCATCGCGATCGAGACAGCCCGGCTCCGGGAGAGGGAGCGGCGCACCATCGGTGAACTGCGGCAGCTCAACGACTCGCTGCGCGAGCAGCACGCGCTGCTGCAGCGGACGGGAGACATTCACCGCCAGCTGACCGAGGTGGCCCTGCGCGGCGAGGGTGTCGACGGGGTCGCTCGGGCCCTGGCCGCGCTGCTCGGCCGCCCGGTGCTCTTCGAGGACCCGTACGGGGGCGCGCTGGCCGCCGCTGGTCCCGACGGTGCCGTGCCCCGCGATCGGTTCGACGGGATCGAGCACATCGCGACACTGCGCCAGTCGATCGCCCACGACCCGGCCGCCGGGACCGTCGAGGTGCGCGCGGGCGCTGCCGGGAGGCCGTGGGTGACGTCCCCGGTGGTGCTCGACAAGGATGTCGTCGCACGGATGTGGATCCCCGGAGAGTCGGCGGAGTTGGGGCCGCTCGGCCGCCGGGCCATTGAGCACGCGGCCGTGGTCGCCGCCCTCGAAATGCTCCGGGGGCGCACGGCTGTCGAGGTGGAGTGGCGGCTGCGCGGCGAGTTGCTGACCGACCTGCTCGCCCAGTCGCCCGCCGCCCTGGCCACCATTGTCGCCCGGGCCGGCCGACTCGGCCACGATCTGCACCGCCCGCACGCCGTGCTCGTCGTCCGGGCCGACAGCGCTCCCGAACCCGACCCGAACCGGCGGGTCGACGCACAGCGTCAGGTGCTGTCGGCCGTCCACGCGGTGGCATCCGGGCAGAGCCCTCGCCCCCTGGCCGCCCGCCACGGCGATGACGTCGTCGTGCTGTGGCCCCTGGACGGGCCGGCCGTCGACGGTTCCGCCCAGGGCTCGGCGCCGACACCCGCGGAGGTCGCGCCGGGAACGGTCGCGCCCGAGACGGTGGCGGCCGCCGACGCCATCCGCGGGGCCGTCGCGCGCACGGCGCCGGTCACGGTGACCGTGGCCGTCTCCCGGCCGTGTACCGACCTGGCCGGTTACCCCGCCGCGTTCCGCACCGCGCGAGGCATGCTGACGCTCACCCGGCTACGCGGCGGCCGCGACCGAACGGTGGAACTGGGCGATCTGGGGGTGCATGGCCTTCTTCTGCAGCTGGAAGACCCGTCCGAGCTGCTGCGATTCGCGGATCGTACGCTCTCCCCGATCCTCGACTACGACCGCAGACGCGGCACCCGGCTGCTGCACACCCTGCGCACCTATCTGTCCCATGAGCTCAGCACCGCCCGAACCGCCGAAGCGTTGTTCGTGCACCCGAACACCGTGAGCCTGCGGCTCAAACGCATCGAAGACCTGCTCGACGTCAATGTGGCTCAGCCCGATTCGCTGCTGCAGCTCACCGCCGCACTCGCGGCAGCCGATGTCGGCGGCACAGCTCATCTCGCACAGTCTCTTTGAACATCTCCACAACCGGCTTCGCCTGCTCCGGTCAGGCCGGGTGCCCGCCCTCGGCAACGTCCAGGAGCAGCAGGGCCGCGCTGACCTCCACGAGGGTCGCCGGAGCGGAGAGGTCGAGGCCGGCCACCGTTTCGATCCGCCGCAGGCGCTGGCTCACCGTGTTGGGATGGACGCTGAGCCGGTGTGCGGCCTCCGTTCTGCTGAGCTCGCTGTCCAGATAGACGCGGAGCGTTTGCAGCAGGTGCGTGCCGCGCAGCAGATCGTGCTGCCGCACCGCCTCCAGCGTGCGGTCGGCGAAGGCGACCAGCTGCCGGGCGTCGCCCAGTTGCAGGAGCAGGCCCGCCACGCCGAGGTCGTCCGGTGTCACCACGGTGTCCGAACGCCCGGTGCGCAGCGCCACATTGAGCGCTCCGCGAGCGGTCCGGTACGCCTGCACAAAGGTCCGCCGCTCGACGCCGGACACCGCGACGGTCACTCCCTCCGTGTCCGGAACCGCGGCCATCGCACGCCGTATCGACGAGGCGACGGCGTCCATGCGCTCCTTCTCACCGGCCGGGGCCACCCGCGAGAGCGTACGGACACTGTCCAGGGGCCACAGCGCGACCACGGCTCCCTGGTGCATCGCGACGAGCGGTCGCGGCGTGTACGCGGCGGCCAGTTCGGAGACCAGGGCCAATGCGCGCTGGTAGGTGAGGGACCGTCGGGATTCGGTCGCCACGTCGAGTTGCCCGACGACGGCGATGTGGGGGTGGGACAAGTCGTGGCCCAGTCGACGAGCGCGCTCCGCGACCGGGGACGATTCGACGACGGCGCCGCTGAGGATGTCGGCGAGCAGTTCGCCGCGCAGCCGGTGCTCGACCTCGGTGCCGGTGCGCAGCCGGAACAGCTCGAGCGAGATCACGATCGAGGCGTGTTCAAGAGCCCGTTCGTCGAGGAGTGAGAATCCCTCGGCGCCGCGCGGCAGCCACACCCGGGCGACCACCTCCCCCGCCAGCCTGACCGTGGCGGCGACGTATCCGCCTTCTTCGCGCACGATGCCGGTGCCGAGCGTGTGCGCCCCCGACGGGTCCTCCTCCAATGGCAGCGCGGCCCGGACATCGCTGCCCGGCAGCTCCGAGGGCGTGCCGGTCCGCGCGAGCACGGCGCCCCCGGCGTCCTCGACGAGCACGGGCCGCGACACGAGGTCCGCCAGCGCCTGGACGATGCCGTCCAGACCACCGGCCCGCAGAGCGACCTCCAGGAGGCGCTGGTGTATCCGCTCCGATTTCGTCAGCAGGTCGCGCTGGCGGCGCAGCGAGACGTTCAGCTGCTGAAGTTCCTCGACCATCCGTGCCGAGGTGAGCGCGATCGCGGCGTGGTTGGCCAGCAGGGTGAGCCGCTCCACCTCGTGGTCGGTGAAGTCGTGGACGGCGGAGTGGTAGCTGTTGAGCGTGCCGACCACGTCGCCGCCGGCGACGAGCGGCACCGAGAGCATCGACCGGTAGCCCTGCTCCTTCGCCACCCCACCCCATGGCGTGAACTGCGGCTCGCGGTCGATGTCCCGCACCGCGACCGGCAGACCCGACCGGAATGCCTGGCTCGACGGCGCGTGGTGGACACCGTCCCCGTGCAGGCGCACCGGACGGTCGGAGTTGACACGTGCCACGTACTCGGCCGACAGCCCGCTCCATCCCTCGATGACGAGGTTCTGCCCGGAGCTGTCGGGGATCAGGACTCCGCAGAAGCCGAACCCCAGCAGGGACCGCGCCGTGTCCGCGACGAGACCAAGGACCTCGCGCAGACCGCGGCCGGCGCTGACGGCGGCGCTCAGCGCCTGTACGGCCTCCAGCCAGCGGCGCAGTTCGGCGTGCGACTCGGCTCCGTCCGACCCCGCGGGGTCCGCGCTGTCCAGTGACTTTGTCGGCATACATCCAGCATGGCACGCCGATGCATGTCAGCAGGGACATACATAGCGATGGATTGTGTCAGCACAAACATAGAGATGCCCTGGGCCTGTCTGGATACTCGACCGCACGCTGCCGCGCCGAGACGCGGACACCACTCCCCCTCCGCGCATCCGCGGCCCTGTGCCCTTCGTGAGGACAGCCCATGAACGAGAACACCACCCTGCTCGCCGACGCCGACGCCACCGGCACGGCGAAGGTGTCGGACGACGCCGCGCACCGCGATCGGACCATCGTCAACCCGGCCACCGGCGCGGTCATCCGCACCGTCGCGGACAACACGGCGGCCGAGGTGGACGAGGCGGTACGGGCGGCGAAGGCGGCCTTCGAATCCGGTCCGTGGCCCCGTATGCCACGCAGCGAGCGAGCCAGGCATCTGCTGCGGTTCGCCGACGCCATCGAGGCGCACACCGAGGTGCTGTTCCAGCTGGAGACGCGGAACAACGGCCGGCCCATCACCGAGACCAGGGCGCAGCTGTCGCGCGTTCCGGAGTGGTTCCGCTACAACGCGGGGCTGCTGGCCACCCAGAGGGACGCCGTGCTGCCCGGCGACGGCCCCTATCTGACCTATCAGCGGCGGTCACCGCTCGGTGTGTGCGGCATCATCACACCGTTCAACCACCCGCTGCTGATCCTCGCCCGCAGCCTGTCCGCGGCGCTGGCCACCGGGAACACCGTGGTGGTCAAGCCCTCCGAGATGACACCGCTGACCACGCTGGCGCTCGTCGACATCCTGCGCGAGGCCGGGCTGCCGGAGGGCGTGGTCGGTGTCGTGACCGGCGGACGCGAGGTGGGGGAACGGCTCACCGGGCACCCCGACATCGCCAAGATCACGCTCACCGGTGGCACCGAGGCCGGACGGGCCGCGGCGGTCGCCACGGCGGCCCGCTTCGCCCGTGTCACCGCGGAGCTCGGCGGTAAGACCCCGATCGTCGTCTTCGACGACATCGACCCGGTCGTCGCCGCCGAAGGAGCGGCGTTCGCCGCGTTCGTGGCGGCCGGTCAGTCCTGTGTGGCCGGTTCGCGGTTTCTCGTCCAGCGCGGGATCTACGACGAGTTCGTCGAGGCGCTGAGCGCCCGGGCGTCGGCGATCCGGATCGGGGACCCGGTGCGGCCGGAGACCCAGCTGGGGCCGCTGATCAGCGGTGGCCAGCGGGACAAGGTCCTGCGTCTGATCTCGACCGGTGTCGAGGAGGGCGTCCGCGTCGCCGCCGGCGGAGGAGTTCCGGACCTGCCGGCGGAGCTCGGCTCCGGCTACTACGTACAGCCGACCGTGCTGGCCGACGCCACGATGTCGATGACCGTCGCACGCGAGGAGATCTTCGGACCGGTCGCGGTCGTCGTGCCCTTCGACGGGGAGGACGACGCGGTGGCGATGGCCAACGACAACCGGTTCGGTCTCGGGGCCGGCGTGTGGACCCGCGACATCGCTCGTGGCCACCGTGTCGCGGACCGCGTCACCGCCGGAATGGTGTGGGTCAACGACCATCACCGACTGGAGCCCTCGCTCCCGTGGGGCGGGGTCAAGGAGTCCGGCACCGGGCGGGACGCGGGCCAGGAGTCCTTCGACGACTTCACCTGGATCAAGACCGTCGTGGTGCGGACCGCCGCGGACGACGTCGACTGGTACGGGAATGCCGAGCCCGGCCGTCTCAACTGACCGGCTGCCCCGGACGCTTCCCCACTTCCCACCAACTTCCCCGTGGTTCCCACGACGACTCCTGTCCGGCAACGTCCAACGAAGGACCCGCCCATGTCGAAAACACAGGCAGCCCCGCCCGCTCGCGGCTGGCGCACGGAGATCACCCGAATCCAATGGCTCGTCCTGCTGGGGACGACGATGGGCTGGGCCCTGGACGGCTTCGCCGGAAGCCTCTACGCACTGGTCCTCGGCCCGGCCATGACCGAGCTGCTGCCGCACAGCGGTGTCGCGGTGGACCCCGACGCCATCGGGTTCTACGGCGGGCTGACCGTGGCCCTGTTCCTCGCCGGCTGGGCGGTCGGCGGGCTTCTGTTCGGTATGCTCGCCGACTACTTCGGGCGGGTCCGGGTGCTGTCCGCCGGCATCGTCACCTACGCGGTGTTCACCGCGCTGGCGGCGTTCGCCGACACCTGGTGGCAACTCGGTGTCCTGCGGTTCGTCGCCGGGCTCGGCTCGGGCGTCGAGGCCCCGGTCGGGGCCGCGCTGGTGGCCGAGGTGTGGCGCAACCGCTACCGGGCGCGTGCCTGTGGCGTGATGATGTCCGGCTACGCCGCCGGGTTCTTCATCGCCGCGCTCGCGTACCAGTTGCTCGGCGACCACGGCTGGCGGCTGATGATGGGCATCGCGGTGGCGCCCGCGCTCCTCGTGTGGTTCATCCGCCGTTACGTTCCCGAGCCCCCGGAGATCCAGGGTGCCATCGCGGCACGCCGGACACGTAAGTCACAGGGGCAGGCCGCCGCGGCGGACCAGTTCGTCCTGCGCCGACTACTCGCCGCGCCGTTGCTGAGCAGGACGGCGATCTGTACGGCGCTGGCCACCGGCTCGCTGATCGCCTTCTGGAGCGTATCGACCTGGTATCCCCAGATCATCCGCCAGATGACCGCCGCCGGTGCGATGTCCCCCGAGACCGCCAACAGCCGCGTCGCGGTCGCCTCGATGTTGTTCAACGCGGGCGGCGTCCTCGGCTATGCCTCATGGGGCTTCCTCGCCGACGCGTTCGGGCGGCGCAAGGCTTTCGCCATCAGCTTCGCCGTCTCCGCCGTGAGCGTCGGCTATCTCTTCCCCTTCCACCACGGCTACGGCGAGTTCCTGCTCGCCCTGCCCGTCGTCGGGTTCGGCCTGTTCGGAGCCCTGTCGGGCACCTTCGTCTACGGCCCCGAACTCTTCCCGCCCAGTGTGCGCGCCACCGGTATGGCCCTGTGCAACAGCATCGGTCGGTCCATCACCGCGGCCGGCCCGCTGGTGGCCGGGGTCATGGCCGCCTCGTGGTTCGGCGGCGACCTGGGCCTGGCGACCACCTGTGTCGCCGCGGTCGGACTGATCGCCGTGGCCGGACTCGCCTTCGCGCCGGAGACCCGCGGGGCCGAGCTACCGACCGACCCCATCGACCTCGACCCGGACCGGGCGCAACCGGCGACCGGGGCGATCACCAGCAAGGAGATGTACACATGAACGCGTACGACGGTGCCACCGCCGTGGTCATCGGCGGATCGATCGGCGGGCTCACCACCGCGCTCCTCCTGCGCGACCTGGGCTTCACGGTCGACGTCTTCGAGCGGACCCCCACCGCACTCGACGGACGCGGAAGCGGCATCGTGCTGCAGCCGGACACCCTGCGCTGGTTCACCGAGCGCAGTGAGCAGCATCCGCAGGACCTCAGCACCTCCACGGACTGGGTGCAGTACCTGGACACCGACAACCGGATCGTCCACCGCGAGCGACGGACCTGGAGCTACACATCGTGGGGCACGTTCTACCGCGCCCTGCTCGGCGACTTCGGGTCCGACCACTACCATCTGGGCGAGTACGCCTGCGGATTCGACCAGGACGAGCGATCCGTCACGGTGCGGTTCGTGAGCGGGCGTGAGGTGACGGCGGACCTGGTGGTCTTTGCCGATGGAATCACCTCCATCGGGCGCCGCCGCCTCGACCCGGCCGCGGACCTCACCTACTCGGGATACATCGGCTGGCGCGGCACGGTCCCGGAGAAGGACCTGTCCGAGGGCACCCGTGAGCTGCTGAAGGACTCCATCACCTACACCGTGGTGCCCCATTCGCACATCACGCTCTACCCGATCCCCGGCGAAGGCGGGACCGGGCCGCAGGACCGGCTCATGAACTACGTCTGGTACCGGAACGTGCCCGAGGGCCCCGAGCTGTCCGAGATGCTGATCGACAAGCGCGGCTTCCCCGGCACGGTGTCCATCCACCCCGCCCAGGTCCAGGACCGCTACGTGGCCGAGATGCGGGACGCCGCGCGGCGGATGCTGTCCCCCGCGGCAGCCGAGGTCGTGACCGCCACTGCCACGCCGTACATCCAGGTCGTCTCCGATGTGCGCGCGTCCCGGATGGCCGAGGGCCGGGTGGCCCTGATCGGCGATTCCGCGTGTGCCGCCCGGCCGCACGCCGCGGCCGGCACCGCGAAAGCGGCGGCCGACGCCTGGGCCCTGGTCGGCGCGCTCCGGGAGGCGGAGGGCGACATCGGCGCCGCCCTGCGCACCTGGGAGCCGGTCCAGCTCGAACTCAGCGCCCGGCTGCTGGAGCGGGTCGTCGCCATGGGCGAGCGGTCCCAGTTCTCGAACACCTGGAAGCCCGGCGACCCGAGCCTGCGATTCGGTCTCTACGGCCCCGGCCGCTGACGCCCGCGGATACGCCTTAACCCACCACGGAACACACCCAAGGAGAAAACGATGACCAGTGACAACTTTCTCGCGGACCTGCCTCTGGCAGGCGACCTCGTCGCCGGCGGATTCGACGGATGGCCGCAGGAGCTGCGTGCGGAGTTCGAGGCGCACTCCCACGACGGCCGGGTCGGCTCCCGGCTGCTGAGCGAGACACCGCGGGTGCGGGTCTGGGAGATCCGGCTCGCACCCGGCGAGCGCTGGCACGCCCACCGACATGTCCTCGACTACTTCTGGACCGCGGTGAACGCCGGCCGCAGTCGTCAGCACACGCACGACGGTACGACCCGGGAGGTCTCCTACAACGCCGGGGAGACCCGCCACTTCACCTTCGGCCCGGGCGAATACCTGCTGCACGACATCGAGAACGTCGGCGACACCGAACTCGTCTTCACCACCGTCGAACACCTCGACAGCGCCAACGCGCCGCTGGACATCCACGGCGACGCGTCGGACGCCCGGCAGGAGGGACAGGCGTGATCAGCGCCCCGCTCGCCGAGGGCGTCATCGACGTCCACGCCCACTGGCTGCCCACCGAACTGTTCCACCTCCCCCCGGGGGCTCCGTACGGGGGTATGCACGACCGCGACGGCGAACTCCACCTCGGGGACATCCCGCTGTCCATTCCGACCCGGGCGATGAGCGATGTCCCCGCGATCCTCCAGGACATGCGCGCCACGGGTGTGGGGGTGCGGGTCCTGTCCGCACCACCGTTCGCGTTCCCCGTGGGCGGAGTGCCGGGGGCCGATGCGTATGTGACGGCGTTCAACGACGCGCTGTCCGCCGTGGTGTCCGACTCCGGTGGCAGGCTCGTGGGGCTCGGCTTGGTCGGGCTCGACGACGCCGACGAGGCCCGCGCCCAGATGGAGCGGCTGGCCCGGACCGACGGCATCGCCGGGATCGCGATCCCGCCGCTGCTCGCCGGCGGCTCGCTCGACCGGGGCGTGCTGCGCCACATCCTCACCGACGCCGCGGATCTCGACCTCGCCGTGCTCGTCCATCCCATGCAACTGCCCCGGCCGGAGTGGTCGGAGCACTACCTCTCCAACCTCGTGGGCAACCCCGTCGAGAGCGCCACCGCCGTCGCGGCGCTCATCCTGGGCGGCGTCAAGGAGCAGCTGCCGCGGCTGCGGATCTGCTTCGTGCACGGCGGTGGCTGCGCACCGTGGCTGCTCGGCCGGTGGACGCACGGCTGGCGGACCCGGGCCGATGTGCGCCGCCACTCGTCCCGGCCGCCGGCAGAAGTGTTCGGCGAGCTCTTCTTCGACAGCGTCACCCACGACCCCGGACCGCTGGGGCTGCTGGCCGCGCAGGCGTCCAAGGGCGGCGTCGTCTGCGGGAGCGACTACCCGTTCGACATGGCCCAGCCCGACCCGGTCCGCTTCGCCACCGACCACGGTCCCGACGCCGGAACGCTCACCGCCAACGCGCGGGCGTTCCTCGGGCTGTGACGGGCCCGGCGCCGAGACCAGCGGACAGACCGCTCCAGCCGTTCCGAGCCGTTCCGAGAAGGGAACCCACCGTGTCAGACATCTCCCTGGCCGAGCGCCAGGCGGTCAGAAAGGCCCTCAGACGGCTGGGCCCATTGGTCCTGCTCCTGTACACGGCCGGCTATCTCGACCGCGTCAACCTCGGGACCGCCGCGCTGACGATGAACGCCGACCTCGGCATCAGCACCTCCGCCTTCGGCTTCGCCACCGGGATCTTCTCGGCCGGCTACATCGCCCTGCAGATCCCCGGCAACCTGGCGCTCAACCGGCTGGGCCCGCGACGCTGGCTCGGACTGCTCACCATGTCCTGGGGCGTCGTCGCCGTTTCGTCGAGCCTGATCCAGGGCGAGGGCAGTCTCATCGCGACCAGAATCGCCTTGGGCGCCGTCGAGGCAGGAATGCTCCCCGGGATGTTCATGTATCTGACGATCTGGTTCCCGCCGCGGATGCGCGGGCGGGTCACCGCTCTGGTGTGTCTGCCGTTCTACGCGATCCTGGGAACGCCGCTGTCCGCGGCCATCATCCAGTACGCCCACGGCCTGCTGGGAGTGGCCGGGTGGCGCTGGATGTTCATCCTGGAGGGGGTGCCGACGATCATCCTCGGTCTGGTTCTGCTCCGTTTCCTGACCGACTCGCCGGCGACCGCCAACTGGCTCACCGAGCCGGAACGGGAGGCCCTGCTCCGGGTCACCACGGCGGAGACCACCACGGAGAAGCCGAAGATCCGGTTCAGCGACATCCTCGAGCGCCTGCGCGACCTCCGCCTGGTCACCCTCTCCGTGGGCGTCAGCCTTCTGTGGGTCGGCTTCGTCGCCATCACCTCGTTCCTTCCGCTGATCATCACCGGCTTCGCCGAGCAGGCCCACACCAAACTGAGCGTGCTCCAGACGGGCCTGCTGTCCGGGTCCGTCTACGTCCCCGCGACGCTCGTCGCCCTGTTCTGGGTGTCCAGCTCGGACCGGCGCAACGAGCGGGTGTGGCATGTGGCCTGCGGTGCGCTGCTGGCCGCCGGCGGCACCGTACTGGCCGCCAACACCACCGGTCTGTGGCTCACCCTGCTCGGTACGGTCCTGCTCACCTCCGGTATCTATGCCGCCCTCTTCCTGATGTGGCAGATCCCGGTCGGACACCTGCACGGCCCCGTCGCCATGTCCGTCGGTATCGCCCTCACCACGATGCTCGGCAACATCGGCAGCTTCCTGGCCCCCTACATCGTGGGATGGCTGCGCGACACGACCGGAAACTACAACAGCGGCCTGTACTTCATCGCCGCCTCGCTCATCGGCTGTGCCGTCGTCACCGTCGCCGGCAACCGGATACGGGCGCGCACCGCCGCCTCCCACAGCCCAGCCCCGCACCACGACGACCTCGAAGAAGTCACCTCGCACTGACGAAGGACGAAACACCTTGCTCACGATCGACCACATCTCGCTCGGGTCCCGCAACATCTACGCGGGCACCGAACAGCTCTGCGCGGAGACAGGATTCGGGCAGTACGAGGGGGGCTGGTTCCCCCACCTCGGCATCGCCAACCGGATCGTCCCGCTCGGACCGGACCAGTACATCGAGGTCGAGAGCGTCATCGACGCCTACTCACCGCACACCAACCCCAGCGCCCGCTGGTTCTACGACCAGATCGAGGGCGGCGATGTGTTCATCGGCTGGTGCCTGCGGGTCGACACGCGCGACGAGTTGCAGAAGCTGGCCGAGCACTTCGGCACCGGCATCATCGACACGCCCCTGCGCAAGCGAACGGACGGCGTGCAGCGCAACGCGATCCGCGTCCCCGAGACGATTCCCTGCTGGCAGCAGGGTGTACCCAACGTGTTCCTGATCGAGGACCTCTCCGAGCACCCGGGGGCACAGCCGCGCGACGGACAGCGGAACACGCCGCAGGGGATCACCTGGATGGAGGTCGGCGGCACCGAATCGGATATGCGTGCGTGGCTGGGCGACGGCGCGGCCGACCTTCCCTTGAAGTACAACGGCGGACGTCCCGGTCTGTACGCGGTCGCCGTCGCCACGGACGAGGGCGAGGTGGTGATCCGCCGCACGGCGGTCACCGAGCCCCGACAGCCGGCGAGCTAGGAACGGTCCCGCGTAGCCACGCGCGCGGACGCGTTCGCGGGCCGTGTCCGAGTCCGCCTGGGCCCGCACCACCACGGGTTCGACGTGGTGGTGCGGCCAGGGGTGCCGTTCGGCCACCCCGTCGAGGTCAGTCACCCACGGATGCGCAAGGCGTTGTCAGTGGTGCCCTCTAGGGTCGAGGTGGACAGCGCAGGAGCGTTGCCCACCAGTGCGGGGAGGGTGTCATGGGTGACGGTATTCGGTGGCTGGCCGACGGGGACGGGGCGACAGGCTGGATGTCCGGACTCGTCTTTGCCCGGGGGATCGACGCGGAGGAGCTGGCGGTACGGATGGGCGGGGCGCCCGGGGCGGGGACCGAGCCGATCGCCGATGCCGAAGTGCTGGAGCTGGGCATGACGGTCTACCGGCCCGGCGGGAGAGGCGACGGTGTGGTCCGGGTCGGTGAGCACGCCGGATGGGCGTTCGCAGTCGAGTACGGTGACTCCACTGGAGGCGACCGTCTGAAAGACATCTCCCGCGGGGGCGCGGAGGCCATCCACTACGTGCCAGTCGGGGAACATCCGCCGGCCACCGTCTTCTACGCCCACGACGGCCGCTCCATCTGCGGCTTCGGGCTGTGCGAGGAGACCGTCCGTTGGGGCGAGGAGCCCGATCTGCTGCTGCCCGCCCTCGCCGCCGCCGGGATTCTGCGCCCCGACGGGACCGCGTACGGTGATCACGAGAACGAGGACTACACCGCCCGAAGCCGCCGCGCTCTTGCCGTCATCGAAGAGCGCTTCGGCCTCTCCCTGCCCCCGGCCTTCCTCACCGAGGCCCGGCTTCCCGCGTACGCGGTCGGTGGCACCCCGGACATGACCACCGAGGACCCCGACTTCGACGTCGTCTGCGGCTGGGCCACCGCCAACGGCTATCCGCTCCCCAGGGGGCGACTCCGTCTGATCCCCGCCCTCCTGCGACGGGCCTACCAGCACGCCACCAGTGGCTGACACCGCGAGGCCCCGGTGGCGTGCGGCCGTCAGTCCACCGTAAGTCCACGCGCCGCAGGCCACCGGCCCGTGGCGCCCTGACGACGTCCGTGCCGCTGCGCAGTCAACTGCGCGCTACAGCGTCTTCGTCTGACGCCTCGCGGCGCGGGTGCGGGCGCACCGTGAGCGCCTGCTGCGCATATCCGACCGGACCGTGCACGTCGTGCAGAACCGTGCTGGTGACACCCAGCCCCGTGGCCCCGAAGACGACCGTGGTGTCCAGCCCGGTCCAGCGCCCCTCGGGTCGCCGGTAGAGGTGCACGGACATGTCGACGTTCGGGTACATCCACTGCGTGGGCGGCTGTCGTACGGCGATGCCGTTGGCGGTGTCGACAAGTGCGATGTAGTTCGCCAACGCGCCGCTTTGCTCACCGTGGACCAGCGCCAGCGGAGTGGAGACCCAGGCCGTGGTGCGGCCGGGGCGCGGTGTGCCGACGGGCCTCAGGTCAAGGGACGCGATATAGCCGCCCGGCCACTGCTCGGACAGCGCCCAGCCGTCGAGCGGTTCGGGAGCGGGCAGCGCCGCGGGTTCACCGCCTGCCACGGCCCTGGTGTCCTGCGCGGCCAGAAGCCAGGCACGGGCGCGTACGACGGTGCGTTCGGCGATGGTGACCGCCGCCTCGATGAGTTCTATGGTGCGGCCGGGCCTGACCGTCTCCACGGAGATCTGGCACTCGTCGAGGGCGATCCGCCCGAGGATGTCGAAGCTCAAGCGGCTGAACAGCATGCCCGGCCGTGCTTCGGAATCGAGGTGGCGCTCCATGGCGTGGACGACGAGGCCACCGAGCGGGCTGAAGTGCTGCTCGTCCGTGCTCCAAGCCCCGCTGGCGTGGGCGGTCGGCTTGTACCGCCCCTCGTCGATGCGCTCGTAATAACTCGGCACGGTCCACGCGTCCTCGGTCAACGACGTTCTCTCCGTTCAGCACGACACACACCGACACCACTCGGCCGCCCGCCGCTCGGGCCGCTCTGTTCAGTGCCGCCTACACCGACCTCAGCATAAGGGCGACGACGGTGGGGCGAGAGGCGAGCCAGGAAAAGGCGGACCTGTACTTCATCGAGGCCCTTGCCGGAGGAGTACTTGCCGGTCAGCAGCCCGCTGGCAAGCGGGTAGTACGGCAGCACCCCAAGCCCGAACGCCTGGGCGGCGGGGGCACCTTGCCCTGTTGCACCAGGCTGTCGAGCGCGGCCAGGGTTTCCTCGATCGGCGTGGCCGGGCCGGGGGTGTGGAACTGGTGCAGGTCGATCCGGTCGGTGCCCAGTCGGCGCAGCGACTCCTCGACAGCTCGGGTGATGTAGCGGCGGGAGCCGCGGACTCCGAAGTCGCGGCCGCTGGCCCCCTCGGCGTCCATGCCGAACTTGGTGGCGATCACGACATCATCGCGGTGGCCCTTCAATGCCTCACCGAGGAGTTGTTCGCTCAGCCCCGGAGGTGTGCCGTAGGTGTCGGCGACGTCGAAGAAGGTGATGCCGGCGGCCCAGGTCCGTCAGGGGGCCGTCAGCTCCCCGGTGCGCAGGGCCGCGGTCACGCCACCGTCCATCAGCAGGTCGGCACCGGTGATGAACCCGGCGTGCTCGCCGAGCAGGAAGGCCGATGCCTCCGCGACCTCGTCGGGCGTGCCGAAGCGGCCGGCCGCCGACACCTCGCGGACATGCTGGAACCACTCGGCGCGGGGACCGGAGAGCTCGTCCTTGGCCAGTGGCGTGATGATCACCCCGGGGCTGACGGCGTTGACACGGGCTCCGCGCTTGCCCCACGCGACGGCCGCGGTCTGCACGCGCAGCGAGTTGGCCCGCTTGGAGAGGGCGTACGCGTGGACCGAGGAACCCACCTGGTCGGGCTGGAGGAACGGCAGCGCGAGCAGTTGCGAGGTCTCGGTGGTCGCCAGTGCGCGCTCGATGTCGGGCGCGTAAGGGCTCTCGCGGTGTCCGGCCATGCTGGCGATCACGATGCCGGCCCCGCCCGGGGCTATGACGCGGGCGAACGCGTCGAGGACCAGAGCGGTGCCCAGGAGGTCGATGTGCAGGACGCGCTCCGTACTGGCCTGGGTGGGCGAGACACCGGCGTTGTGCACCACCTGGGTGACCGGGCCCAGCCCGGCCGCCACGTCGGCCAGGGCCTCGACCGCGGCGCGGTCGGAGACGTCGGTGACCCGGGTGGTCACCTCGTAGCCCTCGTCGCCGAGCTGTTCCGCGGCCTCGGCCAGTGCCTTGTCGCTGTAGTCGGCCAGCAGCAGAAGGCGTCCGGCACCGATACGGCGGGCGACGGCGCGGCCGATGCTGCCCGCGCCGATGACGACGGCGATTCCCTTGCTCACGTCAGGATCCTTCGCTTCGTGGTGGTGGGAGTCAGTGGATCAGGGAGTCAGCGAGTCAGGGGGTCAGGGAGTCACCAGCACCTTCAGTGCCTCGCGGGCCGCCATCGCCCGATAGCCCTCGGGTGTGTCGCCCAGGCCCACCGTGCGGTCGAAGACACGTCCGGGCTGGATACGGCCCTCGAGGATGTCGGGCAGCAACTCCTCGATGTAGGCACGGGCCGGGGCCACGCCGCCGGTGAGGGTGATGTTTTTCATGAACTCCGGGAAGCCGAGGGGGACTTCGCCGTACTGGGGCACGCCGACCCGGCTGACCGTGCCGCCCGCGCGGACCACGCCCAGTGACGTCCGGAGGGCGGGCAGGGTGCCGACGCACTCCAGCACGGCGTGGGTGCCGTCGCCGCCGGTCAGCTCCCGTACGCGCTCGACGCCCTCCTCCCCGCGTTCGGACACGATGTCGGTGGCGCCGAAGTCCCGGCCCAGGTCGGTGCGGTCCTTGTGCCGGCCCATCAGGATGACCCGCTCGGCACCGAGCCGCTTGGCGCTGATGACCGCGGACAGCCCCACCGCGCCGTCGCCGATCACTGTCACGGTCGTACGGGGGTTGACCCCGGCCGTGACCGCGCAGTGGTGGCCGGTGCACAGGACGTCGGAGAGGGTGAGCAGGGAGGGCAGGAGGGCGGAGTCCTCGGCCACCGGCAGTTTCACCAGCGTGCCCTGGGCCTGCGGCACCCGCACCGCCTCGCCCTGCCCGCCGTCGATGCCGTCCCGCGCCCACCGGCCACCGTGCCGGCAGGAGGCGTGCAGGCCCTCGGCGCAGAAGTCGCAGGTGTTGTCGGACCAGAAGAAGGGGGCGACGACCAGGTCGCCACGCCTGAGGCCGGACACGTCCCCGCCAGTGTCCTCGATGACGCCGAGGAACTCGTGGCCGATGCGCACGCCGTGCTCCGTGGCCGGCATGGAGCCGTACGGCCACAGGTCGCTGCCGCAGACACAGGCGCGCAGGACATGTACGACGGCGTCGGTGGGCTGCTGGATCTTCGGGTCCGGGACGTTCTCGACGCGGATGTCGCCGGCGCCGTACATCAGTGTCGCTCGCATGAAGGTTGCTCCCGGGGGTCAGCGGATGATTCCGACACGTTCGACACTCCCGCGCGGGCGCGTCGCGCGGCAGACCGCGGTGTTCCGGGGAGCGGCGTTCCGGGGAGTGGCAGGGCCCCTCACGCGCCCGCCGTTGCTCAGCTCACCGGACCCCGTCGTCGCCGACACCCGATCGCACCAAGGTAAGGTTTACCTAATCAAATGGGCCTCTGGGCGGGGGATCCCCTGTTCAGCACCACGATGAAGCCGCGCCGGATTCAGGGGAGTTGGCCGTTGGAGACCGCACGGTGAGGCGGGGCAAGAGAGCCCGCCCCGTTCTGCTCATGACACTGCTGGGTCGTGGCACTGGGGATCATCTGCCTGCTGTCACTCGCCCTCGGCGCGGCGAGTATCCCGCCGGACCAGGTGGTGCGGGCGCTGTTGGGCGACCCGCCGAGCCGGTTCGTGGACAACATCGTCTGGTCGGCCCGGGTGCCGCGTACCGCGCTCGGTCTCACGGCGGGCGCCGCCCTCGGTCTGTCGGGCGCCGTCATGCAGGCCCTGACCCGCAATCCGCTCGCCAGCCCCGACATGATCGGCCTCACCCAGGGCGCGGGCACCGCCGTGGTGGCGGGCATCGTGCTGGGCTGGGACGACGGCCTCGGCACCCAGACCCTCGGGCTGCTCGGCGCGCTCGTCACCGCGCTGGCCGTGTACGCGCTCGCCTGGCGGCGCGGCGCCACCGGCTACCGGATCATCCTGGTCGGCATCGGGGTGGCCTGGCGGCCTGGCCAAGGAGCAGTACGAGACGCTGTCGAAGTTCGCGCCGGTGGTGGCCCAGCCCAAGGAGTACAACGACTTCGGCGTTCCGTGGCAGCGGCAGACGGAGCTCATCGGCACCGCGCTCGGGCAGAAGGCCAAGGCGAAGGAGCTGGTCAAGGGCGTCCAGGCCACATTCAGGACCGTGGCCGCCGAACACCCGGCCTTCGCCGGTGCCCGCGCGGTGATGGCCACCCCCTACGACGGCATCTTCGTCTTCGGCCAGGACCCGCGCTCCCGCGTCCTCACCGACCTCGGCTTCACCCTCCCGGCCGACCTGGACAAGGTGATCGGTGACGAATTCGGCGCCAGTATCAGCAAGGAGCGCACCGACCTGCTGGACACCGACGCGATCGTGTGGATCGTCGCCGACCCGGCCAAGGACGAGGGCAAGCTCGACCGGAACCCCCTCTACTCCGATCTGAAGGTGGCGAAACAGGACCGCGAGGTCTACGTCAAGGAGTCCAGCGACTGCGGGAACGCCATCTCCTTCGTGACGGTCCTGAGCCTGCCGTACACGCTCGACCGGCTGGCCCCGCAACTGGCCGCCGCCGTCGACGGCAAGCCCGCCACCCAGGTGGCACAGCCGGCGTCCTGACCGCGTGCGACCTCCACTCCCTCAGCACGGTGGCCGGTACGTGTGCTGGGGGAAGTACTGGCGCCATTCGGCCTGGGTCATGGCGGGGAAGGCGGTGGCGCAGATCCGGGAGGCGACCCGCTCGGCGCTGGGGTCCCACAGGAGCGCGGTCCAGTCTTCGCCGCCGGTGGCGAGGGTTCGGCCGTCGGGGCTGAAGGCGAGCGTGTCGACCGGCTTGTTGTGGCCTGCCAGAAGGGCCAGTTCCTGGGCGCCACCGTGACCGGCGATGTCGTACAGCCGCACCGTGTCGTCCGAACTCGCGGCGGCCAGCATCTGCCCGCCCGGGGCGAAGGCGACGGACATGACGCCGTCGGCGTAGCCGGAGAGCCGGCTGCGCGGGACCGGGTGACGGGGATCGGCCAGATCCCACAGCCGTACGGTGCGGTCCTCGCTGCCGGTGGCGAGGGTGCGGTCGTCGGGGCTGAACGCGACGGATTTCACCCCGTCGGTGTGGCCGACGAGGACAGCCAAGCGTCCCGGGTGCCGTCGGTCGGCCAGATTCCACACGCTGGCCGTGCGGTTGCGGTCGCCCACGGCCAGGGTGCGGCCGTTGTGGGCGAACGCCACGGAGTCCACGGCGCCCGCTCTCCGCAGGGCGGCCAGGAGACGGGGACGCCGCGCATCCGTCACGTCCCACAGCCGTACGGTGCCTCCTTCACCGCCGGTGGCCAGGGTGTGGCCGTCCGGGCTGTACGCGATCGCGTTGACGTGGCCGACGCGGGGCGACAGAACACCCAGCAGGCGGGGACGGCGCGATGCTTCCGGGGCCCACAGCCGTACCGTGCCGTCGGCACTGCCACTGGCCAGGACGCGCCCGTCCGGCCGGAAGACCACGGAGTTGACCGGGCCCGTGTGGCCGGTGAGTGGGGGCAGCTCCCGGGGGCGGCGCAGGTCCGTGAGGCTCCACATGCGCACGCTCCGGTCGTAGCTGCCGGTGGCAAGCAGGCGGCCGTCGGGGCTGAAGGCGGCGGAGTAGACCGAACTGCTGTGGCCGGTCAGGGCCGGTCCGGGGAGATCCCACAGACGTGCGGTCTGATCCGCGCTGCCGGTGACCAGGGTAAGCCCGTCGGGGCTGAAGGCGAGCGATCCGATACCGCTGGTGTGGCCTGAGAGAACGCCCAGTTCACGGATAGGGCCGGCGGCGGTCACCACCCACCGCCGTACGGTGGCGTCGGTGCTGCCGCTGGCCAGTGTGCGGCCGTCGGGGCTGAACGCCACCGTGGTGACCGCGTCGGTGTGCCCGGTGAGCGCCTTCACCGGGTGGGCGTGGCGTGGCGTGGCCACGTCCCACAGCCGCACCTTGTAGTCGGTGCCGCCGGTGGCGAGCCTGCGGCCGTCCGGGGCGAACGCCATCGCGTTCACGGTACCGCTGGGGTCGGCCTCGGCCGACAGTTGCCGCGGACGCCCGCCGGAGGCGGGCACTGCCCACAGCCGTACGGTGTGGTCGGTCTGGCCCGTGGCCAGCATCCGACCGTCCCGGCTGAACGCCACCGCGGTCACGGCGGCTGATACCTCCAACGCGGCGAGGCGGCGTGGCCGGTGACCGTCCGAAAGCCGCCACAGCCGGATCCCGTCCCGGGCGACCACCGCCAGTGTTCTCTCGCCGGGGCCGAATCCCACTCCGACGGCCGGACCGGCGTCGGCCGACAGGCGCGCCTCGAGCCGAGGCCGCCGCACATCGCCGATGTCCCACACCGCCACCTTGCCGTCCTCGCCTCCCGCGGCCACCAGACGGCCGTCGTGGCTGACGGCGACCGTGCGGACGGGGCCGGCCAGGCGGGGCAGCGCGCCGAGTTCACGCGGCCGGTGAGGATCCGCGACCCGCCATAATCGCACGGTCCCGTCGGCGTCGCCGGTGGCCAGCGTGGAGCCGTCCGGGGCGAACGCCACCGTGGTGACCACGATCCGCCGACCGGTCAGCTCTGTGGCATACGGGGTGGCGAACGTGCTGAGCAGAGCGCCGCGCGCCTCCGGGGTGGGCGACAGCCGGTAGGCGGCCAGACTCACCTGGGCGGCCAGGGCGGGGTTGGCCGCCCGTACCGCCGCGGCCCTTTCGGCGGCCCGCTGTGAACTCGCCACATCGCGCTGTGCGCCGGCGTCGTCGCGCTGCCGGTCCGCCGACCGCTGCGCCACGACGGCGAGGACCGCGGTCGTGGTCGTGAGGACGAGCAGGGCGCTCAGCAGCGCCACCGCCAGGTGTCCCAGCCGGGTGCGGCGCCGCACCGCCGTTTGCTCAGCCGCCCGAGCGGCCGAGCTCGCGTCCAGGAACTCACGCTCCGGGGCGGACAGGGACGTGCGGTCGAGTCCGGTGGCCATGGTGAGGCGGGTGCCGCGGTACAGCGCGCCGGGGTCGCGCCCCAGCGTTTCCCAGACCTGCGCCGCGTCGGTGAGCCGGCGCAGGGTCCGGGTGTCCTCACGGTCCTCGGTCAGCCATCTGCGCAGCCGGGGCCAGCACCGGATCAGGGCCTCGTGGGCCAGTTCCACCCGCTCGCGGTCCAGCGTCAGCAGCCGCGCGGCGGCCGCACGGTGCAGCACGGCGTCGATATCGCCGCCGTCGGCCTCGGCCAGCCCCTCCAGCTCCTCCAGGCGGGCCGGCCGCCGGGTGTCCTGCGTGCCCTCGCCCAGGGCGGTCAGCCGCACGAACACCCGCCGGGCCAGCTTCCGCTGCTCCCCGTTCAGTTGCCGGAAGAAATCCTCCGCGGTGCGTACCAGGGCGCCCTCAAGCCCGCCCGCAGCCTCGAACGCGTCCAGCGTCAGCGCGTTGCCGCGCCTCCGCCGCCAGGTCTGGAGCAGCGCGTGGGACAGCAGCGGCAGCATCCCGGGCTGGGCGTGTGCCTGGGCCGTGAGCGTCGCCAGCAGCGCGCCTTCGACGGTGAGTCCGGCCCGGTGGGCCGGTTTGACCACCGCCCGGCGCAGCTCGTCCAGGCCCATGGGCCCGACCGGCACCTGCGCATCGCGCATCGCCTCCACCAGCGGGGCGTTGTGGGTGCAGTACGTGTAGAAGTCGGCCCGTACCCCCAGCACCACCCGGCACCGGGCGCCCCCGGCCGAGGCGGCGGTGACCAGGGCCTCGATGAAACGGTCCCGCTCGAAGTCGTCCCGGCAGAGGGTGAAGGCTTCCTCGAACTGATCGACGACCAGCACCACGTCGCCGCCCGCCGCATCGGAGCGGACGGTGATCTGCCGCACGGCGCGGCCCAGGTTCTCCGGGGCCTCCTTCAGCTCCTCGTACAGTCCGCCCGGCGTGACCCCCGCCAGCGCGCCCAGCCGCACCGCGCACTCCTCCAGCGGCCGCGGCCCCGGCGTCAGCACCACTGTCCTCGCCGTTCCTTCCAGGCGCGGCACCAGCCCGGCCCGCAGCAGGGACGACTTGCCCGAGCCCGAGGCCCCGATCACGGCCACGAACCGCTGTCGCTCCAGTCGCCCGGCCAGCTCGTCCACCAGCTGCTCGCGGCCGAAGAACCACTCCGCGTCCTGTTCCCGGAACGACCGCAGGCCCGCATACGGCGAGTCCGCGTCGGACTCCTCCCCCGGGCCGAGGGCGGAGGGCCCTTCACCGAGCTGTTCCGCCGCTTCCCGCCAACGCTGCTCCCACTCCTCCACCTCCCCCTCGCAGGCGCGCACATACGCCAGCGTCACCGCCAGCGTCGGCAGCCGCTGCCCGGAGGCCGCGGAGGACAGGGTGGAAATCGAGTAGTGCGCCTGTTCGGCCAGTCTCCGGTACGTCGGATTGCCGGCCTTCTGCCGCAGCTGTCTGAGGCCCGCGGCGAACTCCAGTAACAGGCCGTCCCCCGGCTCCAGCGGTCGTTCCCTGCGCGGCATCGCCGCACCTCCCCCTTGTTGCCGCATGTCCTGGCCGGCGCGGCGTCGTCACATTTTTCAGGACTTGTTTGTTCGGCACCAGGGCTCGAAGCCGAACAATGCCCGAGCCGCTAGACCTGGGAGCGGACAACAGCGCGTTCCAGGGCGTGATGTCGGTCGAGGCGGAGGAGCTTTGCGGTGAACGGGTGGTGGGTGGTGCTGCCGGATACGGAGGCCGCCGCCGCGCTGGCGGCGCGGCTGCGGCATGACGAACCCGACGAAGGCGCGTCGAGCTGTCTGCGGCATGCGTCGGGCAGACCCTGGCTGGTCGGCCGGCGGGTCGACGGGCACATGCTCGCCGTCCAGGCGGGGGCCACGCGGCTCGCCCTCTCGGGCAGGTTCACCGTCTCCCCGGAGGAGCTGCGCCGGAAGGTCGCGCGGGTGCGGAGCGCGCCGGACGTGGAGCGGGCGGTCGCCGGGCTGGCGGGCGGTTATCACGTGCTGGCCTCGGTGGACGGCAGCGTATGGGCACGGGGGACGGCCTCTGCGGCGTGTCGCGTCTTCACCGCGCGCGTGGACGGCGTACCGGTGGCGGCTTCGGACGCGGATGTGCTGGCCGAGCTGGTCGGTTCGGCACCGGACATGGAGATGCTGGCGGCGCGGCTGCTGGAACCGGGTGTGTCGTGGGCGGCGTTGGGCGGGCGCACCATGTGGCAGGGGGTGCGTGCAGTACGGCCGGACGAGGCGCTGATGTGGCCCCGCGACGGCAGCGGACGCACGGTGCGCTGGTGGTGCCCTCCCGAGCCTGTCCTCCCGCTGGGCGAGGCGGCACAGGAGGTGCGCGCCGCGCTCATGGAGGCGGTGGGCACATGTACGGCGGGCGGGGGAACGGTCAGCGCGGACCTGTCCGGCGGGCTGGATTCGACGAGCCTGTGCTTTCTGGCCGCGCGCGGTGACGCCGCGCTGGTGACGGCGCGCTGGGAGGGTGTGGACGCGCGCGATGACGATGCCGCATGGGCCGCCCAGGCCGCTCGGGAGCTGCCCGCGGCCACGCATCTGGTGGTCGGGCAGCAAGAGACGCCCGACTGGTTCGCAGGGCTGGGGTCGCTGCGCCTGGCCGCGCAGGAGCCCGGCCCCTGGACGCGGGACGTCACGAAGCTGGACGACTTGCTGCGCCGTGTCCAAGCACGCGGGTCCCGGCTGCATCTGGGCGGTGGAGGCGGCGACGAGCTGTTCACCCCGGCCCCCTCCCACTGGATCGACGCCTTGGCGCAGCACCCGGGGATGGTGCTCAAGCGGGCCCGGCGGCAACGCCTCGACTGGCGTGTCAGCCGCTGGGCCATGCTGCGGGCGCTGACGGACCGGCGTGACTACCACCGGTGGCTGCTGGAGGCGGCCGACCATCTGACCGCCCACCGCACGCATGGGCCGGCGGATCACCTCGGCTGGCAGCCAATACCCCGTATGCCCGCGTGGGCCTCCCCGCAGGCCGCCCGCTCGGCGCGGGACGTGCTGCGGGAGGCCGCCGAACGCTGCCCCGAGCCGCTTGCTCCCCAACGCGCCCTCCACGCCGTACTGCACCAGGTACGGGAAGGCGGTAACACCGTGCGCCTGATCAACAAGTCCCTGCCAGGACCCGATCTCGCGCTGCCCTACACCGACGACGCCGTGGTGGCCGCCGCCCTGTCCGCCCGCCCGTGGGAGGCCGCGGCCCCGGGGCGTTTCAAACCGCTGCTGACAACCGCGATGGACGGCATCGTTCCCGAGCAGATCCTGCGGCGCACGACAAAGGGCCGGTACTGTGCGGACTTCTATCGCGCCCTGGACCGGCAGCGCGGTGAGATCTCCACGTTGCTGGACGGTTCGCTGCTGGCCGAGGCCGGCCTGATCGACCCCGACCGCCTGCGCCGCGTCGCGCATTCACTCGCCTCGATCGCCGACCTGGCACCGCTGATGTCCACGGTGGGCTGCGAAATCTGGCTGCGCTCACAAGAGCGGACGCCGCACCACCTCACGTCCACGCTGACCGGAGCCACGCCATGAGCCGCATCACGCTACGCCCGCAGGTGACGTATACACACACTGATGAGGGCATCGTGATCCTGACTCGCGTTGACGCAGGGGTTGGTCAGATGGTGGCCAGCAGCAGGTCCTCGCCGCTCGACGGGCGAAGGCCGTCGGTGCGGTCGGCGAAGTAGCGCTCGGCCAGCACGGCGCCCGATACGTGTCGGGCGTCCTTGAAGCCGGCCTCGCGGGCCATGGCCGGCATTTCCTCCGGCGTGTAGAAGCTGATGAATGGCGTTCCGGATGCGCGCGCGCCTTCCGCACTGGCACGGAAGCCGGGCCGATCGGCGTCATCGACCAGTTCGGGTGGCAGCATGAAGGTCATGGCGAGCGTCGAGTCGGGGGCGAGCCCGCCGATCTGGCGCAGGGTGGCCGCGGTGGCCTCTTTGGTGAGGTACATGGTGACCCCGGTGGAGACAATGACCGTCGGCCGGCCGGGCTCGAAGCCGGCAGCGGTCAGCTGCTCCAGCCAGGACTCGCTGGCCTCGAAGTCGACCGGCACCAGGTGCAGCCAATCGGGAATGCCGTACCCGAGTTCGGCCAGGCGGCGGCGCTTCCATGCCTGAGGGCCGGGCTGGTCGACCTCGAAGATCCGCAGGCAGGAGGCGATCTCCGGCTTGCGCTGCGCGAAGGTGTCCAGGCCGGCTCCCAGGATGACGTACTGGGCGAGGCCGCGGTCGGCCTGCTCGGCGACCAGGTCCTCGATGAACCGAGCGCGGGCCACGATGGACGCCCGGAATCCGCTGGTGGCGTGCGGGTCCATATCGGGGCGGCGGCGCCAGTCCTCTTCGGGGGCCGCCAACTCGCGGCCGATCCCGTCCTCGAGTACATGGGGCGGTGGATCGACCTCCAGGTGCATCGCCCGCCAGAGGGCGACCCGCACCGCACTGCTTTCCGGCGCCCCGGTCTGCTCGTCTGCCATGGTGGTCCCCTCTTTCCTGTGCGCTGTGTGGAGGAATCAGCCCGTCAGCCGGACGGCAGCGCGGCGGCGGCCGAACCGGCGAGCTCGGTGGCCAGTTCGCAGGGCCTGCCCTTGCGGCCCGCCCCCTTGATGTCGAGGACCAGCCGCTCGGTCCCCTCCTCCCGGTCCACGCCGACGTAGCCGCGGTAGACCACTTCGACGCGGCAGCTGCCCGCGCCCTCGTAGCCCTCCAGAACGATGGCCTTGTGACCGCCGAGGTCGGCCAACCGGGCGTTCTCGTCGTTCGACATTCCGCCCTGGTCGAATCGCAGGTCCACCTCCAAGTCGTTGGTGGTGCTCTTCCACTGGCAGTCCCAGCGGCCGAATCCGACGTCCGGGTCCTTGGCGTCGATACCGCGCACCTTCTCCAGCGCCTTGGCGTCGAGCAGCGTGCACGCGTCCTGGTGCGCCAGCGACTTGGACCGGAAGGCCGCGGTACGCCGGGGGATCTCACCGTCGTTGAGCACCTTGACCGCGATGCCCGTGGCGACATCGGCGGTGCGACACAGCGGCTCCTTGATCTCGTTGGGCTCTCTCGCCGCCGCGGTGACCCGAAGGCTGTTGCCGCGCGCACCGGTCACCGCCATGTGCCGCACGCACTCTTTGGCACCGGCGGCGCGTTTCATGACGGTCACCCGGCCCGTGGTCTTGCTCGCCACCCCCTCCGGCAGCGAGTCGGCGTCGAGCTCCACCCTCACGTCCACGACGTCCTCGCCGCGCTCCTTCAGGATGACGTCGCACCGGTTGAAGTTGCCCTCGTCACCGTCCAGTTCAGCCTCCTCGTACCGGCCGAACACGGTGGCGTCCAGCAAGGCGCAGGGGTCGGCCGTACGTGGGTCGCCGATGAAGCCCGCGGCGCTGCTGCGCGTGCTGCCACCCGCCGATGGGGTGGGTTTGTCCGCGTCGGCTTCGTCACCGAGGCTCATCACGATGAACGGAACGGCAATGGCCAGTGCCGTACAGGCGGCGACACCGGCCGTGAGCAGCGGGCGGCGCCGGACGAGGGTCGTCGTCCGGCGCCGCTGTCCGCCCGGCGGTTCCTCGACGCCGGCGACGGTGTCCGTAAAGGGCTTGGTCGCCGAGGTCAATGGGAGGGGCGGGAGCTGGTCCGGCGATCCCGCGATGCCCGCGAGCGCGGTGAGCGACTCGGCCGCGGTGGGACGGGCCCTGGGGTCGCGCTGGAGCATCGCGGTGAGCACCCCGCCGAGCGACCCGACCTGGGGGCCTATGGCCTCCAGCCGGACCGCGCGTCCCTGACCGCGCAGCGGCGGAGTCCCCGTGACCAGCCAGTGCAGGGTGGCAGCGAGCGAGAACACATCGGACGCCCGCTCGGGCGCTGCCCGGAACGCCTCGGGGGCGGCGTAGGCCGGGGTGAGGCTGATCGGGCCGTTGGGCGTGATCGTCTCACTGCCGTCCGCTCGATACGCGGCGCCGAAGTCGGCCAGCTTGGCCACTCTGTCGTGAGTGATCACGATATTGCCGGGCTTGACGTCGCAGTGCACGATCCCCTTGGCATGCAGGGCCGCCAGCGCGGCCGCGATCTGCGCGCCGATGTGCGCAGCGAGCTGCGGGGCCATCTTCACCGGGACGTCCAGGCTCCCGCCGGTCACATGCTCCATCACCAGCCAGAACGTGGCCTTCTTGCCCTTGCCCGCGCGGACGGCGTCGTAGAGGGTGACCACATGCGGATGGCTGAACTTCGCCAGCGCGCGTGCTTCGGCCAGCAGTTGGTCGAAGCCGGCCTGGCTGTTGTCCTCGAGCAGGGCCCGCTTGAGGACGACGGGCCGGCCCAGTTCCGTGTCGACGGCGAACCAGACCGCCCCTCTTCCTCCCTCGACGGGCCCCTTCGTGAGCCGGTACTTGCCCACTTTCTCCCCCCGGCGCACAACGACTCTCCCCTCGTGCAAGACCGGACCCTGCTGTTACAGGCACGCGGATCGAACTTACTGCGTACGGGAAGAGTCACACAGCGTTTCCGGCGCTCTTGAGGGTGAACCCGGGCCCCGCAGGTGTCCGTGGCGCGCCGGGCGTGGCCGGTTGAGAAGGGGATTCACCCACCACTCCAGAAATCATCACCTTCTGTGGAGATTGTGATGCCCGGCACCGTGATTTCTGACTAGGAGTGGGTGACCTTGAGACTGGATATCCGGACCTCGCCGTAGTTATCGCTGTCGCACGGGTCCGAGTTGCCGCAGTTGGCCTGTGTGTAGGCCCCCGCTTTGAAGTAGTTGGTGTCGCCGTCGTGGGAGATCGTGGTCTCGCGCTCCCCGTTGTAGTACACGGCGATCTTTCCGCCCTTCGCCACGAACTTGGCCTGGAACTCGGTGCCCAGCTCGTAGTCGTCGGTGACGAGGTGGTGGCGGGAGTCGTCACCGTCGGTGATGTAGAGCTTGCGGCCCTCGAGGCGGAAGACCGTGACATCGTCGTCGCCGCCATGGACCTGGGCGCCGACCAGATGCGGCTTGTCGTTGGGCAGGGCCCAGAACGCTTCCTTGACCACGAGGGTGTGGGTGCCCTCGGTGGTCGACCAACTGGCTTCTTCTTCCCCGTTGTCCGTCATCTCCCGCAACTCGGCACGCGGGTAGCTGGAGCCGCCCGTCGTCACGCCGTTGACGGCGGCTCGGAACCGGACCGCGTCGCACCCCTCGTTGACCCGGAACCAGGGCTTGGCGGCGAAGGTGGCGAGCTCGGGCTGTGTGATCTCGGTCGGGTCCTCCTCGTCGCCGGTGGGGAGGGTCATCTTCCAGTTGGTGAGGTCGAGGACGTCGGCGGGGTATGTGCAGCGGGCGGCGGTGGCGTCGTGACGGGTGGACGTATCGGCCTGCGCGGGGAGCACGAGGGCGGCGGTCGAGGCGGCCACGGAGATGCCTGCGAGGACGATGATGCGCATACGCGACATGTGCGGTCTTCCTTCCTGAGCGAGGGGAACAAGCGCGACCGTCAATTCCCTCGAAACGTGGAGACGTCGTCGCACTGGTCCCGCCGGCGCGGAACGGGCGTGGGTCGTTCGCCATTGTTCGGCGCCGTCACCGGGACGGGTCCCGGTGACGGCGGCGACACTCCGTGGCGCGGCCCCGGCCACACGCGGCCGCGGCCGGGGTCAGCCGGCCAGCTTCACCTTGGTCGCCTTGGCCACCTCGCAGGTCTGTGGCATCGCGGCGGAGTCACCCTTCCAGGCGGCGGACGCGAGCGCGCTCTTCCGGGCTCCGGCCTGGACGGGCTGGTCGGCGAGGGTGGCGTAGACCGCCTTGTCGGGGTGCGCGGAGTTCAGAAAGCGGACCTTGACGGTGTAGGCGTAGTCCGCCGCGCCGTTCACGTTGTCGAGCTGGACGACCGCGAACAGCTTGGCCGCGTCGCGCAGCTGGCACGACTTGATGCTGACCTCGACCTTGGACGTAACGGGCTGGGCGGGGCCGGATCCACCGGCCGCACCACTCGCCCCGGCGGACGGCGACGACGTGGCCTTCGCGCCCGGCGAGCCGCTGCTGCTCGCGCTCTGCTGCCCGCTCTGCTTCCCGCTCTTCCCGTCGGCATCGGACGATGCGTCATCCGAGCCGCCACTGGAGCAGGCCGAGAGGGCGAGGAGGGCGGAGGCGGCGAGGGCGCCGAACGTGGCGACGCGAGGAAGGTGGCGCATGGCGGAAGGTCCCCCGTCAGGACACAGGTTCGCCGGACGGACCGGCCGGATCCGCTTCACGCTAGCACCTGCGGTAATCGCCTCCCGCAGGGCGGGTGGCCGACGCGTTCGGCCTCGCTCGTGTCCGTGTGGAGGCACATTGGACACCGACCGTCTAGGTGTCGAACTCGCAGTCGCGGGTCTCCGGCAGGGCCAACAGGCACAGGAGGCTCACCAGACAGAGCCCGCCGGTGTAGAAACCGAGCAAGAGCGGTGAATCCCACTGGCTGTTCAGCCAGGTAGCGATGGACGGGGCGAAGCCGCCACCGAGGGTGTTGGCGAGAATGAAGGCCGCGGAGGCACCGGTGTAGCGCAGCCGGGCGGGGAACAGTTCGGCCAGGAATGCCGCCACCGGAGAGAACATCAGCGCGAGCAGCACGAGTCCGACCGTATAGGCGCCGGTGATCGTCAGGGCGTCGCGCGAGCTCAGCGAGGCGTACATGGGCACGGCCCATAACACGCAGCCGACAGCCCCGGTCAGCATCACCGGGCGGCGGCCGACCCGGTCGGCGAGCCTGGCGGCCGGGACGGTGATGGCGATTCCGGCCGCGGCACCGACGCTCGCAGCGGTCAGCATCGTGTTCTGGGGGATGTCGAGTGACTTCGGTCCGTACGAAATGCTGTAGACGATCGTCAGGTAGTAGACGGCCGATCCACCGAGCGCCGCGCCGACGCCGAGCAGCAGCCGACCGGGATGCTGTTGGAGAAGTACACCGAGCGGGAAGCGGGACACCGGCGTCGGCGCCGGTGCCGTACGGGTGGCCTCCGGGCTGAACACGGGTGACTCGGAGACCGTCGTACGCACCCACAGGCCGATCAGGACGAGGACGGTGCTGAGCAGGAAGGGGATCCGCCAGGCGCCGTGTGTGAAGCCGTCCCTGCCCGCGAGGTGGAGGGTGGGCAGGATGACGGCGCTGGACAGCAGGAAGCCGAGCGAGGGGCCGGCCTGGGGAATGGACGCGTACAGCGCACGGCGCCCGGGTGGCGCGTGTTCCACGGAGAGCAGCACCGCGCCACCCCACTCGCCTCCCATGCTCACCCCCTGCAGCAGGCGGAGCGTCACCAGCAGGACGGGAGCGAGGAGTCCCGCGGTCTCATACGTCGGCAACAGTCCGACGCCCACCGTTGCCACGCCCATCAGCAACAGTGAGGTGACCAGGGCCCGTCGGCGGCCCAGCCGGTCACCGATCGTCCCGAACAGTACGACGCCGAGGGGGCGGGCCAGGAAGGCCGCGGCGAACGTGAGGAACGCGGCCAAGGAGGAGGCGGTGTCGTTCCCGGAGGGGAAGAAGGCCGGGCCGAGGACGAGCGCGGCAGCGGTGCCGTACACGGCGAAGTCGTAGTACTCGATCGTGGTGCCGATCAGGCTCGCGACGGCGATCCGCGCTGCCTTGCTCTTCGGCTCCGGCGGTGGCGCGACGGCCGGTCCGGGACGGGCGGTCTCGAGCGCGATCTTGGCGGGGGAATCGGGCATGGGGGTTCACTTCCGGTATGCCCGGAACCAAACGGTCCGGGTCCAGATGGGGACGGCCTCGCATGCAACACGAATCGGAGCGGGGTGTCACTCTAAACCCCGAAATTCGATTTCGACAAGGAAGCCTGGTCATCCGATTTAGCCGGGGGATGTCGCGGGTTCCGGAGACGAATAAGCGCCTCTTTACACAGCTCACCAGCCATAAACGTCCGCCGCGGCTACGGGTGGACACATCTCCAAAAGTTGCACAGAGCGCACCATGCGGCACCACCCCCACCACTTTCCGCATAACGACCCACCATGACCACGAATCGCCCCCCAACCACCCGATCGACAGCTAATAAGTATGCGTAGTTCAGCGTAAAAATTCCCAGGCGGTCACACCTTGCCAACGGGCGATCACCCGGTGAATGCTGAGGCGGACAAGAACTTGAAAGTTTCATGACCGCTCTTTTTCGGCCATGGAGGCCCCAACGGGATGCCGTAGTTCCGCTTTTCCAGGATTTTCACTCGAAGCCGCTGCCAGACCTTGCCATGCGGCCTCTGGGTATGGAAGGCGCATTACCCATGATGAAAAACGGCAAGTTATTTCGCCTAAGACGACTGTCGTTGGCGGGTGACGACAAACACCTGCTCGTCCCACTCGACCACAGCGTGTCGGACGGCCCGATCGTCCCCGCCGACCAGTGGGCCGATCTGCTCCGGGCGCTGGTGGCCGGTGGAGCGGACGGGATCGTCGTCCACAAGGGACGTGCCCGCGCCCTCGCACCGGACATCCTCAAGAGCTGCGCCCTGGTGGTGCACTTGAGCGCCAGTACCGCCTGCTCCGCCGATGTCAACGCCAAGGTGCTGGTCGGCGATGTCGAGGAGGCGTTGCGGCTCGGTGCGGACGCGGTCAGCGTGCATGTGAACATCGGGTCGGACACCGAAGCGCAGCAGCTCGCCGATCTGGGGGCGGTGGCCCGCTCCTGCGACGCGTGGGGCATGCCGCTGATCGCGATGGTCTACCCCCGGGGCCCGCGGATCGAGAATCCGCACGATCCCGCCCTGCTCTCGCATCTGGCCAATGTCGCCGCGGATCTGGGCGCCGACATGGTGAAGACCTCCGTCGCCCTGCCGCTCGACCGGATGGCCGAGGTGGTGGCCAACAGCCCCATCCCCATCCTGGCGGCCGGAGGCCCGCCGGACGGCTCCGACCTCATCGAATACGGCACCGCCGTCATGGCCTCCGGCTGTCGGGGGCTGGCCATCGGCCGCCGGGTCTTCACCTCCCCCTCACCCGCCGTGCTGGTGTCCCGGCTCTCCGCGGTCGTACACGGCGGCAGTGGCGGCGGCAGCGGCGGTGACGGCACCGAACCGGCGACGCGTCCCGACGGACGGACCGATGACATGGCCCATTACTCGACGATGGTGGCAGGTATCGCATGAGGTTTGCATGGATCGATCTGCGTGAAGTCCCGGGGCCACAGCTCCAGGCGGTGGTGGACGCGGCCGTCCACACCCGGATGGCCGGGGTGCTGGCCACCGATGCCGAGCTGCTTGCGACGCTGCCCCCAACCGTCACCCGGGTGCTGCTCCCCGGGGATCCGGCCACGGACACCGCGAAGAAGCCCGGCGCCAAGGAGACGAAGGAAACCAAGGGGGATTCCAAGGAGGCGAAGGCCACCACCACATCCCCGTCCGGCGCCGGATGGGACGTCCTGCTGCGGACCTTCACCACCCAGGACGAGCTCGACGGCCTCGCCGCGGACAACCGCGCCGCCAGTGGCACGCCCACCGCCGGCTTCATCGACGTACGCGACGACCGCACCCTGCGGCTGTCGTGCGCGGGCGCCATGGCGCTGCCGTACACCGTCATCCACTTCGCCGACCCGACCAAGATCCCGCTGGAGATCGTGCTCGCCGCGGCCGAGTCCGCCGAGGGCAAGCTGCTCACCACCGTCGCCGACCTGGAAGAGGCGGCCATCGTCTTCGATGTGCTGGAGCGCGGCTCGGACGGCATCCTGTACCCGCCCCGCACCGCCGACGAGGTGTTCGCGCTGGCCCGGCTGCTGGAGGCCACCACACCGCAGTTGGAGCTGGCCACGCTGACCGTGGAGAGCATCCAGCACGTCGGGCTCGGCGACCGGGTCTGTGTGGACACCTGCTCGCACTTCGAGGAGGACGAGGGCATCCTCGTCGGCTCGTACTCCTCCGGGTTCATCCTCTGCTGCAGCGAAACCCATCCGCTGCCGTACATGCCGACCCGGCCGTTCCGGGTCAACGCCGGCGCCCTGCACTCGTACACGCTCGGGCCCGAGAACCGCACCAGCTATCTGAGCGAGGTGGGCTCCGGTCACGCCCTGCTGGCGGTCGGCGCCGACGGCCGCACCCGGCGGGTCGTGGTCGGCCGCGCCAAGCTGGAGTCCCGGCCGCTGCTGGAGATACGCGCCCACGCCGAGGACGGGCAGTTGGTCAGCCTGACCGTGCAGGACGACTGGCACGTACGGGTGCTCGGCCTGGGCGGGAAAGTCCTCAACGTCACCGAGCTGCGGACCGGCGATGAACTGCTCGGCTATCTGGCCACGGACAAGCGCCATGTGGGCCTGCCGATCGGCGAGTTCTGCAAGGAATTCTGATGGACACCACAGGCATGGCACCCGTGATCCAGAGACTGTTCGACGGGCGAAATGACAACCTTCCTTACCTGACGCACAAACAGCTGACCATCTCCCGGGGCGAGTTACGGGAACGGGTGGCCAAGCAGGCCGAGGTGTTCGCCGGATACGGTATCGGTCCGGGCAGCGCCGTGGGCCTGCGGACGCCGCCCAGTTTCACCCAGGTCGAGGTGTTGCTCACGCTGTGGCGACTCGGTGCCCAGGTGCTGCTCTTCGACTTCCGGCTCAAACCGGCCGAGGTGGAAGCTCTCTGCGCCTCCTGCCGACCGCAGTTCATGGTCCGGGCCGGTTCCAACGTCCAGGGGGCGTCCGGTTTCCGGCCCGAGTACGAGATCGTCACCGAGTGCCGAAGAACCGGCCGACCGGCCACCACCGCACACCGGCTGGTCCAGTTCAGCTCGGGCTCCACCGGACGGCCGAAGGTGATCGGCAGGACCGCCCGGTCGATCGAGGCCGAGGTGGACCGGTTCGCCTCGATCCCCGGTATGCCCGGCGAGGGCGACCGGCTGCTGCTGCTCAGTTCGACGGCGCACAGTTTCGGTTTGATCGGCGGGCTGCTGCACTCGCTGGCGGCCGGTGTCTCCGTGGTCTTCGCGCCCCGGGTCTCCGCCCGCGACATCCTGCGGACGGCGGTCGACCACCGGATCACTGCCCTGTTCGGGGTGCCGATGCACTACGAACTGCTCGCCGCCGCCATCGATCCCCCCGAACTGCCCGAGCTGCGGGTCGCGGTGTCGGGTGGCGAGATGATGCCCCCCGAGGTCGCGGCACGGTTCACCGAACGGTACGGCGTACCGGTCGGCGAGTCCTACGGCACCACGGAGACCGGTGTGGTCGCCATGGACGTCAGCGGCGCGCTGCGGCCGTCGGTCGGCCGGACCGTACCGGGTGTGGTGGTACGGGAGCACGGTGGCGAACTTGACGTCGCGCTCGAGGACTCGCCGTACCTCTTCGACTCGGGCGGCGCCCAGTTCGCGGACGGCTGGCTGCACACCAGGGACCGGGCCACGGTGGACGGCACCGGGGCGGTCCAGGTGCGCGGCCGTGCCGACTCCCTCGTCGTGATCGGCGGCCTCAAAGTGGATCTCACCGAGGTCGAGAACGTGCTCCGCGGGCACCCGGGGGTCGAGCAGGCGGTTCTGGTCCACGAGGGCGTGACCGAGGCCTATGTCGCGCTGACCGCCGGGGACGACCGCCCGTCCGCCGAGGAGCTGCTGCGCTGGTGCCGGGAGCGGCTTGCCGACTACAAGCTGCCGCGGGTGATCCGGCTGCTGGACACCCTGCCCCGCACGTCCAACGGGAAGCTGGTGCGCCAGGCCGCCACGCTGCAGGCGGCCGCGACGGTCGGAGGATAGCCGGCCGGGGCTGTTCACACCTTCGTACGACTCTTTCTTTTACGTGAGGATTTCATTCATGGACACGCCAACGCTGCAGGGCGAGATCCGCGAGTTCGTCCTGGCCACGGTCATCGACGAGATGAGCCTCCTGACGAGCCGCGACGGCATCACGGACGAGAGCCCGGTGACCGTCGAGGGGCTTGAGCTCGACTCACTGAGCCTGATCGAGCTCACCCTGCGGCTGGAGTCGCGGTTCGGCGTAGAGATCCCGGACGCTGACATCGAGCCGCTGGCCTCCCTGAACCTCGGCCAACTCGTCGCCGAGATCGCCCGGCGCGGTGCGAAGGCATGAGCGCGGGAGACACAGCGAGCGACGGCGGTCTTGCCCTGTCCCCCATCACCACCGACACCGTCAGGGAGCTGCTGTCGGACCGCAGGGTCTTCCCGGCGGTGCCCGCCGAGCTCGACGAGGACGCCGAACTGGTACTGGACTCCCTCGGGTTGGTGTGGCTGCTGCATGTGGTGGAGGAGCGCTACGGCCTGGTCGTGGAACCCAGCGACGAGGACGTCGTCGGGCTGACCTCGCTGCGGCGGCTCACCGCGTATCTGCGCGCCGCGCAGACGAACCGGCGCCAGGAGAGGGCAGCGGAGGGCGGCCGCGATGAGCGGTGAGGTGACGGTGACCGGATTCGGTGTGCGCACCGCGTTCGGCACGGGCCCCGAGGCCCTGCGGCGCGGGGTGTTCGCGGGAGTCCCCTCGTTCCGGGCCACCACGAGGTTCGACACCGGCCCGTACCGTACGGCGATGGCGGGCGTCGCCCCGGACGGACCCGACGCGGCCTGGGACTGGGCGCTGCGCCATGCGCTCGCGCAGTGCAGTACGGAGGCCGTCGACATGGCGGGCCTCCGGCCGGGTACGAAGGCAGCGGTGCTGCTCGGCGTCGCCGGCGACTGCACCAGCATCACCCGGTACTGGCGAACCGCCGCCGGGGCCACGCCCGGGCGGCGGCAGGATGTGGAACCGGCCCCACGCACCGCGGCAGGGGCGGCGGAGCGGGCCGCCGACGCCGTGCCCGCGCACCTCGCCGAGCTGCTGGCCGGGCGGCTCGCGCTGACCGGGCCGCGGCTCACCTTCACCAACGCCTGTGTCGCCTCCGCAGCGGCGATCATCCATGCCTGCCGGCTGATCTCCTCGGGCCGGATCGACGCGGCGGTCTGCGCGGGTGGATACCTGGTGGAGGAGGAGACCTTCGCCAAGTTCGACTCCGGCCGGGCGCTGTCCCGCGACGGCGCGGTGCGCCCGTTCAGCGCCGACCGCAGTGGACTGCTGCTGGGCGACGGGGTGGCGGCCGTCGTGCTGGAGTCCGCCGAACACGCCCGGCGCCGCGGTGCCCGGCCGCTGGCCACCGTGGTGGGCTGGGGCGCGGCCACGGACACCCACCACATCGCCCAACCGCATCCGGAGGGGGTCGGGCTGGCGCGCGCGGCACGGCAGGCGATGCGGCGCGCCGGGGACCCGGACGGGGCGGGCCTCGGCTATGTCAACGCCCATGGGACCGGCACCAAGTACAACGACGGGGCGGAGACCCGCGGACTGCGGGCCGCCTTCCCCGAGCGGGCCGAGACCATACCCATCAGCTCCACCAAGAGCACCACCGGCCATCTCCTGGAGGCCGCGGGCGTGGTGGAGTTCGTGATCACGATGCTGGCCCTGCTGGACGGCGTACTGCCGCCGACCGCCGGGTTCACCCGCTCGGCCCCGGAGTGCGACCTGGACTATGTGCCGAACCAGCCGCGTACGGCCGATCTGCGCCGGGCCCTCACCGTCAACGCCGCCTTCGGGGGCGCCAACACCGCACTCGTGCTGGAGCGGCCGTGAAGACCGAGAGGACGGTACTCCGCTCCCCCTTGGGCATCCTCGCCACCGCCACCGCGACGCTCGGCACCGGGCGGGACGACGACCTTCCGCTGCCGCGGCTGCCCGGTTTCGTGGAGTCGTCGTTCAGCCCGCTGGCGTACGAGGTCAGCCGGCAGTGCCTCACCGAACGGCCCGGGGACGGCTCACGCACCGCCGTGGCGCTGGCCAGTCTGATGGGCGACACCACCACCGCGGATCTGGCCAGTCGGCGCATGGTCTCCGGGCAGGTCCACAACCCGCTGCTGTTCATGCAGGCCACCGCCAACTCGGTACTGGGCTATACGAGCCGGGAGTTCGGGATCACCGGGCAGACGTTCAGCCTCTCCACCCTCGACGATCCGGTGACCGAGCTGCTGGCCATGGCGGATCTGCTGCTGGAGGACCCGGAGCTGGACCGGGTCCTGGTGCTGGGTGTCGAGCTGGGCGGCGGAGAGCGCCGTGAGGCGGGGGTGCCCCCGGCCGATGGCTGGGCAAGGGTGGCCGAAGCGTACCGGGAACTGGCCGTCGACAGCGGCCGCCCCGTCCCGCCCCCGTCGACGCCCGCCGGGCTGGCGGCGGCGGTGCTGCTCGGCCGGCCGGGCGCCGAGGCACCGGTCTCGGTCCGGTCGGCCGAGGCGTACGACGCCGACCACGCCACCCACGGCGAGGCAGTCGGCACCGAGGCCGTCGACACCGAGGCGCCCGGGCATCCCGGAAACATCCTGGGCCTGTTCGACCTGGCCGCCGCCCACCGGCGGCTGCTGCGGGACGGCGGCAGTCACCTCCTGTTGACGGAGCCGGGCGCGCGGGGCGGCCGCACCGCGTTCCGGCTCACCGCCGACACGGAAACTCCCCCGAGCGCGCCGACGGACGCGCACGCCGTAAGGGACGACAGGGAGACCCATGCTCATCACTAGGCAGGAGCGGGCGCGGATCTGCTCCGACACCGAACTCGGTGCCGGTAATGTCCTGCACCGCCTGAAGGCGTACGGCCGCCCACTCGACGAGCCCGTGCTGTGGACGGACGGCAGCTGGCAGGCGCCGGACGGCAGCCGCCCCGAGGCGCTGACGCTCGGTCAGCTGGACGTGGCGGTCGAAACCTACGCGGGCTGGTACGCCGCCCAGGGCGTGCGGCCCCGCGATCCGGTCGCCGTGCACACCGCCTCCAGCACCGAGTTCGCGGTGAACTTCCTGGCGCTGACGTCCCTCGGCGCCATCCCGTCGTTCGTCAACGGCAATCTGCCCCCGGAGATCGCCCGGGAGTACGTACGCGGACAGGGCGCGGTGGGCGCGTTCACCGACCGCGACCACCATGCCGTGCTGTCCGGGTCCGGGCTGGGTTTCTGCGTGACCGCCGCCGAGATCCGGCCGGCCCACCGCGAGTTGCTGCCCCGGTCCTACCCGTACCGGCACGACCCGACCGACCCGGTGATCATCTCCCACTCCTCGGGCACCACCGGGATGCCCAAGGGCGTGCCGCACACCCACCACACGCTGATGTACGCGCAGGTGCACCGGCTCCGCTACTCCACCGGCGCCGATATGGAGCGCACGCTGGTGGGGCTGCCGGGCGCGCACAACGCCGCGGTGGCGACACTGCTGTACTGCCTGCTGCTGCGCGCGAACATCAAGTTGCTCTCCAGCCAGCGCGGCGCCGATGTGCTGGACGCCATCGAGGAGTTCCGGCCCAGTACGGTGCTGGCCTTCGCGGCGACCTTCGGCGAGATGGCCGCGGCCGACCTGGCGGCCCGGGACCTGTCCAGTGTGCAGGTGTGGTTCAACACCGGGGACGCGGCGCACGAGGCGCATATCCGGGCCCTGGTCAAGCACGGCTGCCATGAGCGAATCGGCAAGGACCTGCGCCGTACCCGGGTCGAGGGCTCGGTCTTCGTCGACGGGCTCGGCTCGTCGGAAGCCGGCTACTCGGTCTTCCACAACCGGCACACCCAGGACACCTCGGCCTACTCGCGCTGCGTCGGCAAGCCGATCAGCTTCGCCCAGGCCGCCGTGCTCGGCGAGGACGGCACCCCGCTGCCGCCCGGGCAGGTCGGCCGCCTGGGGCTGAAGTCGCCGACGCTCACCCCCGGGTACTGGAACGACTCGCTGACCTTCCACCGGCTGCGGCTGGGCGGCTACTGGCTCACCGGGGACCTCGCCTACCAGGACGAGGAGGGCAACTTCTACCACCTCGACCGGGCCCCGGACGCCATCCGCACCCGGAACGGGATCCTGTTCAGCACCCGTACCGAGGAGTTGCTGCTGCGGGAGCTGCCCGAGCTGGCCGACTGCACGCTCGTCGGGGTCGCCCCGAAGGGGGTACGGGCGGACTGGGACGGCGACGGAGAGGCCGAGGCGTACGCGCTGCTCCAGCTCGCGAATGACAGCGACGACAGCGACGGCAGCGATGACGACCGCGATGAGACGTGGACCGGACGGGTCAACGCCGCCCTCGCCGATGCCGGATTCCCCCCGGTGACGCGGGCCCTGCGGATGAAGCCCGACGACGTGGCAAAGGGCGCCACGGGCAAGGTTCTCAAACGAGTGATACGCGACAGGTTCGCGGCCAAGGAGCACATATGAGTACGGGTGAAGACGGGGTCAACCACCGCGCCCGGACACTGGAGGCATACCGGCTGTGGTGGCAGCACGACGCCAACTGGTATCAGGGGGTGGCCAAGCGGTTCGGGCAGCAGGTCGCGAACGAGATCAACGCCGAGGCGATGCGCAAGATCGCCCTCAAGGTCGGGCAGCAGGTCGCCCGGCGGAGCGGCGCGCTGCCCGACAGCGGTGACGGCGCCAAGGACCTGGAGGAGCTGCGCCGCCGGTACGACGAGTGCGGCGACCGGATGTTCCCGCGGGAGCTGCGCAACGCCTCCACCGAGGTGGCCGGGGACGATCTGATCGTGCTCACGCTGCGGCGGAACTTCGCCATCACCATGGTGCGGATGGCCGGTTCGCTGGAGGGCTACCAATGCCCGTGCACCGACGTCCACGCGGGCTGGTCCGAAGGGCTCGGCGTGACCCTGTCGGAGAACCGGGCCACGAGCTGTCTACGGGAGGGCGACGCGGCGTGCCACCTGCTGATGCGGGTGCGCACACCCCTTTCTCCCGGTGCGGAGGGCTGACCGTTGCGGATACTTGTCGCCGGGGCGACCGGAGTGATCGGACACCCGCTGGTGGGCGCGCTGCGGGCGCGGGGCCACCAGGTGAGCGCGCTGGTACGGGAGAAGTCCCGGGCGAAGGCCCTGAACGAAGACGCCGACTCGGTCGTGGTCGCCGACGCCCTCGACCCACAGGCCCTGCTGTCGGCGGTCTCGGCCGCCCGGCCCGAGGTGGTCGTCCACCAGATGACGGCGCTGCGGCTGTTGCGCGACGACCCCGCGGAGGCCTTCGCGCTGACCGCGCGGCTGCGTACCGAGGGCACCGCCCATCTGGTCGCGGCGGCCCGCGCGGCCGGGGCCCGGCGACTGGTCGCGCAGAGTATCGCGTTCGCCGCCGCGCCGGTCGGGGATCCGGTCCTCGACGAGGACGCGCCGCTGTACGTGGACGCCCCCGACCCCGGCTGGGCGGCGACCGTACGGGCCGTCGCCGAGCTGGAACGGCTGGTCCTGGACAGCCCCGACTTCGCGGGCGTGGCGCTGCGGTACGGCACGCTGTACGGCGCCGGAACCGCGTACGCCCGTACCGGCGGGACCGGACAGGCGGTGCTGGCCGGCCGGCTCCCGCTCCCCGAGGGCGCGTCAGGGATCACCTCGTTCCTGCATGTGGAAGACGCGGTGGCGGCCACGGTCGCCGCCGTCGAGTCGGACGCCACCGGCGTCTTCCATGTGACGGACGACGAGCCGGCCCCGGCCGCGCAATGGCTTCCGGCCTACGCCCGAGCGCTGGGCGGCCCGCCGCCACGCACGATCCCGGCCGCGCTCGCGCCCCGGCTGCTCGGCTGGTTCATCACCCATCAGCTCACCGCGGCACGCGGGGCGGCGGGCGGCCGGGCGCGTACGGCGCTGGGCTGGAAGCCACTGCGGCCGAGCTGGCGCGACGGGCTGGGCGCGGAATGACCAAAGCCGCCCCGTCCCGGCCGTGGGCCGTCGTCCTGGTCGTGGTCTGTGCCCAGATGCTGATCTGGCTGGACACCTCGATCCTCAATGTCGCCGTCACCACCCTGGCCGATCCGGACCGGGGCCTGGGCGCGACCCCCGCCGAACTGGAGTGGGTGGCGAGCGCCTACACCCTGGTCTTCGCCGGCACCCTCTTCGCGGGCGGCGCGCTGGCCGACCGCTTCGGTCCCCGTACCACCCTGCTCGCCGGTCTGGCGCTGTTCGGCGCCGCCTCCGGCGCCGGCGCGTTCGCCGGAAGTCCGGCCTGGCTCATCGTGGCGCGCGGCTTCATGGGCGCGGGGAGTGCGCTGCTGATGCCCGCGACGCTGTCGATCATCGTACGGAGCACCCCGGCGGAGAAGCGCACCCGCGCGATCGCGATCTGGAGCTCGTCCAGCGGCCTCGGCGTGGCCGTCGGCCCGGTCGCGGGCGGGGCGCTGCTCAGCCACTTCTGGTGGGGGTCGGTGTTCCTGGTCAATGTGCCGATCGTCGCCCTGTGTCTGGCCGGAGTGGTGGCCGTCGTTCCCGAGCTGGGCGGCGCACGGCGCCAGACTCTCGATCTACCGGGTCTTGCCCTGTCGGTGCTCGGTCTCGGTGGCCTGGTCTACGGGGTCATCGAGCTGGGCAACGGGGAGACCTGGTACGGGCCGCACGTCCTGCTCCCGCTGCTGCTGGGCGGCGCGCTGCTGGCCGCCTTCGTGGCCGGTCAGCGCAGATCCCCGGCGCCCAGCCTGGATGTGCGGCTCTTCCGGCAGCCCGGGTTCACGGCCGGGAGCGTGGTGCTGCTGCTCGCGTTCATGGCGCTGGCCGGGCATCTGTTCTACGCGGCCTTCTATCTCCAGGGGCCCTTGGGGCTCTCCCCCGCGCGCGCCGGAACCGTGATGATCGCCGCCGCGGTCGGCATCGTCCTGGGCAGTCAGGCGTCCCCGGCGATGAGCCGGCGGCTGTCGGCCCGGTGGACGGTCGCGGCCGGAATACTGATCACCGCGGCCACGTACCTCGCCTATCTGTGGTTCGACGAGCGGACCCCGGTCCCGACCATCGCCGCTCTGCTGCTGGTGCAGGGATTCGGCATGGGCCTGATCGGCACACCGGTCACGGCCGTGATGATGAGCGCCGTGCCGCAGCGTCTCGCGGGCGCCGGATCCGCCGTCAACAGCGTTACGCGGCAGGTGGGCGGGACACTCGGGGTGGCGATGGCCGGCTCGGTCCTCTCCGGGGTGTACCGGGAGCGGATGGCCGATGCTACGCTGCCCGGCGGTCCGCGGAGGCTGCCGCCCGGCGCCGAGGAGCAGGCCCGGACCTCGGCCGAGGCGGCACGCTCGCTGGCGCATTCGCTACGGCTGCCGCAACTGGCGGAGACGGCCGACCGCGCCTTCCTGGACGCGATGTACGCGGCCACGCTCTGGACCGCTGCACTGGCCCTCGTCGGGTTCGCCGTGAGTGTCGTGGGGCTGCGTTTCCGGGAAGCGGGGCCGCAGAACCTCCAGAAAGAGCCGGAAGAACCACGGGAGGCGCGGGACGGGCAGGTGGAAACCGCGTAGGGGCCACGCGGCGGGGAAAGGCGATGGCGCCCGACAGGGTCTGGCTCCTCTCGGCCTCCGGCATGGCCTGCGCCGCCTCCTCGACGCTTTCGTTCGAACCTTGGAGCCTGACGCTGGTCACAGACCCGCAGGGCCGCGCAGCCGGCGGACATGGCGGCGCTCCCGGAGGAGCACGCGAGCGATGGCCGGCGCGGGTGGACGGGCGGGGGCGTGGAGCAGGGCGGGGCCCTTGGCGATGGCCGCGACGGCCGTCAGGTCCTCGATTTCGATCACGGCACGGAACAGTGGGCGGCCCTCGGGCGGTGCGAGGTCGGCCAGGCCCCGGCTCGCGGCCAGGCTCTGACGGGCCTGGCCGAGGAGGCGTTCGAGAAGGCTCCGGGTTCCGGGGGTGTCCCGGGCACTCTCCAGATCGGCGCGGGTGACACCATGGGCGTCGAGCGTGCCGCGCACGAGGTTGAGGCGCCCCTCGGCGAGGTCTTCGGACAGGTCGTTGGCGAAGTCGAGGCGCTGGCTGCCGTCGATGTACGTACGGCACGCCTCGCGGTAGCCCGACGGAGGGTCCTCCCCGGCGATCAGACCCGCGATCAGCATGAACGCGGGCAGCGCGTACTGGTCGACGTAGCGCTGATAGTCCGCTTCGGTGGCGAAGCCGGTGAACTCCAGCTCCGTGGCCGCCGCGTCGAGGAAGTCCTCGACGCGGGCGCGGAAGCCCGGGTGGGCGGAGACGGTGTACAGCAGCGGCCGGATGGCCGGGTGACCGCTTTCACCGACGGCCAGGCCCTCGCGGACTTCCTTCTCCCATCGTGCGTAGGCCTCGGGGCGCTCGGCCTCTGGACCGCTGTCGAGGAGGTTGTCGGTGTGGTGCATAAAGGCGATCGCCGTGATCAGATGCGGCAGCAGCGGCCGGGGCAGAAGCAGGCGCGCCGCGAGATAGGAGCTGCGCCGATACCTCGCGACCAGTTTCCGCTGGCGCGCGTAGTCGTCACGCAACGTCGGATCGCTGATCCCCGCGGCGTCAAGCACCCTCCCCCATACGCCCATGGGCCACCCTCCCGGTCTCTCGAATCCACGCGCGGTTCCTTTATACGTCCAGCCGGTAGCGGTCTCGGGCCATCTGTGGGAGGAGTGGGTACGTGCCGGGGAGCGGTCCGGCTGAATGAGGGAGAGCGGTGGGATCCGTGAGTGAGCGGGACATCGGGGGCTTGCGGCCCGCGGGACTGGGCGAGGCGATACGCGCCACCGCCGGGGATATCGCCGTGCTGTTGCGCGGCGCGACCGACACCGGGGTGCCGGTGCCCGGCTCGCGGTGGTCGGTCGGGGAGGTGGCGGCGCATCTGGCGCAGGCCAATGAGCTGATGGCGGACGTCGCGGCCGGGAAATCGCGCCCGTACGGCGATGGCACGCCGGGCGGGCTGGCCGAGGCCAACGAGGTCGCGCTCGCGGCGTTCACCGAGCGCGGCGCCGGGCTGCTGGCAGCCATGATCGTGGCGCAGGCTGACGCGTTCCTCGAGGTGGCGGCCCAGCAGTCCGCGCCGCACGGCGAACTGGTCAGCCCGATGGGCCCGATGAGCATGGACGTACTGGGGTCCTATCTGCTGACGCATATGCTCGGCCACGGCTATGACCTCGCCCGTGCGCTGGGCCGTCCACATATGGTCGGCCGTGCCCGAGCCGAACTGTGCCTGCCGTTCCTGATGGTGGCGATGGACCGGGTCGTCAGCCCCGCCGCCGCCGGGCACACGGCCCGCTACGCCCTCCGCCTCGGGGGTGGCGCGCGCTTCGGCGCCACGTTCACCGACGGCGCGGTGGCCGTCGATCCACGGCCGCCGGGCCGCCCGGACTGCACAATCCTCATGGAGCCGGTCGCCTTTCTCCTGGTGGCGCTGGGCCGCCTCGGCCCATGGGGCGCCCTCGCCCGGGGACGCGTCCTGGCCTGGGGCCGCAAGCCCTGGCTGGCCCCGCGCTTTCCCACCCTCTTCACCCCGCCCTGAGGGGTCACCCGCACGGTTCACGACACCTTGCCGGTGAACCCTTCGTACCCCACGCTGCAGATGAACCATTTCGACGGAAGGTACCGTCAGCATGGCCTTTCCAGGAGAGTCGGCGGCCTACCGTACGGCCCGCGACCAGCTGCTCGATCGGGAAATCGAGCTGCGCCGCGCCACCGAGGCGGTGGCTGCCGCGAGGCGCGCGCTGCCGCCCGGCGGGGTGGTCCCGGAGGACTACGTCTTCCAGGGGGCGGGGCCTGACGGAGCCCCGGCCGACGTCAGACTGTCGGAGCTCTTCGCGCCCGACAAGGATTCACTGGTCATCTACAGCTATATGTTTCCGCGCCATCCCGGTGACAGCCGACCCGGACCCAAGAGCGGCCACTCGGCGGAGCTGAAGCTCAAGGAGGGCCCTTGCCCCTCCTGCACGGCGCTGCTCGACCAACTGGACGGCGCCGCCGAGCACGTCGGCCAACACGTCAACTTCGTGGTCGTGGCGAGGACACCGCTGCCACGGCTCCTGACCTTCGCCCAAGAGCGAGGCTGGCGACACCTGCGGCTGCTCTCCGCGGCCGACAACAGCTACAGCCGCGACTATCTGGCCGAGGCGGTGGACGGCTCATCGATGCCCATGCTGAATGTGTTCCACCGCGATGGTGGGACCATCCGCCACTTCTGGGGTTCGGAAATGCTCTACTCACCCATGGAATCGGGTCACGGCCCCCGCCACGTAGACGCCCTCGATCCGCTGTGGAACATGTTCGACCTCACCCCGGAAGGGCGCGGCATGGACTGGGCGGAGCAGCTGGACTACTCATCCAAGCCGTAGATCATTTGCGGGGACGCCCTCTAGGCTCTGGCAGTCATGGACAGCCTGACAGACCTGGAAGCGGCACGCGGGAGCGCGGGCTCATTCCTTCAGTACTACTGGGAAGCCGCCGAGCACGACACCGCTGAGGAGCTGGAGGACGACGAAGCGGAGATCCGGGCGGCCTACGCCGCCATCCAGGCGGTCGTTCCCGACGACGCCGCCAGCTCTACCGGACTGACGCTGCTCCAGCTGGGCACGTTGCGGGCCCACCTGAACGATGAATTCGGCACCAGTGAGGACCATTTCGACTACGAACACACGCCACCCGCCGGATTGGATGAAGAGGACGAGCAGGGCCGGGAACTGGCAGCCGAAGTGGTGCGGGCGGCGGAACGCACGCTGGCCCTGCAGAGGTCCGACAACCTCGCAGCCTTTTCACGCGCGTGTGCGCTGCACTGGCTGGGCGAGCATGAGGCCGCGGCGGATGCCTATCGGGACGTACTGCGCATCGATCCCTACGACCGCATCGCGAAGGCCCGCATAGAACACCTGGAGGACATCGACCTCCCCGAACCGCCGGGCGGACTCATCACCCACCATCCGCACGGCTTCCATCTGCTGGAGATGACCCATCTCATCGGGCACAGTGGTAGCACCAAGGGCTGGATCTGGATGTTCAGCGATCCGTCCTCCGTCCGCGACGCGGCGGAGGGCTATCTCGAAACATGGCTGGCCGGGCTCGGCCACGGCCTGGACCACGAGTGCGGCCTATGGACCCACGTCCCCGACAGCGCGGACAAGGGATTCGAGTTGCGCGAGGCGATTCACCGGACGGCTGAGGGGCGACCGTTCATCGACTGGTCACAGGTGCCCCTGCCCGATCTGGGGCAGGATCCTCTGCCGGCCGGCCAGCCGATCCGCTGGCAGGGGCGGCTGCACTTCTTCGGCGGAACCGAACACGACGACTCCTGACCACGCCCGGTCGCGTGCCGCGGGTACGCAGGCACCGGCGCCCCGGCCTCGGCATGAGGCGGGGCGCCGGACCGGGCCTGGATCAGCACATCTTGTAGTCGTAGCGAGTGCTGTTGTACGCACACGAATCGCGGAAGGCACCGGACGGCTTCCGCAAGGTCACGGTGTCCTTGTCGTTGTTCCACACATAATTTCCGCGTCCCCAGTAGACATGACCGGCGCTCTGGGTGCCCTTACCGGTGTGGATCGTCACCGTCTTCCCCGCACCGATCTTGTACGAGGGGAAGGTGAAGGTGTAGCCCGTGTTGTCCCGGACCGTATAGCCCTTGAGCTGAACGGCGGCACCCGTGGTGTTCCGGATCTGTACGTACTCGGCGTTCAGGCTCGGGTTGGAGCGGGTGTCGCTTCCGGGGCTGTCGTAGTAGACCTTGTACAGGTGGATCGAGCCCGCGGCCTGCGCCTGGGTGGGCAGCAGGGCGATGCCGGCTGCGGCAGCGGCCGCCGTGGCTATGACGGCGGCGAGAGTGCGGGTGGGCAACAAGAAACGTCCTCCCCTACGGCCGGGCACCCCCCTGGTCCCGGCGAGGACGCTCACACTACGGGCGGACCGACATGAAGGGGGCAGCGTTACCGAACTGGGATACTGGGGGTGAATGGCGAGGAACGTCAGCCGCGGGGGCGAACGGGGCAGGGGCGCGGTGTCTACGACGGGGCTTGTCCGGCGGCCCGCCACTCCGCGGCCAGGACCGACCAGACCTCGATGTCGTGGCGCTTGCCCCGGTGCAGGAAGTTCTCGCGCAGCACGCCGTCCTGCGTCATCCCCAGGCGCTGGGCCACGGCGACGCCGGCCCGGTTCCCGGCCGCGGCCCGCCACTCCACGCGGTGGATGCCCCGCTCCTCGATGGCCCAGTCGATGATCACGCGCGCTGCTCGGGTCACCAGCCCCTTGCCGACCGCCGACGGCTCCATACGGCATTCGGGCCCGCCGGGTCCTCAGCACCGCTGAGGACCCGGCACCCGACATGGCGAAACGATCCGGCGGCGCCGCTCAGTGACGGGTCTTCGACATCGACACCGATGACTTCACCCCGGCCCCCGGGACGGTCTCCGGGGTGCGGGGGCCGGGGAGTGGAATCTGGCCCGGCTGCTGCAGGACGACGGTGCGCACCGGCAGAGGGATCTCGATGCCCTCGGTCCGATAGCGCTGGTGGAGCCGCTTGAGGAATTCATGTTTGATCAGGAACTGGTCGCTGAATTCCTGGACACGCAGGATGACGGAGAAGTCGATACCGGCTTCCCCGAAGGTGTGGAACCGGACGGCCGGTTCATGGTCCGGGACGCCGCCGGAGACCTCAGCCATCACCTCTTCGGCGACGTCGAGGCTCACCCGCTCGACCTGTTCGAGGTCGCTGTCGTAGTCGACCCTCGCCTGGATCATGATCGACATCTGCTCTTCGGGCTGATTGTAATTGGTGGTGATGGCGCCGGCGAGCTTGGCGTTCGGGATGATCACCAGGTTGTCCGGGAGCTGGCGCACCGTGGTGTTGCGCCAGTTGATGTCGACGACGTAACCCTCCTCACCGCTGCCGAGCCGGATGTAGTGGCCGGGCTGCACCGTCTTGGAGGCGAGGATGTGGACGCCCGCGAAGAGGTTGGCCAGCGTGTCCTGGAGCGCCAGGGCGACCGCGAGGCCGCCCACGCCGAGCGCGGTGAGCAGCGGGGCGATCGAGATGCCGAGCGTTTCCAGCAGAATCAGGACGCCCATCGCCAGCACGGCGATGCGGGTGATGTTGACGAAAATGGTGGCGCTGCCCGCCACTCCGGACCGCGACAGCGCCTGGTTGCGCACCAGATCGGCGACCACGCGGGCCACGGCGATGGTGGTGGCCAGGATGAGCACGGCGGTCATCACCTGGTGGACGCTCTGGTCGATGGCCCTGGTCAGCGGCAGGGCCGCGGCCGCCCCGGACACACCGGCGACGAGGGACGCCCAGGGGGCGATGGTGCGCAGCGCGTCGACGATGATGTCGTCGCCGGTCCACCGGGTCCGGCGGGCCCGCTCCCCCAGCCAGCGCAGCGCCATACGGGACAACAGGACCATCGCCAGGCCCCCGGCCAACGCGGCGCAGACGACGATGAGGTCGTGCAGGGTGAGCGCGCGGGTCACCGGCCGCTCCCCGTACGCCGCGAAGCGTGCCGCGATGTGCGGCAGCTCCGGCCGCACAGGGCGGTGGGCCGCGGTCCGGGTGCGCGCTCGTGGCGGGGTCTGCCGGGGAGTTCGGAGTGCTGTCTTGTCACCGTGTCACCTGCTCGTGCCTGGGATGTCGGGCTGCGCCGAGGCTGTTGTGCCGTGGCCCTGACGCGGCCTGCCATCCTGCCTCATGCCTCCCGCGCGGACGGCACCAACCAGCCAGGGGCCCGCCGAGGCCGCGACGTGGCCGCACGCGTCAGGCGTCCGCGTGGGTCATGCGCCGGACCACGGTGGCGGGCCGGCCGGTGGCGGCCTGACGGGTCCTCGTCCGCCACAGCCACCTGATGTCGCGTGCGAAGGACCAGATGAGCAGCGCCAGCGCCACCAGCACCACCGCGAGCGATACCAAGTGCGGGAGGAGCGCGGAGGCTGCCACCAGCAGGGCGATTCCCTGCAGCGCGGCCACCGCCTTGCGGGCGGTGTTCACGGGCAGTGGTTCGTTCAGCCAGGGCAGGGCACGGGCGGCCGCGACGAAGGCGTAGCGCATGGCGCCGATGGTGAGCACCCACGGGCCCAGCGAGGTGGCCACGTAGACGCTGAGCACCAGGATGAGGAAGGCGTCGACCTCCATGTCGAAGCGTGCCCCCAGGGGGGACGCCGTTCCGGTGCGCCGGGCGACCTTGCCGTCGACGGCGTCGAGGATCAGCGCCACCGTGGTGAGGGCGACGAGGGCCGGGACGCGGGGCGGGCTCTGGAAGGAGTCGGCGACCAGCGCGGTCACACCCCCCACCAGCGTGGCGCGGGCCAGGGTGACGCGGTTGGCGGCGCCGAAGGACCTGAGCCAGGAGCGGCACACGGCGCGCGTCAGCACGGCCCAGGTGGCGAACGCGAACGCCAGGCCCGTCAGCCAGCCCGCGGGCCCCAGGCCGAGCGCGGTGCCCAGAAGTGTCAGCAGGAGTATCTGTGCGACCGCTCCCACCGCCGTCTCCTGCCGCAACAGCGTCGTGTCGTATGTGTTGTTCAGGGCAGCCACCGTGCACCCTCCGGCTGTTGTGGCGGAGTCGTTGAGTGCCGCGTACCGTGTTCGCGGCTTGGTAATGGTCACTACGTACGTGACGGGCAAAGTGTTCAGCCCGTTGTCAGGCCCGATCTTTCTGGAGGACGTCGATGGAGCGCGTCGCCCGCGCCTTCTGGCTCCGCACACCCGGCCACGGCGAGGTACGGGAGGTCCCGCTGCCGGTGCCCGGCGCCGACGACGTCGTGGTGCGCGCCCTGTTCTCCGGGGTGAGCCGGGGGACGGAGACCCTGGTGTTCCGCGGCGGGGTGCCGGAGAGCCAGTACGCCACGATGCGGGCCCCGTTCCAGGAGGGCGAGTTCCCCGGTCCGGTCAAGTACGGCTATCTCAACGTCGGCGTGGTGGAGGAGGGCCCGGCCGCGCTGCTGGGCCGTACGGTCTTCAGCCTGTATCCGCACCAGACGCGGTTTGTCGTCCCGGCGAGCGCCGTGACGCCCGTGCCGGAGACGGTGCCGGCGGCGCGGGCCGTGCTGGCGGGGACGGTGGAGACGGCGGTGAACGCCCTGTGGGACGCGGCGCCGTTGATCGGCGACCGGATCGCGGTGATCGGGGCCGGGATGGTCGGCGCGAGCGTGGCCGCGGTACTCGCCCGGTTTCCGGCCGTACGCGTCCAGCTGGTCGACGCGAACCCCGCGCGCGCCGGGATCGCGGAGGCCCTGGGCGTCGACTTCGCGCTCCCCGAGGAGGCCGCGGGCGACTGCGATCTCGTCGTCCACGCCAGCGCCACCGAGGCCGGGCTCGCGCGCGCCCTCGAACTCCTCGCGCCGGAGGGGACGGTCCTGGAGCTGAGCTGGTACGGCGACCGGCGGGTCAGCCTGCCGCTGGGCGAGGCATTCCACTCCCGCCGTCTGGTCGTGCGCAGCAGCCAGGTGGGGACGGTTTCCCCGGCCCGGGGCTCGCGCCGCACCTTCGCCGACAGGCTGGCGCTGGCGCTGGAACTGCTCGCCGACCCCGCCCTCGATGCGCTGGTGACCGGGGAGTGCGCCTTCGAGGAGCTGCCGGAGGTGCTGCCCCGCCTCGCGTCCGGGGAGCTGCCGGGGTTGTGCCACCGCGTGCGGTACGGGTCCGCCGACGGGTCGGCCTGAGCGGTCCGAAGAGTCGGCTGAGCGGTCCCAGCGGTCCGAAGAGCGGTCTGAACGGCCGCAACAGTCCGGATGATCCGGCAGGATCCGGCACAATCCAGCGCGGCTCTGAACCAGGTCGACGGGTCGGCCGTACTACATGACGTGGCCCGGTCGAGGGCCGCCAGCAGCCGTGCCGTACCTGGAGGGTCGTTCGTTGTTCAGCATCACCGTTCGTGATCACCTGATGATTGCTCACAGCTTCCACGGAGAGGTCTTCGGGCCCGCGCAGCGCCTGCACGGGGCGACGTTCCTGGTGGACGCCACCTTCCGGCGCGCCGAGCTGGACGCCGACAACATCGTGGTCGACATCGGCCTCGCCACCCAGCAGCTGAACGCGGTGGTCGGCGAGCTGAACTACCGCAATCTCGACGAGGACCCCGCCTTCGCCGGCATCAACACCAGTACGGAGTTCCTGGCGAAGGTCATCGCCGATCGCCTCGCCGACCGGGTGGCCGCCGGGGAGCTGGGCGAGGGAGCACGGGGGCTTTCGGCGCTGACGGTCACGCTGCACGAGTCGCATATCGCCTGGGCGAGTTACGAGCGGGATCTGTGAGAGCGCGCCCGATGAGCCGCGCCGACGCCACCACGACGGACCCGCGCTCCATGCACTTCGTCATGCCCGGTGGCGTGGCCGATCCGGCCGCGCCGAGCGGTGGCAACACCTATGACCGCCGGGTGTGCCGGGACCTGCCGGGCGCGGGCTGGCAGGTCCACGAGCACGCCGTCGCGGGCAGCTGGCCGCAGCCGGACCCCGAGGCACGCGCGGAGCTGGCCCGTGTCCTCGCCGAGCGACCGGACGGCAGCGTCGTCCTCCTCGACGGTCTCGTGGCCTGCGCCGTGCCGTACATCGTCGCGCCCGAGGCGCGGCGGCTGCGCCTGGCGGTGCTGGTGCATCTGCCGTTGGGCGACGAGACGGGGCTCACTCCCGGCCGGGCGGCGGATCTGGACGCGCTGGAGCGCAAGACGCTGAGCGCCGTCCCGGCCGTGGTGGCGACCAGTGACTGGGCGGCCCGCAGGCTGGTGGCCCACCACGGGCTCGCCCCCGCCCGGGTGCACGTCGCCGCGCCCGGCGCGGACCCCGCGCCCCTGGCACCCGGCACCGACGGCGCCTCACGGCTGCTGTGCGTCGCCTCGGTGACCCCGCGCAAGGGGCAGCACCTGCTGATCGAGGCCCTGGCCGAGGTGGCCGACCTGCCGTGGAGCCTGCTGTGTGTCGGCGGCCTCGGCCAGGACCCCGACTATGTGACCCGGCTGCGGGAACTGGTCGACGAGCACGGCCTGGGCGACCGGGTGCGGATCGCGGGACCGCGGGCCGGTGCGGAGTTGGACGCCGGCTATGCGGCGGCCGACCTGCTGGTGCTCACCTCGTACGCCGAGACGTACGGCATGGTGGTGACCGAGGCCCTGGCGCGGGGAATTCCGGTGCTGGCGACGGCCGTGGGCGGGGTCCCGGAGGCGCTGGGGCGGGCTCCCGACGGCGGACTGCCGGGTGTCCTCGTGCCTCCGCGGGACCCTGCGGCGCTCGTGGCGGCGCTGCGCGGCTGGCTCGTCGGACCGGGCGTGCGGGGGCGGTTGAAGGCGGCCGCGCGGGGCCGGCGCGCCGCTCTGGGCGGATGGGAGACGACGGCGCGGCGCATGGCCGACGTGCTGGAACAGCTTCGATGCGAACCACGGAGGGCCGCATGAACACCACCGACGTGCCGCTGTACCAGCCGGAGTGGCTGGAGCTGCGGGAGCGCGCCGACGCCGCGGCCCGCGCCGTGGAACTCCTCGACCCGCTGCGCGGCTGGCTGGCGGAGGCCGGGCGGCCCGGCGGGCTGGTGATCCACGACCTGGGCTGCGGCACGGGTTCCATGGGCCGCTGGCTCGCGCCCCTGCTGCCCGGCCCCCAGCACTGGGTGCTGTACGACCGCGATCCGGCGTTGCTGGGCCGGGCCGCCGCGCAGACGCCCGCCACGACCGCCGACGGCGCCGGTGTCACGGTTCTGACCCGGCGCGCGGACCTCGGCGAGTTGGCCGCGGAGGATCTGGCCGGGGCCTCGCTGGTGACGGCGTCCGCTCTGCTGGACGTGCTGACCCGGGACGAGGTGGACGCGCTGGTCGCCGCCTGCGCCGAGGCCGGTTGTCCGGTGTTGCTGGCGCTGTCGGTGGTGGGGCGGGTCGAGCTTTCCCCGGCCGACCCGTTCGACGGCGAGATAGCTGAGGCGTTCAACGCCCATCAGCGCCGCGGCGGTCTGCTGGGGCCTGACGCGGTCATGGTTGCCTCCGATGCCTTCGCCCTGCGGGGCGCGTCGGTGCGGGTGCACAGCAGCCCGTGGCGGCTCGGCGCGGGCGAGTCCGCGCTGACGGCCCAGTGGCTGCGGGGCTGGGTCGAGGCGGCCTGCGAACAGCGGCCGGTTCTGGCGCCGCGCGCCGAGGCGTATCTGCGGGACCGCCTGGCGGCGTGCGCCGCGGGCGAGTTGCGGGTGGTGGTGCACCACAGCGATCTGCTGGCGCTGCCCGGGACGACGGGTGGGGCGTCGTGAACGCGGGGGCGCTCAAGGCGCGGCTCGGCACGATCGCCGGTGCGGTCATCCTCGCCGTGGTGGTGTGGCGGGTGGGTACGGGCGCCTTTCTGGACGGCGTGCGCCGGATCGACGCCGTGACTCTTCTGGCGGCGCTTGCTCTGGGCCTGTTCACCACGGTCTTCAGCGCCTGGCGCTGGTGTCTGGTGGCCCGGGCGCTGGGCATCCGGCTGCCGCTGGGCGCGGCCGTGGCGGACTACTACCGGGCCCTGTTCCTGAACGCGGCCCTGCCCGGCGGTGTCCTCGGCGATGTGCACCGCGCGGTGCGACACGGGCGCGACGCAGGTGATGTCGGCCGGGGGGTGCGCGCGGTGGTGCTGGAGCGGGCCGCGGGCCAGGTGGTGCTGGCCGCGGTCGGCGTGGGGATTCTGCTGACCCGGCCGTCCCTGGCAGTGGCGGAGATCCGCCACCTCGCCGGCCGGCTGGCCGCGGCGCCGGGCGCCTTGGCGGTCCTCGCCGCGGTGTGCGCCCTGGCCGCCGTGGCCGTCGTACGGCTGCGCGGCAGGCCCCGTACGTCACGCTGGCGCCGCGCGGTCCGCGCCGCGCTGGGCGAGGCGCGGCGCGGACTGCTGGCCCGGGGGTGCTGGCCGGGGGTGGCGGTCTCCTCCGTGGCGGTGCTGGCCGGGCATCTGGGGACGTTTCTGCTGGCCGCCCGGGCCGCCGGATCAAGTGCTCCGCTGGCCGAGTTGCTGCCCCTGATGGTGCTGGCGCTGCTCGCCATGGCGCTGCCGCTGAACGTCGGCGGCTGGGGTCCCCGGGAGGGCGTCACCGCGTGGGCCTTCGGCGCCGTCGGTCTGGGCGCGGCCCAGGGGCTGACCGTCGCCGTGGTCTACGGAGTGCTCACCTTCGCGGCGAGCCTGCCCGGTTTCGCCGTGCTCGTGGGGCAGTGGTTCGCCGGGTTGCGACGTTCCCAAGTCGATCTCGAAGAGGGTGTCCTCGCCGAGGTGGGCGCGGCGCATGGGCGGGCGGAGCGCGTCCCGCATGACGGACGTACCGGCGAAGCGGAGCCCGGGGACGCCGTCGCCGAGCAGCACCGGGGCCACGGTGACGTAAAGCCGGTCCAGCGCCCGCTGGTGAAGGAAGCGCGACACGGTGACACCGCCGCCCTCGATCAGCACCCGGCCCAGGCCGCGTCGGGCCAGGGCCTCCAGGAGGCTCCGGGGCTCGAAGGCGTCACGGTCCGGCAGGGTCAACACTTCGACATGGCCGCTGTCGCCGACGACCGACCCGTTCTGGCCGCGGCCGCTGTCCGCGGCCACCACCCACAGGGTGGGAGCTGAGCCATCGGTGAACACCCGGCGTTGCGGCGGCACCCGGCCGTGCGGATCGAGGACGACGCGCACCGGGTTGGTCCCCGTGCATGCGCGCACCGTCAGCTGGGGGTCGTCGGCGACGGCGGTGCCGGCTCCGACGACCACGGCGTCGGCGAGGGCGCGGAGGTGGTGCAGATGAGCGCGGTCTTCTTCGCCGGTGACATAGTCGGCGTCGCCGGTGCGGGTGGCGATGAAACCGTCCAGGCTCTGGCCGAGTTGCGCGAAGGCCAGGCGCGGGCCGGCCAGGCACAGCGGCAGATAGCGGTCGGTGAGGATGCGCGCCTCGGGCGAGACCTCCTGCCGCCACCGCAGGCCGCCGGCGGGGCCGCGGACCAACCCGGCGGCCTCGGCGTCCACCTCGGACCGGATGGCGCGCAGCCGTTCCCAGGCCGCCGTCTCGTCGAGCGCGGTCATCGGGGCTCCTTCAGGGTCAGCAGGGAGAAGTACTCGGCGAAGGAATCGACGAGCGCGGTGAGAATTTCCTTTCCTTTCTCAGCGGTTGCCAGGGAGGGGCGGCCGATGACTCCGGATTCGGTGTAGGCCGCCATACCGAGGGTGAGGAGATGTCTGCGATCGTCGGCGAGGAAATCGGATGTTTCATAGCCGGGGCGGACGAGTTCCGGATGGGCGTGCAGGAGGATGGATGTCTCGACTTCCCCCGCGTGCATATCGCTCTGCGACGAGGTCTGCACTCCCGCTTCGGTGCGCGCGGTGTCCCAGTCCGCCGATCCCGGGAAGAGCGCCATGCGGGTACCGGTGCCGACGGATTCCTGAACCACATTGCGCAGTACGTAATTTCCGCCGTGTCCGTTGACCAGAATCAGGGCGTCGATACCGGACCGGCGGAGCGATGCGGCGATGTCCCGCACAACGGCATGGAGGGTCGCGGCGGAAATGCTGACCGTCCCCGGCCATGCCTCGTGCTCATGCGAACACGAGATGGTGAGCGGGGGAAGGAGATGGACCGAATATACGGCGGCGATCTCCCGGGCTATGGTGCAGGCGATGACCGTGTCGGTCACCAGGGGCAGAAATTCCCCGTGTTGTTCGAAGCTGCCGATGGGGAGGACCGCGACGCCGGCCTTCCGGGCCCGTACGTCCTCGGTGGTGTCCGGCGGCAGCAGGCCAGGCGCCTGCGGTCGTGTTTCCGAACCTGTCATGTCTGTCAGGCCTTTCGCTCTGCGTTCAGTCTTGTGTGCGCGATGCCAGGCTACGCGGTCGGGCGCACTTCCACCGGCCGAACGCGATGAACCGGACAGCGAAGTTGGGTTTCCTTTGTCATTTTTCACGCACCCCGCGAGTATTCCGCGGATTCCCAGTTAGGATCAGAACATGACAGAAAGCGATGGCCCGTTCAGCGAGAACGCTCGACCGTCAGGCGTCCAGCGAGTGGCGCAGGTCCAACTGTCCACCGAGTACGGCGCTTTTCTTGCGGTCGGCTACTTGGACACCATTCGCGGGGATGAACAAATAGCGCTGGTCTACGGCGATGTCGCGGGCGATCGAGCGCTTACCCGCCTGCATTCGGAATGTCTGACCGGGGACGCCTTCGGGTCCCGGCACTGCGAATGCGGCGATCAGCTGTCCGCGGCGCTGCGCGCCATCGCGAGCGAAGGGTGCGGCGTTCTCGTCTACCTCCAAGGTCACGAGGGGCGTGGCATCGGGCTGCTGGCCAAGCTCCGGGCGATGCAACTCCAGGCGGAGGGTCTTGACACCGTGGAGGCGAACCTCGCGCTGGGGCTCCCGGTCGACGCCCGCGACTATCGGGTGGCGGCGGATATCCTGCACGACCTCGGCGTACGGTCGGTGCGGCTGCTGTCGAACAACCCGCGCAAACGCGAGTCGCTGCTGCGGCATGGCATCAAGGTCGCCGAACAGGTGCCACTGCTGATACCTCCACGCGAGGAGAACTTCGCCTATCTACGGGCCAAGGCGGACCGCCTCGATCACCATCTGCCGCATTTGGACAGCGTGGCTGAACGGTCCTGACGGCCCCTCGGCCGACACCCCAGGTGTGGGGGCCGCCCGCCCGCCGCCGCCGGGCCCCCCCCCCCCACAACGCTCAACCCAACACCCCCCCGCCCCCCCCCCCCCCCCCCCGGGTGGCCCCCCCGCCCCCGGGCGGGGCCGCCCACACCGCGTCTCAAATGCGACACCCTATCGCCACGCGCCACGGCCGGCTCCGCCGCGTGGCGCCTGCAGTTGAAATATACACCGCACATGGCTCGGCGGTCTCATGAAATCCCTTTTCCATGAACGGCCATATCCGTAAACCCCGGGTAACACCCACGCCACGGGCTTTCCTTCAGATATTTGTATGTGTTGTGAGCATTCCGCTCGCAAAGTGTGCCCGATGTGCCACACTTCCATTCGCACGACGGGAGCGGCCGTCGGCACGGCCCTTCGGGGACGGCCCGCACGCGGGCCGTGCGCTGCCCGGAAAGGAGTTGCGGCTGGCGTGGACAGTGAACCGGTCACGGTGACTGCCGCATATCGAGTGGATCCGGGCCAGGAGAGCGAGTTCTATGCCTGGGCCATTGCGATGCTGAATGTCACGGCCCGCCTTCCGGGATATTTAGGGGGCGGCGTGCTGGGCTCCGGGCAGGGCAGCGGGGAGTGGCATGTCATCTACCGATTCGACAGAGAAGAATCCGCCCAGGCCTGGGAGTACTCGCTCGAACGCGCCCGCTGGGCGACCCGGGCAGGGTCCTTCATACAGGAGACCGGGGTGCAGCGCACGGCCGGTCTGAAAAACTGGTTCGAAGGGCCGGTACGGCCCCTGCCACCGCCTCCCAAATGGAAGCTCTGGCTGGTGAATTTGAGTGCGGTTTTCCCTCCCGTCCTCATCTTCAATGTGCTGGTGATCCCTTTTCTGGGGGATACCAATTTCCTGCTGCGGACCCTGGCTCTCTGTCTTGGCGTGACCGCGATGGTGACCTGGCTTGTCATGCCACGCCTGCAAATGCTCTTGAAGAAGTGGCTCTATCCGCCGCTTCAGTCGATTCGGGGGCGCCACAAGCGGGTGGCGGCGAACGGCCCGCGTTCGCGCCGGTAAAGGCACGCGAACCGAGCGGGCCCTGGCCGAGGCGATGGACCCGGCCGGTCGTAAAGCGAGGAGGCAATACAGATGGACGCGCTGAAGACGCTCCTGATCGACCATCACGACTCGTATACCTACAACCTTTTCCAGCTGCTCACGGAGGTCAACGGCGAGGAGCCGGTGGTGATCCTCCACGACTCGCCCGAGTGCCTGGATCCGGATCTGCTGGGCCCGTCGGGTCAGTCGAGCCTCGCGGGTCTCTCGCGGTTTGACAACATCGTGGTGTCGCCCGGCCCCGGCCACCCGGCCGACCCGCGTGACTTCGGGGCCACCGCCCGGCTGATCGGGCGGTCGCCCATACCGGTCCTCGGGGTGTGCCTCGGCCACCAGGGCATCGCCCTCGGCGCCCAGGCCCGGGTGGTGCCCGCCCCCGAACCCCGCCACGGGCATCTCTCCCGAATCCGGCACGGCGAGCGCGGGCTGTTCCGCGGGCTCCCCCCGGACTTCACCGCCGTCCGCTATCACTCGCTGTGCGTGGCGGAACCGCTGCCCCTGCCCCTCCAGGCCATCGCCTGGTCCGAGGACGGTGTGCTGATGGCGCTGCGCCACCGCACCCGGCCGCTGTGGGGCGTGCAGTTCCATCCGGAGTCCGTCCTCACCGGATACGGCCACCGGATCCTGGCCAACTTCCGCGATCTGACCCGCGAATACGCGGCCATGACCGCGGACGAGCCGTCCGCGCCGCCGCCCGCGGCGGCCCGCCCCGTGAAACACCGGGAGCTCGCCGACACCGCGCCGGCCGCGGCCGCTCCCCCGCCCGCGAAGCGGACGGCAGTCCCCGAGGACAGCGTCGGCTACCGGCTGCACTCCCGGTGGCTCGCCGTCCCGATCGACACGGAGGCGGCCTTCACCCGTCTGTACGCGGACGCGCCGCGCGCGTTCTGGCTGGACAGCGCGCGGACCCGGTCCGGTGAGGCGCGCTTCTCCTTCCTGGGCGACGGCCGGGGCCCGCTGGCCGAGTTCGTCCGCTACGACGTGGGCCGGGGCGCCTGCGAGGTCGAACGGGCCGGGAAGCCCGTCACTCATGTCCCCGGCAGCATCTTCGACCACCTCAAGAAGGAGCTGGCGCGCCGCCGCGTCGCCGCCCCGACCCTCCCGTTCGACTTCACGGGCGGCTACATCGGCTACTTCGGCTACGAGCTCAAGGCCGACTGCGGGTCCACCAACCGGCACGAGGCGAAGACCCCCGACGCCTGCTGGCTGTTCGCGGACCGGTTTCTCGCCGTCGACCACCAAGAGGGCGTCACCTACGCGCTGTGTCTGACCGAGGACACCCCGGACGGCCACCGCGAGGCCGCCGAGTGGCTGGATGACACCATCACCACGCTCACCGGCCTCCCGGTGGGCGGCGAGCTCGCCCCTCCCCCGACGGCCTCCGGGGCCACCACGGCCGCCGTCGAGCCCTGGCTGGTGCGGGACCGGGAGCGCTATCTGGCCGATATCGAGGCCTGCCAGCGGGAGCTGAGGGCCGGCACCAGCTACGAGATCTGTCTCACCGACTCGGCCTGGCTGCCCGCGCCGGACGATTCGTACGCCTTCTACCGAGCGCTGCGCCGCCTCAACCCCGCGCCCTACGCGGCCTTCCTGCGGTTCGGCGAGGCGGATGTGGCGTGTGCCTCCCCCGAGCGCTTTCTGCGGGTCAGTCCCGAGAGAACGGCCGAGGCCAGGCCGATCAAGGGCACGGCGCCACGCGGCCGGAACTCCGACGAGGACGCCCGGGCCCGGGCCACCCTGGCCACCAGCCCGAAGACCCGCGCCGAGAACCTGATGATCGTCGATCTGCTCCGCAACGACCTGGGACGGGTCTGCGCGCCCGGGACCGTACGTGTCCCCGATCTTATGCACACCGAGACCTACGCCACCGTCCACCAGTTGGTGTCCACCGTACGCGGCCGGCTCCACGAGGACAGGGACACCGTCGACTGCATACGGGCCTGCTTCCCCGGCGGATCCATGACCGGAGCGCCCAAGGAGCGGACCCTGGAGATCATCGACACCCTGGAGACCGAGGCGCGCGGCGTCTACTCCGGGGCGCTCGGTTTCCTCAGCTGCAACGGCGCGGCGGACCTCAACATCGTCATCCGCACCGCCGTGTTCACCGACGGCCGGATGCACATCGGCGCGGGCGGGGCCATCGTCCTGGCGTCCGACCCGGAGGAGGAGTACCAGGAGATGCTGCTCAAGACGGCCGCGACCATGCGCGCGTACCACGACGTCGGCGCCCTGCCACCCGCGGAACCCCCAGAGTCGGCAGGCGCGCTGGTGGCCGCCGCCGCGCCCGCCTCCGCCCCCGCCGAGGAGGCGGACCGGTGACCGCCGCGCCCGCGCCGGCCAATCTGGCCGAACATCTCGCGGTGCGTGCCGAACAGGAGGAGTGGTCGGCCCGGCCCGCGTTTGTGGAGGGCCACCGCGTATGGGCCCACGGCGAGATCCACGACCTGGCCGCGCGCATGGCCACCGTACTGGCGCGGCGTGGGGTGACGGCGGGCGACCGGATCCTGATCGCCCTGCCCGACGGAGTCCCCTGGGTGTGCGCGTTCCTGGCCACGGCGCGCCTGGGTGGGATCGCGGTGCTGGTCAACCCCGCGCTCACCGCGGACGAGCACCGTTTCATGGCCGAGAACTCCCAGGCCGTGCTGTGTGTCTCCGGGCCCGGCATCGAGGACCACTTCGAGGCGGACCGCTGGCTGGGGGCGGACCAGTTGTCGGCGCTGGCCTGCACCGCTTCCCCGGCCACCGCCGCGGAGCCGGTGACCGCCCGCGCCCCGCTGTACATCCAGTACACCTCCGGGACCACGGGCCGGCCCAAGGGGGTGGTGCACTGCCACGGCGACCCGGCGGCCTATTGGGAGCTGGTGGGCAAGGACGTCCTGGACATCGGCGCCGACGACGTGGCGTTCTCCGTGTCCCGGCTGTTCTACGCCTACGGCTTCGGCAACGCCTTCGTCTTCCCCCTCTTCTCCGGGTCGTCCGCGGTGCTGACCTCCAGCCGACCCGGCCCGTCCCTGACGGACGACGTCATCGCCCGGCACCGGGTGAGCCTGCTGTACTCCGTGCCGTCCGCGTACGCGGCGCTGGTGGACGAGCGCGGCGCCGGGCACGCGGCGTGCTTCTCCTCGGTGCGCGCGGCCGTCAGCGCCGGCGAGGGGCTGCCCGGCACGCTGGGGGAGCAAGTGGGCGAACTGCTCGGGGCACCGGTCCTGGAGCAGATCGGCTCCACCGAGGCAGGACACGCGTTCTGCGCCAACTCGGTCTGGGCCAACTCCCCGGGCACCGTGGGCCTTCCGGTGCCCCGTTTCGAGCTGGAGCTGCGGGACGGCACCGGCGCCGTGGTGCCCGACGGCGCGGAGGGAGAGCTGTGGGTGCGCGGCCCGACGGTGACGCCCGGCTATCTGGGGCTGCCGGAGGAGTCCAGGGCCAGGCTGGTCGGCGGATGGCTGGGCACCCGGGACCGGGCGCGCCGCGAGCCGGACGGCAGCTACCGGCATCTGGGGCGGGTGGACGACCTGGAGATGGTCGGCGGGATCACCGTCTCGCCGCTGGAGGTGGAGAACGTGCTGCGGCGCCATCCGTCGGTACGGGAGGTCGCGGTGGCCGCCGTGCCCGACGACCGGGGGGCCACTCGGCTGCACGCGTTCGTGGTCCCCGCCGCGCCGGCGGGGGAAGGCTCAGGGATCGACGGGCGGGCGCTCAGCGCGGATCTGATCGCCCTGGCCCGGCGGCGGCTCGCCTCCTTCAAGGCCCCCAGGACGGTGCATCTGGTGCCCTCCCTGCCCCGGACACCGTCGGGCAAGCTGCGCCGCCATCTGGTGCGGCAGGGGGCCTGGTGAACGGCGGGCGCCCCGCGGCGGGGCCCGCTCCGTTGACGTACATCGAACGTGTAAGGAACCGGATATGTTGCGACAGCTGATGCCCGAGCACGGGTTCTACATCGGGCTGATGTTCCGGGAGGCCGCGGCCCGGCACGGCAATGTGCCGGTGACCTTGGACCGCCCGCTGGACATCGCCCCGAACGCCGGTACGGAGCTGGGCTACGCCGAACTCGCGGACCTGGTCGACGACATGGCCGGACGGCTGTGGGCGGCCGGGGTACGGCCGAGCGAACACGTGGCCATCCACAAGTCGGACAACGTCGATATCGCTCTGCTGGCCTGCGCGGCCTCACGGATCGGCGCGGTGCCTGCGCTGTTGTCGCCGTCGCTGGACGGGTCGGTGACCGGGGTGCTGCTCGACCGGCTGCACGCGCCCTGGCTGATCACCGACCACGCGACGCTGGGGGGCGCCCTGAGCGGTCTTGACACGGGGCTGGCGCGCGGTGTGCTGACGGTGGACGACGCCCCCGACGCACCGCGGCACACCGTCGCGCTGGCGACCTACGAAGGGGCGCCGCGGCGTCCCGCCGTACGGCTGCACCCCAAGGAGCCCTCCCTGATCACCCACAGCTCGGGGACCACCGGGATCCCCAAGCTTGCGGTGCACTGCCCGTACGCCATGTGGAACCGCCTGGTGCCGCAGAAGGCGCTGGGCCGGTCGACCCGTGGCGAGCCCGCCGCACTGCACATGTCGTACGTGCATTCCCGCTTCTACCATCTGCTGGGCGTGCTGCTGCACTTCGGCAGCCCGCTGCTGCTGCTCGTCGACCCGGACCCGGCCCACGCCGGCCCGCTGCTGGCGGCGCACCGCCCCGGCATCGTCGAGACCCATCCCAACACCTTTGTGCTCTGGGAGGACCTGGCCGCCGCCCCCGGCGCGCCGCTGTCCAACGTCCGCGCCTACGGTTCCACGTTCGACGCGATCCATCCGCGCACCGTCCGCCGGCTGCTGGGCGCGTCCCGGCGCCGCGCGCCGCATCTGGTGCAGCTGTACGGGCAGAGCGAGACGGGCCCGGTGGTCTTCCGCCGCCACGGCCGCAGTGACGCGGACCGGGCAGGTGGGCGGCGGGTCGGCAACGCGATCCCCGGGTTCACCCGGATCCGGGTGGTGGACGAGCGCGGCAGGAAGTGTCCGCCCGGCACACCGGGGGCCATCGAGGCCCGCACCCGCGGCCGTATCCTCACCTACCTCGGCGCGCCCGAGCTGTACGCCCGGCAGGTGGACCGGGGCTGGTGGCGGATGGGCGACATGGGCTATCAGGACCGGTGGGGCGGGCTGTATCTGATCGACCGGGAGGTCGATCAGATCCCGGCTCTCGACAGCAATCTGGAGATCGAGGACACGCTGCTGTCGCGCCTTGGCGAGCTGCGCGAGGTGGTCATCGTGGCGGGGCCGGACGAGCGGCCCGTACCGCTGGTGTGCACGCGCGGGGACGAGCCGCTGGAGGACGGCAGGTGGCGGCGGGCCACCGCGGACCTACCGGGGCTGTCCGCACCGGTGCACTGCCGGTTCCAGGACCTGCCCCGGACCGGCACCTGGAAGATCAAGCGTCTGGAGATCGCCCGGCTGCTCGCCTGTGGCGAGTTGCCCACGCTCTCCCCGGCGCGGGCCGGGGGCTGAGGTGGCGAAGGGGCGGCGACCGGTCCTGGTGGTGGGCGCCGGGCCGGTGGGGATGACGGCCGCGCTGGCCCTCACCGCCCGGGGAGTGCCGGTCACCGTGCTGGAGGCCGGGCCGCGAGGGCGGGTGCGGCCCGGCAGCCGGGCGCTGTTCGTCCACCGGCGGTCGCTGCGGCTGCTGGAGCGGGCCCGGCCGGGCCTCGGCGCGCGCATCGCGGCGTACGGGACGACCTGGCGCACCCGGCGCACGCTCTACCGCGGCCGCGAGGTGTACGCCCGAACCGCCGCGCCCGCCGCCCCCGCCGCCGCCGACGGCGATGAGCTGCCACCGTTCACCAGCCTGCGCCAGGTGGACACCGAGCGGTTCCTGTACGAGGCGTGTGTCTCGGCGGGCGTGGAGTTCTGCTGGGACGCGGAGGTGAGCGGCGCCCGGGTGGCCGGTGGTGAGGTGGCGGTGGCCGCGGCGGACGGCCGGACCTGGACGTCGAGCCATGTGGTGGCGGCCGACGGCGCGCGGTCAGCGGTGCGCGGGGCGCTGGACATCCCGCTGGAGGGCGACCGGTCCGAGGGGTACCACGTGGTGGTGGACGTGGCGGAGCCGGACGGCGACGGGCTGCCGGTGGAGCGGGTGTTCCACTACGAGCATCCGGGCACGGGCGGCCGCAGTGTGCTGCGGGTGCCGTTCACCGGAGGCTTCCAGATGGATCTGCAGTGTCACGCCGACGACCCGCCGGAGGACTACGACAGCGAGGAGGCGGTGCGCCGATGGCTGCCCCCGCTGGTCGGCGAACGGTACACGGACCAGGTCCTGTGGGTGTCGCGGTATCACTTCCTGCGCAAGGTGGCCGCGTCGTTCACCGACCCGGGGGGCCGGGTGCTGCTGGTCGGGGAGGCCGCGCACCTGTTCCCGCCCTTCGGGGCGCGGGGGATGAACAGCGGGATGGCGGACGCCGAGGCGGCGGCCGAGGCGGTGGCGGTGGCGTGCCGCGATCCGGCGCGGACGCCGGCCGCGGTCGGCGAGTTCGCCGCGGTGCGCCGCGCCGCGGCGGTGTTCAACAGCTCGGCGGCCGGGGCGGCGCTGGCGCATCTGCGGCCCCGGCGCTGGGGGCGGGCCGCACAGCGCGCGGCGGCGACGCTGGCGCCCGTGGTGCCCCGGTGCGGGGCGTGGCTGGAGCGCGCGCCCTACGGGCCGCGCCACGGACCGCCGGGCGCGGCGCCCGGCAGCCCCTCGCCCGGTGGATACTGAACCCGGCTCGGACATGAAGGAGCTGTTAAGGATGGAGATGGCCGCGGTGTGGCAGGTCGGCCAGGACGTAGGGAAGGAGCCGGACATCCGGGCGTTGATGTGGTGCGAGGACCGTGGTCTGACACCGTGCCGACCGGTGCCGGACACGGCGCTGCTGGCCGCCGATTCGTGGCTGGTCGACGAAGGGCGGGTGCGGGGCCTGGACCTGCATCGCCGCCGGTTCGTCGCGGCCTGCGCGGAGGCGACGGGCGACTCTCCGGCACGGATCGAGAGGTTCTGGCAGGAGGCGGTCGACCTCCTGCCGCGCGCCGGTGCGTGGTTTCCGCGGGTGGAACTCGCCGGCCCTGAACCGGCCCGGCTGTTTCTGCGGATACGGCCCGCGCCGCCGCGCACCGAGAGCGTGGCCGTGTGGGTCAGTGAGGAGGCCGACCCGCGAGTCCTCCCCCGCCGTAAGGGGCCCGATCTGTCCCTGCTGGCCGAACTGCGCGGCCGGGCCACCGAACGGGGGGCGCAGGAGCTGCTGCTCACCACGCCGGACGGGCTGGTGCTCGAGGGGGCGACGGCGAGTGTCCTGTGGTGGGACGGGGACATCCTGTGCCGCCCCTCGCCCGGGCTGCCGCTGCTCGCGGGCGTGACATCAGCCCTGATCGAGGAGCACGCCGCGCGGCTGGGCGTGCCCGTGGAGCACCGTCGGCCGACCGTGGCGGACCTGGACGGTCGCGAGGTGTGGTTCGTCAACGCCCTGCACGGCATCCGGCCGGTGACCGAATGGCTCGGCAGCCCGCTGCGCGCGGGCCCGGCCACGCACGCGGCCTCCTGGCAGAACTGGCTCGACACGGCAGCGGAACCACTGAACGACACGAACGGAGCTTCCCGATGACCATGGTCCCCGGTACCGCACCGACTCGCCGGATGAATCTCAAGCAGCTGACGCCCAAGGTCTCGGCGGCGATGGGCGAACTGCACGCGGCGGCGGCGCTGGCCGCCTCCGAGGCGGGGCTCGAACCCGAGTTGCTGGAGCTGATCAGGATCCGCGCGTCGCAGCTCAACGGCTGCGCCTTCTGTCTGGACCTGCACACCAAGGACGCCCGCGCCCACGGCGAGAGCGACCAGCGACTCCACACGCTGAGCGCCTGGCGGGAGACGCCGTTCTTCACCGACCGGGAGCGGGCCGCCCTCGCGCTGACCGAGGCGGTCACCTCGGTTCAGGACGGGCAGGTGCCCGATGAGGTCTACCGGGCCGCTCGCGAGGTGTGGGACGAGCCGCAGGTGGCGGCGATCATCTGGGCCGCCGTCGTCATCAACGCCTACAACCGCATCGCGATCAGCACCCGGATGATCCCGGGTTAGTTCTCGGGTGGCGTTGCGCCCGTGACGGAAAATCAGATGCGGGCGCGGCGTGGGCCCTGGCACGCTACCGCGGTGAATCGTGAAAAGATCTCCAGGCTCGCCCACGCCGACCATCCGATCGCTTCCCCCATCGGCGACGACGCGGTGCGCCGACTGCTCGAAGTGGGCCTGCCGCGCGGCGACGAGCGGGTGCTCGACCTCGGCTGCGGCGGCGGGGAGTGGCTGCTGCGCGCCTTGTCCGCGCAGCCCAAGGTGCATGCCGAGGGCGTCGACATCTCCGAGCCCGCCCTGGCCGATGCCCGGGCGGCGGCCGAGCGCCTCGGGGTCGCGGACCGGCTCGTCCTCCACCAGCAGGAGGCCGACGGCTTCTCCTCACCGCACTCCTTCGACCTCGTGCTCAGCGTCGGTGCCGCCCACGCCTTCGGCGGGCTCCTCCCCACGCTCGCCGCGGCGCGCCGCCATTTGGCCCCCGGCGGGCGCGTCCTGATCGGTGACGGGTACTGGGAGCGCGAGCCCTCCCCGGAGGCCGTCGAGATGCTGGGCGACTTCGACGACCTGGCGACCACTGTGGACCGGGTCGTGGCCGACGGATGGACCCCCGTCCACGGGCACGTCAGCACGCGCGGGGAACTGGACGCGTACGAATGGGCCTGGACGGGTTCGCTGACCCGCTGGGCCCTGGACCACCCCGAGGACCCCGGCAGCGCCCAGGCGCTCGAGACGGCCGCCGACCACCGCACCGGGTGGCTGCGCCACTACCGGGACTCCTTCGGCTTCGTCCATCTGATCCTGCGCAGCACGAAGGCGTAACCCGGGCCGCCCGCCCCGCCACGCCGCGGCCGATTGCCGTCACGGGGCGACACGTCCCTGGTTGAATCGCCCCGTACGGGGACGATTCACATCCCGTGTCGGCCGCGCGGGACCTGGACGCAGGAGGCGGTGGCGCCCACGTGAGCAGCACATCTCGCCCTCCGCATGACCGACGCGCACCGCGCGTGGCCCGGGCCGGCCACCCCGGCCATCGGACCCGCGCCGCCGCACTGCGCGCGGCGGAGCGGCGGGGCGGGGCCGACCTGGTCCACCCCGGGCTGCGCCTCGCGGCGGCGTACGCATGGCGGCTCCTGGTGGTCGGGGCGCTCGTCTATGCGGCGTTCAAGGTGCTGGGGCGCTTCGAGCTCGTCGCGGTGGCGGTGTTCCTGGGGCTGGTGGTGACCGCGCTGCTGCGGCCGCTGGCCGACCTGTTGGAGCGGCTGGTCCCGCGGCCCCTCGCGGTGGCGGTGGCGCTGATCGGCAGCATCGTCGTGGTGCTCGGCCTGCTGGCGCTGGTGGGCAGCGTGGCAGCCGCGGAGGCGGGCAGGCTGGTGGGCGAGTTCCGCGGCGGGGTGGGCCGGATCAGCCGGTGGCTGGAGCAGCCGCCGTTCCGGATCAAACACGGCACGCTTCAGGGGCTGCACGAGCGGATCAGCACCTTCGTCGCGACCCACCGGGGGGCGCTGATCAGCCAGGCGCTCAGCGGCGCCAACCGGGTCGTGGAAGCACTCACCGGCGCGGCCCTGGCCCTGTTCTGCTCGGTGTTCTTCATCTACGGCGGCGACCGGATGTGGCAATGGTTCCACGCCCAGCTGCCCGAGACCGCACGGTCCCCGTGGGACCGGGGAGCCCGGGCGGCGTGGTCCACGTTCGCGGGCTATACGCGCGGCATCATCATCGTGGCGGCCTCCAACGCGACGCTGGTGGGCATCGCCCTGTTCCTGCTGCGGGTGCCGCTGGCGCTGCCGCTGACGGTGCTGGTGTTCTTCGCCACCTTCATCCCCCTGATCGGCGCGCCCATCGCGCTGGCCGTGGCGACCGTGGTGGCGCTGGCCGGGCGGGGCCCGGTCATCGCCGCCGCCGTGCTGGTGCTCATCGTCGTCATCGGCCAGATCGAGGGCCATGTGCTCCATCCGCTGGTGATGAGCTGGGCCGTGCAGCTGCACCCGGTGGTGGTCGCGATCTCGGTCATCGGCGGCAGCCTCGTCGCCGGGGTGATCGGCGCGATCGTGGCCGTGCCGATGGTGTCGGTCGTCTGGTCGGTCGTGCGTACGCTGCGCGCCTAGGGCCTGTCGTCAAAGGGGGCGCCCTGCTCCCGACGCCTGGCACGGCTCCCCCAGCTACCGCTGGGAGGTGCCCCCAGCTGCGTTGTCGCACCGTCCGCCACGCCGCGTCAGCGGCATATCGACCGCAGCGCCCAGTACGAGGACGATGCTCCGCCTTGCGATCCTCCCTCAGCTACCGCTGGGAGGTGCCCCCTGCACCAGACGCCGCTCGCGGCCGGACGCCCCCTTTGACGACAGACCCTGGCCTGACGACGGCTCAGCCCTTGCCGCCCCGCGCCGCACCGGCCGCGAAGACGGCGCCGAGCAACAGCGCGGACAGCGCGGCGACGGCCGGAGCGGGCGGGCCGGCCGGATGGCCGCCGGTCCGGACCGCGCCCATGAAGTCGAGCAGCGGCAGACCATTGGCGGTCGCGTACCACAGCGGGACGTAGCCGGCCTGGAAGAGCCGGTGGCTGCGGCTGAGCGTGCCCAGGGCCAGAGCCAGCGACGGGACGAAGAGCGCGCCGCCGGCCCAGGCGCCGACCCCGGCCCAGTCGGCCGCCGCGACGAACCGGACCAGCGGGGCGAGCGCGGCCAGCGCCGTGACCGCGAGCCCGGACTAGGTTACGGAAGCGCACCCGCTCCTGCGGGTCGAGGCCGGCGGTCGGCTCGTCGACGACGAGGACCCGCGGGTCGGCGAGCAGGGTCTGCGCGATGCCCACCCGGCGCAGCATCCCGCCGGAGTATCCGCCCAGGGGGCGTCCGGCCGCCTCGGTGAGGTTGACGAGTTCGAGCAGTTCGTCGATGCGGGCGCGCGCGGCGCGGGCCGAGATGCCCTTCGCCGCGGCGAGGTAGGCGAGGAATTCCCGCGCGGTCAGATGGGGGTAGACGCCGAAGTCCTGTGGCAGATAGCCGAGCGCCTGCCGCAGAACGTCCGGCCGCGCCACCGCGTCCACTCCGTCGTACAGGATTCTTCCCCCGGTGGGAGGGGTGACGGTGGCGGCCATCCGCATCAGTGAGGACTTTCCGGCGCCGTTGGGGCCCAGCAGACCCAGCAGGCCCGGGCCCAGACGGAGCGTCATATGGTCCACGGCCCGTCTTCCGCCCCGGTAGACCTTGCTGACATCGATCAGTTCGAGCATGGGGCCACTGTCGCCGGGCGGGGTGCGCGGGCGCTTCGCGGCGGGGAGGGAAATCCGGTTCCCCCGGCCGGGGGAAGGCGCCTCTGGCTCTCAGGGGGGAGGCGGGCGGTGTGGGGTGGCCACCATACTTGCGCCCGTGTGGAGATCGCCCGACTGGAAACGACCCGTCCGGAATCCGCCCACGGGGAAACTGCCCGTGGGCAGGTCAATCGGCTGTGCGGACACCGTACGGGGGTGGGTGTACGCGCTGGTCGGCGCGGCCTGGAGCCTGCCCCCGGTGGCGGTGGCGCTCGCCGTGACGGCGGGGGTGGCCCGACTGTGGCCGGCGGGGCTTCGCTGGGTGTGTTTCGGGGCCGTGTTCGCGGCGCTGCTCACGGCCGGCGGTCGCCCGCGTGCGGTACGGACGCGGTGTGTGCGCCTGGCCAACCGGCTGCTGCGCACCGGTCTGCCCGCACCTGTCGCCTCCCCCGGCGCCGGTCCGCGTGGCCTCGTACGCACCCCGGCTTGGCTGGCGCTGCACATGGTGGTGGGCTGGGCGGTGGTGGCCGTGACCGGTCTGCTGGGGATGTCGGCGGCGGTGCTGCCGGCGGTCTGGCTCGGCGGTGGCGAGCGGATCGCTGTGCTCGGTCTGTCGGTGCGGGTGGCGGGCGGCTGGCGGGGCGGATGGGCCCCGCTCGCCGCGGTCGGCTGTCTCGCGGCGGCGGCGTGGCTGTGCGCGGGTGCGGTGGCCGTCCTGCGGTGGGCTGCCCCGGCCCTGCTCGGGCCCCGGCCGGCCGAGCGACTGGCCGCGCTCGAGGAGCGTACGCGCCTGCTGGCCGGGCGCAACCGGCTGGCGCAGGAGTTGCACGACTCCATCGGGCACACCCTCACAGCCGCCACCATCCAAGCGGCCGTGGCCGCGGAGTTGATGGACCGGGAGCCGGAGGCGGCCCGGCGCGCGCTCAGCAGCATCGAGGAGTCCTCCCGCAGCGCGATGGACGACCTGGACCATGTGCTCGGCGTACTGCGGGAGGGCAAGGCCTCGACGGCCCCGCAGCGCACGCTCGGCGATCTGCGTGCCCTGCTGGAGCGGGTGCGGCTGACCGGTACCGAGGTGCACGCCGACCTCGACGGCGACTGGGCGCGGGTGCCGGCGGCCGTGTCCCGGGAGGCCTACCGCATCATCCAGGAGGGGCTGACCAACGCCCTGCGCCATGCCCACCGGGCGCCGGTGACGCTGCGCGTGGTGGTGGCGGGCGACTGGCTGGAGGCGGAGATCGGCAACCCGATGGCGGGCGGCCGCACCCTCGGCCTCACCCGGCCCGGCCGGCGGGGGCAGGGCCTGACCGGAATCGCCGAGCGCGTGCGGCTGCTGCGCGGCGAGGTCAGCGCCGGTCGGGTGGCGGGCGGCCGGTGGCGGCTGGTGGCCCGGATACCGCTACGGTCGGCGCCATGAACACCTCGCCGCTGACCGTGCTCATCGCCGACGACGAGGAGCTGACCCGCACCGGACTGCGGGCCCTGCTGTCGGCCAAGCCTGACCTGGAGGTGGTGGGCGAGGCGACGGACGGGGCCGAGGTGCTGCCTCTGGTGCGGGCCACTCGCCCGGACGTGGTGCTGATGGATGTGCGGATGCCCGGGATGGACGGCATCGAGGCCACCCGGCAGCTGCGGTCGGCCCTGGAGGACCCGCCGAAGGTCGTGGTGATCACGACCTTCGAGAGCGACGAACACGTCTATGACGCGCTGCGTGCGGGCGCCGACGGTTTCATCCTCAAGCGGGCGCCGTCGCAGGCGATCGCCCACGCCATACGGCTGGTGGCCACGGGCGATTCGGTGCTCTTCCCCGACGCCGTGCGCAGGCTGGTGGCCGCCCGCCCGCTGCCCCCGGTCGGCCCGGCCGCCGGCCACGCGCCGCTGACCGCCCGTGAGACCGAGATCCTGAGGCTCATGGCGACCGGTCTGTCCAACCCCGACATCGCGGGCCGTCTGACGGTCAGTCTGGAGACCGTCAAGACCCATGTGAGCAATCTGCTGACCAAGCTGGGCGCCCAGAACCGCACCCAGGCCGTCATCCTGGCCTACGAGTCCGGCCTCGTCGTCCCCGGTGGCCGCTGAGCCGCGGGCGCACCGGGCGCCGGCGCACCGAGCGCGGTGGCGGACCGAGCGCGGTGGCGGACCGAGCGCGGTGGCGGACCACACGGCGTCTGAGGGAATCCCTAGAGGTTCCCTCGCGCCGCACCCCATCACTTCCATTGGTATGGACATATCAAGCCGGCGGGCCCTAGGCTCCTCCGCGATCGGCCATGAGAGCGCTCTCAGGTCTCCCCTGTTCTGCCCTCGTTTCGCAGCGCAACAGAAGGAGAACTGCCATGCGACGCACGACCGCCGTCCGTGTCGGCCTGTCCGCCTTACTGATCCTCGGCTCCCTGACAGGCGCCGGCACCGCACTCTCCACCGCCGCGGCCACTCCCGGCCCCGACTCATCCGCGCCCTCCGCGAAGCTCGTCAGCACTCTCGGCCGCGACCTGGGCCTGACGGAGGGACAGGCCAAGGCCCGTCTGCGTCAGGAGGCGGCGGCCATGAAGCTGGCGCCGAAGGCCGAGCGCGCCGCGGGCAAGGCGTTCGGCGGCTCCTGGTTCGACGCGGAGACCGGAAAGCTGGTCGTCGGCGTCACCAGCCAACAGCAGGCCGAGGCCGTACGGACGACCGGCGCCACCGCCCGGACCGTCCGGCACACCGCGAAGGAGCTCGACGCGGTGAAGGCGAGACTCGACGCGAAGGCCGGGAAGAAGGCCGCCCCGGCAGGGGTGAGCAGCTGGCGCGTCGACCCGAAGGCGGGCAGCGTGGTGATCTCCGTCCGCCGGGGGTCCGAGGGCGACGCCGCCGTACGCGCGTTCGTCGGCGCGGCGAAGGACCAGGCCAAGCGGGCGGGCTCGATCCCGGTCACGGTCGAGAAGGCCGCCGCGCAGGCGCCGACCACCTTGGCCGCGGGCACGGTCGGCGGCGACCCGTACTACACCGGCAACGTCCGCTGCTCCATCGGCTTCTCGGTGCAGGGTGGCTTCGTCACGGCAGGACACTGCAGCGGGGCCGGCGCCTCCGTCAGCGGCTGGGACCGTTCGTACGTCGGCAACTTCCAGGGCTCGTCCTTCCCCGGCAACGACTACGCGTGGGTCAACGTCGGCAGCGGCTGGTGGACCGTCCCGGTGGTGCTCGGCTGGGGCACGGTGCCGGACGCGCTGGTCCGCGGCTCCGCGGAGGCCCCGGTCGGCGCCTCGATCTGCCGCTCCGGCTCCACCACCCACTGGCACTGCGGCACGGTGCTGGCCAAGAACGAGACGGTGAACTACAGCCAGGGCGCGGTGTACCAGATGACCAAGACCAATGTGTGCGCCGAGGGCGGTGACTCGGGCGGTTCGTTCATCAGCGGCGACCAGGCCCAGGGCGTGACGTCCGGCGGCTGGGGCAACTGCAGCAGCGGCGGGGAGACCTGGTTCCAGCCGGTGAACGAGATCCTGTCGACGTACGGACTGCGGCTGCACACCGCCTGAGCCCGAGCGGCCTGAAGACAGGCGTGGGAGGCGGGCCTTGTCCGGCCCGCCTCCCACTGTCGACTACGGGGTCACACCCGCACCACGTCCGCGATGTCCACGGGGCGTCCGGTGGCGAAGGACTGGTTGGCCGCCAGGCCCGCGGCCAGGGCGAGCGCACCGTCGACCTCGTTCGCCCGCAGCCCCGCCGCGTCGCCGGTGTCAGGCGCGGCGTCGGGGTCGACCGGCCCGTAGAGGGCGTCCAACATGCGCGCGTCGCCGCCGCCGTGACCGGCGTGGTCGTAGTCGGTGACGGCCACCTCGTGCGGGGGCTCCCACAGCGGGTGGACGGTGATGCGGTGGCCGCCCGCGTTGGCGAGCGCGGTGTCTCCGTGGACGGCGCCCTTGGCGGAGGCGAGCCGGGCCCGTGGCGGCTGCCACAGGCTCTCCTCGACCTGAAGCTCGAGACGGCCACGCGTCCCGTTGAACATCACCCGGTAGCCCTCCCACGGCGAGTAGGCGGTGAGGTGGTACGTCATGGTGGCGCCGGTGGAGTAGCGCACCAGGAGCGCCATGTCGTCCTCGATGGTGATGTTGTCGCCGAACACGTTGCGGTCGCGCAGATAGCCGTCCTCGCCCTCGGCCCGCAGATACAGGGAGCTCAGCGCCTCGTTGTCCTCCAGGTGGACGGCGAAGGGGTCGTCGGCCGCGGCCTGCGCCCCGTGGGCCCGGTCGTAGTCCCGTCGGTAGCCGGTGCGCTCCCCCGCCTCCCGGCCGTAGAAGGCGAGCCGCCCGTAGCCGAAGACCTGCTCGGGGCGGGCGCCGAGCCACCAGTTGACGAGGTCGAAGTGGTGGCTGGACTTGTGCACCATCAGACCGCCGCTGTTGGCCTTCTCACGGTGCCAGCGGCGGAAGTAGTCGGCGCCGTGGCGGACATCGAGCAGCCACTCGAAGTGCACGGACAACACATCGCCGATGGCCCCTTCGGCCAGGAGCCGGCGCACCCGCTCATGGACGGGGTTGAAGCGGTAGTTGAAGGCCACGGAGAGGCTGTTGCCGGTGCGGCGCACCGTTTCCAGGATGCGGGCGCAAGCGTAGGCGTCGACCGTCATGGGCTTCTCGGTGACAACGCGTGCGCCGTGTTCCAGGGCGGGGACGATGTAGTGGTCGTGGAGCGCGTCCACGGTGGTGACCAGCACCTCGTCGATGTCCTCGGTGCGCAGCACCCGTTCGAAGTCCGCCGCCCCGTACGCGGTGGCCGCCGGGCGGCCCGCGGCGGCGAGCAGGTCGTTGTGGTGGGCGATCCGCACCGGGTTGGGGTCGCACAGGGCGGCGATGTGCAGCTGCGGGCGGCGGGAGAAGGCTTCGGTGAAGGTCTGTGCCCGGTGGCCGGTGCCGACGATGGCGACGCGCCTGGCTGTGGTGGTGGCGGCCATGCGATTCCTCTCCCGCTGCTGGGCTGATTGAAGCTGCACGGAAGAGTTGCATTCGTTTGCAGACGCGTCAACCAACACTCAACCATAGGTCCGATCTTTAGCGTCACGCTCTCCCCCCTTACCCCTCAATCACGCCTCACCCCTCCCCAGTTATCGGATGACTCTGTAACGTATCCGCCTCGGGAGGCAATCATGGCGAGATCTGTCAGACGCACCACCCTGGCTCTTCTGCTCAGCGCCGTGCTCGCGATGACACTGTTCGTCACGGCACCCGCACATGCTCAGGACTCGACGTGGACGGTGAGCGGCCCCTCGGCGCGCTCCGGCCCGCAGGCCCGACTACAACTCGACGCGACCACGGGCGCGCTGACCCTCCAGGTGTCGCGGGGCGGCCGTACGGTGCTCGAACCCTCGCCCCTCGGCATCCGCACCGACGGGGCGGATCTGTCGCGGGGTCTGCGGCTGTCGGGGCGCGAGCGCCATGTGGTCGCGGAGCGCTACCGCGCCACCGTCGGCAAACAACGCGTCCGCGACGTACGCATGACCGAGACGAGGTTCCGCTTCCGCGGCGACGGCGGCGCCCGGCTCGACCTCGTGGTCCGGGTCTCGGACGACGGCGTCGCCTACCGCTATGTCCTGCCGAAGGGCAGCGGGGACGTCCTCGGCGAGACCTCGGCCTTCACCCTGCCCACGGACGCGACGGCGTGGCTCGGCGCCTACCGGCGCGACAACGAGAACCTGTTCAACCAGTACCCGGCGGCCACCGCGCCGACCGGCGAGTACATGGCACAGGCGCTGTTCGAGACGCGGGGCACCTACGCCCTGATCGCCGAGTCGGACCTCAGCGGCCGCTACTCCGCCGCCCGCCTGGTCCACGAGGCGGGCCTGCCCACGTATCGCATCGGGCTGTGGGACGAGCGGGTCACCTCCGACGGCGCGCTGAGCACACCGTGGCGGGCGCTGGTCGTGGGCGATCTCGCGACCGTCACGGAGTCCACCTTCACCGATGACCTCGCACCCGCCTCGCGGGTCGCCGACACCTCGTGGATCCGGCCCGGGCCCGCCCTGTGGACCTGGCTGGCCGGAGGAAAACCCGCCGGGCAGAGCCTGTCGATGCAGAAGGGGTACGTGGACTACGCGGCCCAGCGCGGCTGGCCGTATGTGGTGGTCGACGCCGGCTGGTACTTCGACCCGGACCAGTGGGACGTCACCGACCCCAACTGGCAGACGAACAGCTGGATCCCGGAGCTCGTGACCTACGCGCGGGAGCGCGGCGTCGGCATCCAGGTCTGGATCCACCACCGCGATCTGGACACGGCCGAGGAGCGTGAGCAGTGGCTGCCCACCCTGGAGAGGTGGGGCGTGAAGGGGGTGAAGATCGACTTCATGGACTCCGAGTCGCAGGACACGCTGCGCTGGTACGACGAGATCCTTCCGGCCACCGCCGCCCACCATCTGCTGGTCAACTTCCATGGCTCGACGATCCCCAAGGGCATCCAGCGCACCTGGCCGCATGTGATGACGATGGAAGGGGTCAACGGCGAGGAGAAACGCGTCAACACCGCGCAGCATCTGACCACCCTCCCCTTCACCCGCAACGTCATCGGCTCCATGGACTTCACCCCGGGCGCCTTCCACCGCCCGCAACGCCCGAACGCGGCCTCGGACGCGGGCGAGTTGGGTCTGTCCGTGCTGTACGAGTCGGGCATCCAGAACCTGGCGGGCACTCCGGAGTCGTATGACGCGCGCCCAGTCGCGCGGGGCTTCCTCGAACAGCTCCCCGCGGCCTGGGACCGCACCCGGCTGCTCGCGGGACGGCCCGGCGAGAGTGCGGTGCTGGCCCGGGCGAGCGGCGGGCGGTGGTTCATCGGCGGCACCTTCGCCGGCGCCGCGCACACCGCCGAGGTGCCACTGCGGCTGGGGTCGGGCACCTGGCTGGTCGATCTGGTCCTCGACGGCCCCGACGGCCTGGTACGCGAACCTCGGGTGATGCCCGACGGGGACACCCTGTCCGTACCGGTCGTGGCGGACGGCGGCTTCGCGGCCATCGCCTGCCGCTGGCACCCCGGCCGCACCAGCTGCGACCGGACGGCCGCCTGAGCCGGGAGCCGGCGCCACACACCCCACCCGCCGAGCCGATCACACCGGCGCGGCGGGTGGGGCAACACGGCTCGGCGGGCTCAGCTCGCGCGCCCGCCGCTTCCGCGCACCTCGAGTCCGTCGAGGAGCTTACGGGTGGCCTCGGCCACCGCCTCGACGGCCTGGTCGAAGACCTCGCGGTTATGGGCGGCGGGCGCGCGGAACCCGGACACCTTGCGGACGTACTGCAGGGCAGCCGCCTCGATGTCCTCGTCGTGGAGCTCGGGCGTCATGGGCGGGCGGAGTGTCTTGATGCTGCGGCACATGCCTCCAGTGTGCGCCCCGCCACTGACAACGGGGCTTCAGTCCCCGAGGTGGTCGATCTCCCGCATCTTGTTCGTCGCGTCCAGGGCGGCGACCTTGTAGGACTCGGCGAAGGTCGGATAGTTGAACACCGCGTCGACCAGGTAGTCGACGGTGCCACCGCAGCCCATCACCGCCTGGCCGATGTGGATCAGCTCGGTCGCTCCGGTGCCGAAGCAGTGCACCCCCAGCAGCCGCCGGTCCTCCGGGGACACCAGCAGCTTCAGCATGCCGTGCGAGTCACCGACGATCTGGCCGCGGGCCAGCTCGCGGTAGCGCGAGACGCCCACCTCGAACGGCACACACGCATCGGTGAGCTGGTCCTCGGTGCGGCCGATGAAGCTGATCTCGGGGATGCTGTAGATGCCGATGGGCTGAAGGTCGTGGATCGGGTTCACCGGCTCGTCGCAGGCGTGGTACGCGGCGCTGCGGCCCTGCTCCATCGAGGTGGCGGCGAGCGCGGGGAAGCCGATCACGTCGCCGACCGCGTAGATGTGCGGCACGGCCGTGCGGTAGTGCTCGTCCACCGTGATCCGGCCCCGCCGGTCGGCCGTGAGGCCCGCCTTGCCGAGGTCGAGGTCGTCGGTCAGCCCCTGGCGTCCGGCGGAGTACATCACCGCGTCGGCGGGGATCTTCTTCCCGCTCTCCAGCACGGTCAGGGCGCCGCGGGCGTGGCGCTCGACCGCCGCGACCGTCTCGCCGAAGCGGAAGGTGACGGCCAGGTCCCGCAGCCGGTACTTCAGCGCCTCGACCACTTCGACATCGCAGAAGTCCAGCATGCCCTCGCGCTGCTCGACCACCGTGACCTTGCTGCCCAGGGCGGCGAACATGGAGGCGTATTCGATGCCGATCACGCCCGCGCCCACGATGACCATGGAGCGCGGCACCCGCTCCATGTTCAGGACGCTGTCGGAGTCCATGATCGTCCGTTCGTCGAACTCCACGGACGCCGGGCGCGCCGGGCGGGTACCCGTGGCGATCACGATATGGCCCGCGGTCAGCAGCTGTTCATGGCCGTCGGCGTCGCGTACGGCGACGGTGTGGTCGTCCACGAAGCGTCCGACGCCGGCGAACACCGCGACCCGGTTGCGGGCCAACTGGCTGCGGATGACGTCCACTTCGCGGCTGACCACATGCTGGGTACGAGCCGTCAGATCGGCAACGGTGATCTCGTCCTTGAGGCGGTAGCTCTGGCCGTACAGATCGCGCTGCGTCAGTCCGGTGAGGTAGAGCACCGCCTCCCGCAGGGTCTTGGAGGGGACGGTCCCGGTGTGTATGGAGACGCCGCCGACCATGTCCGGGCGGTCGACGACGGCCACGCTGCGGCCGAGCTTCGCCGCGGCGATGGCTGCTTTCTGGCCACCCGGGCCGGATCCGATCACGAGCATGTCAAAGTCGGGCACCTGAGAAGTCTGGCACCCCATGCCACCCGCCCGAAAGAGCAAGAGCCCTTTCTCCGGGTCCCATTTGGGGCGGCCGCCCCCGCGGGCCTCAGGCGCGGCGGTCGGGGCGGCGGCCGGGGGGCTGGCGCGGCTCGGGGCGGGCGGTGGGCTCGGGGACCTTGCGGGTCTGCGGCGACTTCTCGGTGACGGTGAGCGGCCGCCCGTAGTGGCGGATCTCCAGCGGGGCGCCGCGCACCATGGTGTAGGTGGCGGTGGCGTCGGTGATCTCCACCCGCAGGCACCTGCCCAGCACCTGGACGGTGAAGGCCAGCCGGGCCAGCTTCTCCGGCAGCTTGGGCGAGAAGGTGAGGCTGCCGTCGGTATGGCGCATCCCGCCGAATCCGGCCACCAGCGCGATCCAGGTGCCGGCCAGCGAGGCGATATGCAGTCCGTCGCGGGTGTTGTGCTCCAGGTCCCTGAGGTCCATCAGGGCGGCCTCGCCCAAGTAGTCGTAGGCCAGGCGCAGATGGCCGACCTCGGCGGCCATGACGGCCTGGGCGCAGGCGGACAGGGAGGAGTCACGGACGGTCAGCGCCTCGTAGTACGCGAAGTTACGCGCCTTCTGCTCCTCGGTGAAGGCATCGCCGCGCAGATACATCGCCAGCACCAGATCGGCCTGTTTGATGACCTGCTTGCGGTACAGGTCGAAGTAGGGGAAGTTGAGCATCAGCGGGTACTGATCGGGGTGCGTGCCCTCGAAGTCCCACATCTGGTGGTCGGTGAAGTCGGCCGACTGCTCATGGACGCCCAGGGTCTTGTTGTACGGGATCGTCATGGCCTCGGCGGCGTCCCGCCAGGCCGCGGCCTCCTCGTCGTCCACCCCCAGCACGGCGCCCTTGGCCGGGTGGCGCTCGACGACGTCCGCGGCGGCACGCAGGTTCGACTGGGCCATGAGGTTGGTGTAGACGTTGTCGTCGCCGAGCGCGCTGTACTCGTCGGGGCCGGTCACCCCGTCGATGTGGAAGCGGCCGTGGTGGTCGTGGTGGCCCAGCGAGCGCCACAGCCGTGCCGTCTCCACCAGCAGCTCCACCGCGCTCTCGCGTTCGAAGTCGTCGTCGCCGGTGGCCGAGACATAGCGCACCACGGCGTCGGCCACGTCCGCGTTGACATGGAAGGCCGCCGTCCCGGCCGGCCAGTACCCGGAGCACTCGGACCCCTCGATGGTGCGCCAGGGGAAGGCGGCGCCGTGGTGGCCGAGCTGGCGGGCCCGCTCCCGGGCGGCGGGCAGTGTGGACTGCCGCCAGCGCAGCGCCTCGGCGACGGATTCGGGGAAGGTGTAGGTGAGCAGTGGCAGCACGAACGTGTCGGTGTCCCAGAAGGAGTGTCCGTCGTAGCCCGCCCCGGTGAGGCCCTTGGCGGGGATCGCCCGCTCCTCCGCGCGGGCCCCGGCCTGCAGTACGTGGAAAAGGGCGAAGCGCACGGCCTGCTGGATCTCGGCGTCGCCCTCGACCTCGACGTCCGCGCGGCTCCAGAAACCCTCGAGCCAGCCCCGCTGCTGGTCCACCAGGCCCTTCCAGCCGGTGCTCGCGGCGCCGGCCAGCGCGGCCTCCACCTGGTCCCGGACGGCGGGCAGCGAACGGGCGCCGGACCAGCCGTAGGCGACCAGCTTCTCCAGCCGCAGCACCTTGCCCGGTTTGAGCACCGAGGTGACGGTGAGGCGGGCGACGTCCTCGCTGCTCTCGCTCGAGGTGCGGGTGGGCGGCGGCCCGCTGATGAAGTGGTCGGCGGCGGTGGCGACCCGGAGCCGACTGGCCTCGGTGCAGTGGATCAGGCGCAGCCGCATGTCATGGGCGTCGTGCTCCTCGGGCTGCAGAGGGGACTCCAGGGCGGCGGCGACCCGGGGGTCGCCGGCGCGCTGCGGCAGTTGCTCGTTGGCGACCAGCTCGGACTGGACGACGATCCGGACCTCCGCGTCCACGGCCTCCACCTCGTAGGCGACGGCGGCGATGGCCCGCTGGGTGAGGGAGACCAGCCGGGTGGAGCGCAGCTTCACGGTGGTGCCGGAGGGGGAGGTCCACTCGCAGGTGCGGTGCAGCAGCCCGCCGCGCAGATCCAGGACGCGCTCGTGGGAGCGCAGCCGCCCGTAGCGCAGATCGAAGGGCTCGTCGTCCACCAGCAGCCTGATGATCTTGCCATTGGTGACGTTGATCATGGTCTGGCCGGACTCCGGGTAGCCGTAGCCGGCCTCGGCGTACGGCAGGGGGCGCAGCTCGTGCACACCGTTGAGATAGGAGCCGGGCCAGCCGTGCGGCTCGCCTTCGTCCAGATTGCCGCGCCAGCCGACATGGCCGTTGGAGAGGGCGAAGACGGACTCGCTCTGCGGCAGCACATCGAGGTGGAGCTCGATTTCGCGCAGCATCCAGGGGTCGACGGCGTATGAGGAATCGGTGATCACGAGGCGTCCTCCTCCAGCAGCTCGGCGAGGTCCAGCACCACGATGTCCGCGCCGTGGGCGCGCAGCGCCTCCGCCTGGCCGACCCGGTCGACGCCCACGACACAGCCGAAGCGCCCGCCGCGGCCGGCCTCCATGCCCGCCAGGGCGTCCTCGAACACCGCGGCGGCCGCGGGGGCGACGCCCAGGTCGCGGGCGGCTTCCAGGAAGGTGTCCGGATGCGGCTTGCCCGCCAGCCCGCGCTCGGCGGCGACCACGCCGTCGATACGGACCTCGAAGAGGTGTTCTATCTTCGCAGAGATCAGGACATCGCGGCAGTTGGCGCTCGACGAGACGACCGCGGTGCGCAGGCCCGCGGCGCGGACCGCCCGGGCAAAGCGCACCGACCCCGGGTACGCCTCGACCCCCTCTTCCCGGATCTTCGCCAGGACCAGGGCGTTCTTACGGGTGCCGAGGCCATGCACCGTGTCCACGTCGGGCGGATCCTGGCCCGTTCCCTCGGGCAGCTCGATCCCCCGGGACGCCAGGAAGGTGCGCACTCCGTCGGCGCGGGGCCGCCCGTCGACGTATTCGTCGTAGTCGTCGACCTTGTCGAAGGGGCGGAAGTCGGGGCCCTCGCGGCGCCGGAGGAAATCGTCGAACATCTCCTTCCACGCCGCCGCGTGGATCACCGCGGTGCGGGTCAGCACGCCGTCGAGATCGAACAGGCAGGCCCGGACGGACTCCGGGAGGCGGAGCTTGGTCATGACCCCCGGTTCCCCAGGAGCCGTCGGTCTATGCAGGGGGCACCTCCCAGCGGTAGCTGGGGGAGAACCGAGCCCTTAAAAAGGGGCTCAGCGCGGGGCGATGGTGCGGCCGAGGCGGCGGGAGGCGTCGGCGGCCTCCAGGATGGCCACCACCTCGCGGCCGAACCGCACGTCACACGGGTCGCCCGTACCGGTGCGGGCGACCCCCAGCAGCCGGTCCGTGGCCGCGGTGAACGCCTCGACGGGGCTGATCCCCGCGTCGGGGACGGCGGCCACGCCCTGTTCACCGTAGAAGTCGCAGGTGTGCGCGACGGCGGCGGGCCGGGCGTCCAGGGCGAGCGCGAGGGTGCCGACCGCGCCCGAACGGTGGCGCAGCAGCACATGCGCCGCCCCGCGCGGGCCGCCGACCGCGGTGACCTCGGCGACCGGGCCCAGCACGGGCAGCAGGACGGACAGGGCATGCGGGCCGACGTCCCACAGGCCGCCGCGCTCCCGCCGCCATGGGGAGCCCCCGTAGGGGTTGCCGGGCCGGAAGATCGAGGCGAAGGCCGTCGCCCGGCCGCCGTCCCAGCCTCCGTCGGCCGCGGCACGGGTGAGGAAGTCCTCCACCGGCTGGGCGAAGCGGCGGGTGAAGAACACCACGGAGGCCAGCCCTCGTTCCTCGACGGCGTCCACCACGCGATCGGCGTCCTCGGTGGTGAAGGCGAGCGGCTTGTCGAGCAGCAGATGGCGCCCGGCGCGCGCGGCGCGCAGCGCCAGGTCGCTCTGGATGTCCGGCGGCAGGGCCACGGCGACCGCCTCGACGTCGGCGATCAGCTCGTCGGGCCGGTCGTAGGCCCGGATGCCGTACCGCTCGGCCAGCGCCCGCGCCTTGGCCGGGTCCCGGCCCCAGACGCCCACCAGCTCCGCCTCGGGGTGCGCGGCGAGGGCCGCGCCCTGGGTCTCGGCCGCCCAGTGGCCTGTGCCCAGCAGTCCGAACCGCAATGCCGCCCCCTCTGTCTCCTGCTGTCTCCTGGTGCTCCGCTCGCTGCCGGGCGCGATCCTACGCCGCGCGGTGCGGGTCGGCGGAAGAGGGCCGGGAGATCGTTGGTGCCCCCGCGCGGGGGAGACCCGCCACCCGGTCGGATGCGGGGGCGCGCCGCCGGGTCGCGGCGGTGGCAGTGTGAGCCTCGGCCGGGCCGGTCCGGGCGGCCACCGCGGCCGTACCGGCCAGCGGGAGACCGCGTCCCGTGGCACGCCCACGTCCTCGCCCGCACCACCGCTGGAGGAATCCCGTGGCCCGTGGCCCGATCCGCCCGTATCGCCGGGAAGGCGCAGCGACCGCCCCGCGCGCCGACGGCCCGCGGACCCTGCCGCTCACCGTGGCGCGCCACTCCCCCGCGCTGTCGCTCACCGTGGCACGCCGCTCCCCCGCCCGGCGGCGGGCCGTGCGGCTGCGGGTGGCCGGGGCGCTGCTGCTGATGTGCGCCGCGGCATCGGCCTGTGCCGCCTCCCACGAGCAGACGCGGCCGGCGCGCACGAAACCGTCGCGGACGGCCGGCGCGTCGGCGTCGGCCGCGGCCTCGAAGGCCGCCGCCGCTCGGTTGCTGCCCGGGATGCCACCGCCGCTTGACCCGCACGACCTGTACGCCGCCGACCGGCCGGGCAAGCTGTCCCCGGTGGTCAAGGGGATCCCGTCGCGGGTGTATGTGCCGAACACGCTGTCCAACACGGTCAGCGTCATCGACCCGAAGACGTACAAAGTGATCCGCACCCTCCAGGTCGGCAGCCAGCCGCAGCATGTCGTGCCCTCCTGGGACCTGAAGACACTGTGGGTCAACAACGACCTCGGCAACAGCCTGACCCCCATCGACCCGGCCACCGGGAAGACCGGCCGCCCAGTGGACGTCCACGATCCGTACAACCTCTACTTCACCCCCGACGGCAAGTACGCGGTGGTGATGGCATCCATGGACCGGGCGCTGGTGTTCCGGGACGCGCACACCATGCGCGTGGTGAAGTCGGTGCCGGTGTCGTGCTACGGCGTCAACCACGCGGACTTCTCGCCCGACGGCCGCTACTTCATCGTGTCCTGCGAGTTCTCCGGCGAGCTGCTGAAGGTGGACACGGCCCGGATGAAGGTGATCGGGCAGCAGCGGCTGCCGCTCGCGGGCGCCATGCCTCAGGACGTGAAGATCTCACCGGACGGCCGGACCTGGTACATCGCCGACATGGAGGCCGACGGGGTGTGGGTGCTGAACGGGGATGCCTTCACCCGCCCCCGGCTGCTGCCCACCGGCCAGGGCGCCCACGGTCTGTATGTCAGCCGGGACTCCCGCAGCATGTACATCACCAACCGCGGCGAGGGCACCATCTCGGTCCTGTCGCTCGCCACCGGCAAGCTGGTGGAGCGCTGGCGGCTGCCCGGCGGCGGCAGCCCCGATATGGGCGGGGTGTCCGCCGATGGAAAGGTGCTGTGGCTCTCCGGCCGCTACAACTCCGAGGTGTACGCGATCGCCACCCGCGACGGCCGGCTGCTGGCCCGGATCCCGGTGGGCGGCGGCCCGCACGGGCTGGCCGTCTTTCCCCAGCCGGGCCGCTACTCTCTGGGCCACACCGGCGTCTTCCGCTGAACCGCCGGCCGGGCCCGGCGAGCCAATGACGGGGCGTAAGCCGTCTTCCCCCGCCGACCACCCCCGCGTAGCGTGACGTGAACATGCCTGGATGGGGCGTCAAGGGGAGGAGTCGCGAGTCGCGATGGAGAACGGCAGCAGGACACGGCGTCAGTTCCTGGCCACGGCGGGAACCACGGGCGGCGCCCTCGCGCTGGGCACCACGATGGCCCTCCCCGCCTCGGCCGCACCCAAGGCGGCCCGTACCGTCGCCGTGCTCGGCGGCGGTGTCTCGGGGCTGAGCGCAGCGCAGGAGCTGGCCGAGCGGGGGTTCTCGGTCACGGTGTACGAGCGCAACCGCATCCTCGGCGGCAAGGCCCGCAGCATGGACGTCCCCGGCACCGGAAGCGGTGGACGCAGGGCCTTACCAGGCGAGCACGGCTTCCGCTTTTTTCCAGGTTTCTACCGGAATCTTCCCGACACCCTGCGCCGGATTCCCTTCCCCGGCAACGCCGGCGGCTGCCGGGACAACCTGGTCGCCGCGACCGAGGAGTTGTTCGCCCGCAACGGCGGCACCCCGGATCTGCGGCTGCCGTTCCGCACCCTGACCGCGCCGCCCGATCCGAGCTCCCTCACCCCCGACGCGCTGCTGCAACTCCTCATCGGTTTCCTGGACACCGCGCTCGGCCTGCCCGCCACCGAGGCCGCGTACTTCGCGGGCCGCGTCCTGGTCCAGCTGACCAGCTGCGATCTGCGCCGCGAGGGGCAGTGGGAGCGGGTGCCGTGGTGGGACTTCGTCAAGGCCGAGAAGATGTCGCACGACTACCAGCGGCTGCTGGCCGTCGGCATCACCCGTAACATCGTCGCCACCAAGGCGGAGGAGGCCAGCACCCGCACCGTCGCCCGCGTCCTCCAGGCGTTCGTGTACAACGTCCTCGCACGAGGCCACGACGGGGAGCCGGACCGGGTGCTGAACGCACCGACCAGCGAGGCGTGGATCGATCCGTGGGAGACACATCTGCGCTCGCTGGGGGTGCGGTTCGAGCTCGGCGCCGAGGTGACGGAGCTGAGTTACGAGGGCGGGCGGATCACCGGGGCGCGCTTGACGGACCCGGACACCGGCGCCACCCGCACCGCCACCGCCGACCACTACCTCAGCGCGCTGCCCGTCGAACACGCCCGCACCACCTGGGGAGCCTCGCTGCGGGCCGCCGATCCGCAGCTGGCCCGCTGCGACAAGCTGCGCACGGACTGGATGGTCGGCGTCCAGTTCTATCTGCGCACCCCCACCCCGATCCTGAACGGGCATGTGGACTGCGTGGACTCGCCCTGGTCGATCACCGCCATCGGGCAGGCGCAGTTCTGGAAGGGGCGCGACTTCCCCGCCGACTACGGGGACGGGCAGGTCACCGACTGCCTGTCCACCATCGTCTCCGAATGGGACAAGCCCGGCATCCTGTACGGGAAGACCGCCAAGCAGTGCACCCGCGAGGAGGTCGTCCGCGAGATCTGGGCCCAGCTGAAGGACAGTCTGCACGACACCGGACGGACGGTACTGCGCGATGCGGATGTGCATGCGTGGTTCATGGACCCGGCCGTCGAAGGGCTCGGCGGACCCTCGCCCAGCAACCGTGAACAACTCCTGATCCACCCGGCCGGCACCTGGTACAACCGCCCCAGCGCGGCCACCGCCGTGCCCAATCTCTTCCTCGCCGGGGACTATGTGGCCACCGACATGGACCTGGCGACGATGGAGGGCGCCAACGAATCGGCCCGCCGAGCCGTCAACGCGCTCCTGGACGCCGAGGGCTCGAGCGCCCCGCGGTGCGCCATCTGGACGCTGTACCAGCCGCCGGAGCTGGAGCCGCTGCGCCGCGTCGACGAGACCCGCTACCGGCTGGGGCTGCCCAACGCGTTCGACCTCGGCTGACACGCAGTGGTATGGACCTGTTCAGATCCGCCAGGAGCGGATGCGGCCCGCCGCGTCGTAGACGTCGGCCTTGCTGGACAGGATGTCGCGGACCAGGTCGATCAGCGCGCCGTACGGCGGATCGATGCCCTCGCCCGAGGCGTGCATATAGGCGACGGCCGTGGCGCTGGCGAATCGCGCGTTGCTCGCCGGGAGCGGTCTGAGCAGCGCGATGGTGTGCAGCAGCGCCGCGGCGCGCCACGCGGGGTCGGGGTCGACGCCCAGGCGTGGCGGGTCGACGCGATGCCGGGCCACGGCGGCGACCAGTCCCGAGAAGTCGGAGATGGAGGGTTGTTCCGGCATGACCTCCTCATGGCGCTGCAGCAGCCAGGGGACGTCGATATGCAGTAGCGGGGCCATGGTCAGGCGGCCTGTCCCGGGTCGTGGGGGCGGTGTTCATCATCCGGGAACGCATCGGCGAACGCCTGCGCGTTGTCGGCGAAGAAGCGCCGGAAGACCTCCGCGCCTTCCTGCAGCGCGCGGTGGCGGGCGATGTCGGCGACGGTCGCCTCCCGGACGAGGGCCTTCATCGTGGTGCCACGCTCCTTGGCGATCTGGCGGAGGTCCTCAAGTTCCCGATCGCTGAATTCCACATTGAGAGCTGACATGCTCCACACCCTACTTGCCAGGTACCTCGACAGCAATCGCCGCAGGTCAAATATTGTTTTTGTAGGTACTTGACAAGTATTTCGAGCTCCCAGGCCACCGGCCTTCGAACACCTGCGGGTACGGTGAGCCGCACCACAGGAGAGAGAGGGACCATGGAGCAGCGTGAGTTCGGCCGGATCGGCAGGAAGGTCTCCGTCGTCGGGCTGGGGACCTGGCAGCTGGGCGCGGACTGGGGCGAGGTCGGCGCGGACGACGCGCTGGCTGTGCTGGACGCGGCCGTCGAGTCGGGGGTGACCTTCTTCGACACCGCCGATGTGTACGGGGACGGGCGCAGCGAGCAGCTCATCGGGCGCTATCTGCGAAGCCGCCCGGACGCGCGGATCTTCGTGGCGACCAAGATGGGGCGACGGCTGCCGCAGGTCGCGGAGAACTACACGCTGGACAACTTCCTGGCCTGGACGGACCGTTCGCGCGCCAACCTCGGGGTGGACACGCTGGATCTGGTGCAGCTGCACTGCCCGCCGTCGTCGGTGCACTCTTCCGACGCCGTCTTCGACGCGCTGGACACACTGGTGGACCGGGGGCGTGTGGCGGCGTACGGGGTGAGCGTGGAGACCTGCGAGGAGGCGTTGGCGGCGATCGAGCACCCGGGGACGGCGAGCGTACAGATCATTCTCAATCCGTTCCGGCTCAAGCCGCTGGAGCAGGTGCTGCCCGCGGCCGCCGCGGCCGGGGTGGGGATCATCGCGCGGGTGCCGCTGGCGTCGGGTCTGCTGTCCGGCCGGTATACCAAGGACACGGTGTTCTCCGAGAACGACCACCGCACGTACAACCGCCACGGCGAGATGTTCGACCAGGGTGAGACCTTCTCGGGTGTGGACTTCGCGGCGGGCGTCGAGGCGGCGGTGGAGTTCGGCGAACTGGCGCCCGAGGGTGCGACGCCCGCGCAGACCGCGCTGCGGTGGGTCGTCCAGCAGCCGGGGGTGACCTCGGTCATCCCCGGGGCGCGCTCGCCCGAGCAGGCCCGGACGAACGCCGCGGCGGCGGGGCTGCCCGCGCTGGAGCAGGGCACGCTGGACGCGGTCCGCGATCTGTACGACCGGCGGATCCGCGCCCAGGTGCACCACCGCTGGTGACGCCGGCGGGTCAGTTCGGGAAGCCGGCGGCCTGCGCCCACGCGCTGAGCTCGCGCTGTGCCGCGGCGCGCAGCTCGGCCGAGGGGGCGGCGGTGCCGTCGGCGACCAGCGCGTAGTGGAGGGTTCCGGCGCCGGGCGGTGCGGAGAGCAGCAGCCGCCTGGCGTCGGTGCCGCCGCTCTCCGCCGCGGTCGCCACGGGGTGGTCGGCGGTGTGCCCGTGCGCGGTGTAGGCGGGCGGGCCGGTGACGGTGCCCAGGTCGGAGACGACGGTGGTGGTGGCCGGGTCGAAGTCGCGAGGCAGGTGCAGTTCGGTGGGAGCCTCGGTGGTGCCGTTCTGCCGCCACACCAGCATCCCGTAGCGCCCCGAGCCGACCAGCCGGGCGACGCCTGGCAGGCTGCTGGGGACGCGGTCCCAGTTCAGGGTGGTGGAGCCGTCGCGCGAGCGGTCCTCGAAGGTGAAGGCGAGGGTGCGGCCCGCCACCGCGCTCGGGTAGAGGCGGTCCAGGAGCCGGGCGTCCTGGCGGAGCACGGCCGCCCCGGTGTCATCGAGCCGTACAGCCGACAGGTCCTCGTCGTTCCAGGCGTCGCCGGCGGTGAGGATCTTGTCGGGGTTGCCGTTCATCGCCTCGTGGTGGCGGCCGTTGTACAGGTCCCACTGCCACTGGTTGGCGGACAGCACCGGACCCGAGGCGGCGGCTTTGCTCCACCAGGTGGCGCCGCTGAGCCGGGAGTCCAGCGCCTGGTACAGGCCCTTGACCACGGTCGGCGCCTTGTCGGAGGTGAAGCCGGTCAGCGGGTGTCCGTACTCGCTGACGACGGCCGTGGTGCCGAGCGCCGAGGCGCGGTCGCGCACGGCGGCGAAGTCGGTGGCGTACTGGCCGTCCTGGGCCTTGCCGGGCATGAAGACGCCGGAGATGGCCTTCTGGTCGTAGAAGTGGGTGTTGAACACATAGCGCGAGCCGATGGCCCCCCCGTCGAGCAGGCCGCCCTCCTGGCGCTGGAAGTCGATGTTGGAGTTCCAGAACAGGTTGGGCTCGACGAAGGCGGGCTTGTCGGCCCAGCCCGCGGCGTCCATACGCGCCCGGAACTTCTCATAGAACGGCCACAGCATGTCCTTCTCCCAGGCGCGGCTGGACTGGCCGCTGTCGTAGCGGCCCGCGTACGGCTCGTTGTACGGGTCGAAGCCGACGACGCGGGCGAACTCGTCGGCGGTCAGCCGGCCGGCGAGGTAGGCCATGGTCTTCTCGGCGGTGGCCAGGAAGGCGTCCTGGATACGGACCGTCCCGGCGGAGGTCTGCAGGGCGCGGTTCTTCCAGAAGTCTCGGGTGGCGTCCTGGACGGCGGGGTTCTGGGTGATGTTCTGGCCCCAGTGGACGCAGATGCCGCAGGACTCCTTGGGGTAGCCGCCGGCCTTGACGACCCATTCGGGCGCGCCGTCGCCGGAGTACCAGCTGTCCTGGTCGAACAGATGGCGGGAGTAGAGGTCCTGGTGGAAGTCGGGATAGATCCGTATTCCGGCGTCCAGGAAGGCCCGTATCTGCTCGGTGGCCTTGCGCAGATACTCCTCGTCGACCTTGCCGGGCTCCGGCTCGGCGTGGGCCCAGGACAGCAGGAAGCGGACGGAGTTGGCCCCGGTGAGGCCGCGCATGGTCTGGGCCGACTTCCGGGCGTCGGCGGTGTCGGCGAAGGGCAGGCCGCCGTTCTCCGCCAGCTTGACCTCGCCGGAGACATTGAATCCGCGCAGTACGACCTCGCGCCCGTGGCCGTCGGTGAACCGGCCGCCCGCCACGGAGATCCGGTCCGCGGCCGGGCCGTCGGACCAGGGCGGCTCGGCGGCGGCCGCGCTGCCGCCCGGGGCGGCGATTGCCGCCATCAGCAGCAGGGCGGCCGCCCCGAGCAGTCGTATGCGGCCCGTTCGAAGACGAACCCTCATCCCGTGCGTCACTGTGGTCGCCATGAACCTACCGTCGGGTAAACATGAGCGTCCGTCAACATATCCGGCGGCAGCACACGGGTTGGATGAGGTCAGCGGTGGCCGAACCAGTCCATCGCGGGCAGGGCCTTGTCGCCGTAGTCGAACAGGGCCTGGTTCTCCCAGGCGTTACCGGAGCCCGGGTCGGTGGGGTCCCAGCCGCTGCCCTTGACCGCCGTCCAGGCCGGCTCCCAGTAGACGACGCCAAGGCCCCGGCCGCCCGGCACCGCCTCCACCACGTTCATCACATCCCGGAGGTTGGCGGCCTGCCCGGCGGGGGTCGCGGGGTAGCCGTCGACGAGCTGGTCGGCGGTGGCGACGTTGTTGGCCAGGCCGTCGTCGCCTGCCAGGGTGTGGGCGTAGGCGGTCTCGGCGACCAGCACCGGCTTGCCGTAGCGGGCCGCCACGTCGTCCAGGTTGGCCTGCAGATCGGACAGCGGGCCGTGCCAGTAGCCGTAGTACGACAGGGCGATGACGTCGAACGGCACCTTCTGCGCGACCGCCTGGTCAAACCACCACCTCGTGCCCCCGTTGTCCCCGCCCTTGGCCAGGTGCAGCGCGACCTTGGTGTCGGACGAGACGGCCTTGGCGGCGTTCGCGCCGGAGGTGAGCAGCCCGGCGAGCTGGGAGAAGTTGCTGGTGGAGCCCTCGGGCCAGAGCATGCCGCCGTTGATCTCATTGCCGATCTGGACCATGTCGGCCGTGGTGCCCTGCGACTTGAGCGCGCCCAGGACGTCGTAGGTGTGGTCGTACACATCCTGCTTGAGCCGGCTGTAGTCGTGTCCGGCCCAGGCGGCCGGCTTGGTCTGCTTGCCGGGGTCGGCCCAGCTGTCGGAGTAGTGGAAGTCGATCAGCAGCTTCATCCCCTGGGCCTTGGCGCGCTTGGCCATGGCCAGCACCTTGGCCTTGGTGTTGTAGCCATCGGCCGGGTTCACCCACACCTTCAGCCGCACGTAGTTCATACCAGAGGCGCGCAGGATGGCCAGGGCGTCGCCGCTGGTGCCGCTCGCGGAGCGGTAGGTGGCGCCGAATGCCTCGTTCTTGGCGAGGGTGGACACGTCCCCGCCCTTGACCGTAAGGCCCGTGCTGCCCTTGGTGAAGGTGAGGTCGTCCAGGTTGGCCCACTCCCCCGCGTGGGCGTCGGAGTTGAGGCTGATGGTGCACTGGCCACTGGTGACCGTGACCGAGGTGACCAGGCGGATCCACTTGCCGTTCGGGGTGGGCGGCAGATCGGTGCGCTGCTCGGCACCGCCGCAGTCGCGCAGGGCGAGGTACGCGGCGTTCTGTCCGCCGCTGGAGCGCACCCAGGCGCTGAGCGTATAGGTGCCGTTCGCGAGGCCGGACAGGTACTGGTAGGTCTGCACCTTGTACGCCGAGGAGGACCAGTGGGACAGCCGGTAGCCGCCGCTGTGGCCGCCGGTCTCGGTGTAGGACGCGTTGTTGTTGCCGGCGGCGGAGTAGGTACTCCAGCCGGACGGGGTGGCGGTACCGGTGCCGTCGGCCTCGAATCCGGTGTTGGCCAGGGTGCTCGCGGCGTGTGCGGCCGGCGCGGGGAGCGCGGTCAGCAGCAGCGCGCCGAGGGCGGGGAGCGCGGCGGTTCGCAGCAGGGTCCGGGTGGTGCTCCGTATGTCGTGCATCGTCGAGTCCCTTCGACAATGAGCGAGTGGGGGTATGAGCGTGTCTTGGCGCGCTGCGCGGGCTGGACTGAGGAGCCGCGCAGCGACGAGGGAAGCCCGCGCATTGGAGCGCGCCGAGACTGAGCGGGGGGCATGAGCGGAGTTGCGGTCGTTCAGCCGTCCAGGCGCAGTACGCGGACGGCGCCCGCGGGCACCGCGAGGTGTCCGGCGCTGTGCTCGCCGGTGAGCAGGTCGGTGCCGGGCGTGGGGTGGGGCACCTTGGCGTCGGTGTCGCCGTGGTTGATCGCGAAGAGGTAGCTGCCACAGTCGCCGGTGCGGTGCACCACCTCCACATCGCGGGGCAGGTCGGGGCGGTCCGCGAGGCCCGCGTCGGCGCAGACGGGGGCGAGCAGGGTCGCCAGGTGGTGCGGGGCGAGCCGGGTGGAGAGGTACCAGGCGGTGCCCCGGCCGAGCCGGTGGCGGGTGACGGCGGGGTGGCCCGCGGCGAAGCCGTCGGCGTAGGTCCATACGGTCTCGGCGCCGCGTGGCACCACGATCTCGGACCAGACGTCGCCGGTGAGCTCGGCCCCGCCGGGGCCGGTCAGGCGCACCCGCCCGCCCTCGGTGAGCGGGGAGAACTCCTCGACCACCAGGCCCAGGACATCGCGCAGCGCGCCGGGGTAGGGGCCGGGGTGAACGGCGTCGTGCTCGTCGACGATGCCGGAGAAACACGAGACGACGAGGGTGCCGCCGCCCTCGACGTACGCGCGCAGATTGTCCCCGGCGCGTGCGGTGGCGAGGTAGAGGGCGGGCACGGCGACGAGCGGATAACGGCTCAGATCGGCCTCGGGGTGGGCGAAGTCGACGGTCAGGTGGCGGTCGTAGAGGACTTCGTAGAAGCTGTCGGCGCGTTCGCGCGCGTCCAGGTCCTCACTCGGCCGCCACTCCAGCCGCTGCGCCCACCAGGACTCCCAGTCCCAGACCATCGCCGCGTCGGCCACCGTACGACTGCCCCGCAGCTCGCCCAGGTTCGCCAGGTCGGCCCCGAGCGCCACGACCTCGCGCCATACGCGGCTGTCGGTGCCGGCGTGCGGCACCATCGCCGAGTGGAACTTCTCGGCGCCGTGCCGTGACTGGCGCCACTGGAAGAACAGCGCGCCCTCGGAGCCGCGGGCCACATGCCCCAGGCTGTTGCGGGCCATCTCCCCGGGCCGCTTGGCGGGGTTGCGCGGCTGCCAGCTGACGCCGCTGGTGGAGTGTTCGAGCAGCAGCCAGGGCGCGCCGCCGGCGACGGAGCGGGTCAGATCGGCGGCCATGGCGAGGTTGACATGGGTGCGGCGGCCGTCGGTGATCAGATAGTGGTCGTTGGTGACCAGGTCCACCTCGCGGCCCCAGGCCCAGTAGTCGACCGAGTCGCACTGGCTGAGCGCGGTCATGAAGTTGGTGGTGACCGGAATGCCGGGGGACAGCCGGTGCAGGATGTCGCGCTCGGCGGTGAAGTTGGCGCGCATGGTGGCGTCGGCGAAGCGCGCGTAGTCAAGACGCTGGGCGGGGTTGGCGACGGTGGGGGTGGCGCGCGGCGGGTTGATCTGCTCGAAGGCGCCGTAGCGCTGGCCCCAGAAGGCGGTGCCCCAGGCGTCGTTGACCTCGTCCAGGGTGCCGTAGCGCTCGCGCAACCAGTGGCGGAAGCCGTCCGCGCAGGTGTCGCAGTAGCAGGCATTGACCGGCACTCCGTACTCATTGTGCACATGCCACAAGGCGAGCGCGGGGTGGTCGCCATAGCGCCGGGCGAGCTGTTCGGTGATGGCGGCCGCGGCCCGGCGGTAGGCGGGCGAGCTGTGGCAGATGGCGCCGCGTGAGCCGAACTCGTAGCGCACACCCTCCCGGCTGACCGGCAGCGCCTCGCGGTGGGCGCGGTAGAACCAGGCGGGCGGGGCCACGGTGGGGGTGCCGAGGTCGACGGCGACACCGGCCTCGTGGAGCAGGGCGAGCAGCCGGTCCAGCCAGCCGAAGTCGTAGCGTCCGGGCTCGGGTTCCAGCAGCGCCCAGGAGAAGATGCCGACGCTCACCATGGTGACCCCGGCCTCGCGCATCAGCCGGATGTCCTCGGGCCAGAGGGATTCGGGCCACTGCTCGGGGTTGTAGTCGCCGCCATAGGCGAGGCCAGCCATCGCAACTCCTGGGAATCACTGGGAACGTACACAGACCACAGAGCAGCGGCCGCGCCCAGATAACCGCATGGAAACGAGCATTGACAAGCGTCATACGGGTTTCTCTACTGTTCTCTCCACTGTGAACGCTCACAGATTGCCCAGGGAGGCATTCGTGAACCATCACCCCGTCAACCTTCGTGTCCTCGCGGTATCGGTCGCGGCCGCCTTGTCGGCCACCACCCTGCTCACCGGCTGCGGTTCGTCCGACGACTCGGCAGACTCGGACGGTCCGGTCGAGCTGACCTACTGGGCCTGGGCACCCGACCTCGAGAAGGTCGCGGCGATCTGGAACAAGGAACACCCGGACATCAAGGTGACCGTCAAGAAGCAGGCGTCCGGCGACGACCTCGTCACCAAGATCATCACAGCCGCCAAGGCGCATAAGGCCCCGGACCTGGTGCAGGCCGAGTACCAGGCGCTGCCCACCCTGGTCAGCAACGATGTGCTGGCCGACATATCCGGTCAGGTGGGCAACTCCGAGGGCGAGTTCGCCGCGGGCATCTGGCGCCAGGTCACCCTCGGCACGGACGCGGTCTACGCCCTGCCCCAGGACTCCGGGCCGATGATGCTGTACTACCGCAAGGACTTGTTTCAGCAATACGGCCTGCAGGTCCCCACCACCTGGGAGGAGTTCGCGGCCACCGCCCGCAAGCTCAAGGAGAAGGCCCCGGACAAAGCCCTCACCACGTTCTCCGCCAATGACTCCGGGCTCTTCGCGGGCCTGGCCCAGCAGGCCGGCGCCAGCTGGTGGACCACCCGCGGCGACAAGTGGAAGGTGGCCATCGACGGCGCCCCCACCCGCAAGGTCGCCGACTTCTGGGGCGGCCTGGTCAAGGAGGGGGCCATCGACAACCAGCCGATGTACACCCCGGCCTGGAACAAGGCGCTCAACACCGGTAAGCAGATCGCCTGGGTCAGCGCGGTGTGGGCCCCCGGCACCCTCAAGACCGCGGCCCCCGACACCCAGGGCAAATGGGCGATGGCGCCCCTCCCCCAGTGGAGCAAGGGCTCGAACTGGACCGGCAGCTGGGGCGGCTCCTCCACCGCCGTCACCAACGACAGCGCGCACAAGGACGCCGCCGCGAAGTTCGCGAAGTGGCTGAACACCGACCCGAAGGCGGTCGCCGCGCTGGTGAAGGTGTGCAACGTCTACCCGGCCGCCACCACCGCGCACAATGGCGACGCGCTCAAGAAGGCGCCCGACTTCTTCCCCGGCCAGCCCGACTTCTACGCCAAGGTCGCCAAGATCACCGAGGGCATCGCACCCGCCGCCTGGGGGCCGAACGTCAACGTCGCGTACGCGTCCTTCAACGACAGCTTCGGCAAGGCCGCCAAGAACAAGTCCGACTTCGGCGCCGCGCTGACGGCCATGCAGCAGGCCACCGTCACCGATCTGAAGAAGCACGGCTTCGAGGTCTCCGAGTGACGCTACGCCCCACGGGGCACGGTCCGCGCCGCGCCCCCTATGTCTTCCTCCTTCCCGCGATCCTGCTGTTCGCCGGTCTGTTCGCGCTGCCCATCGGCTACGCCCTCTACCTCAGCCTCCGCAAGATCGACGTCAAGGGCCTGGGCCTTGGCAAGGGCGCCCGGGACGAGGTGTGGGCCGGTCTTTCCAACTACACCGACGCGCTGCACGACCCGGAACTGCTCGACGGCGCCCGGCGCGTCCTCGGATACGGCCTGATCGTGGTGCCCACGATGCTGGGCCTGGCCCTGCTGTTCGCGCTGCTGCTCGACGCCGACCGGCGGGGCCGCAAGGACACCCTGCTGCGCGGCTTCTCACGGCTGGCGATCTTCCTTCCGTACGCGATCCCCGGCGTGGTCGCCGCGCTGCTGTGGGGGTTCCTCTATCTGCCCGATGTGAGCCCGTTCCACTATCTGCTCGACAAGGCGGGGCTGCCGCGGCCCGAACTGCTGGACGGCAACGGGCTCTACGCGTCCCTGTCCAATATCGCGGTATGGGGCGGCACCGGCTTCAACATGATCGTGATCTACACCTCGCTGCGGTCCATACCCGCCGAGGTCTACGAGGCGGCGCGGCTCGACGGGTGCTCCCAGATACAGATCGCACTGCGCGTCAAGATCCCCATGGTGGTCCCGTCCCTCGTGCTCACCTTCTTCTTCTCGATCATCGCCACCGTGCAGGTGTTCAGCGAACCGACCACCCTCAAGCCGCTCACCAACTCGGTCTCCACCACCTGGAGCCCCCTGATGGATGTCCATCAGAAGGCCTTCGTGGAGGGCGATCTATACGCGGCCGCCGCCACCTCGGTGATCATCGCGGTCGTCACCCTGGTCCTGTCCTTCGGTTTCCTGAAGTTCGCGGGCGCCCGTACCGGTCAGGGAGACGCCCGATGAGCACCACCGCCACCACCGCCACCACCGCCACCACCGCCACCACCGCCACCACGGCCGGCCGCGGCCGCGCCTCCTGGATCCCCACCGCCCTGCTGCTGCTCGGCGCCCTCTACTGCCTGCTGCCGGTTGCCTGGGTCGCGATCGCCTCCACCAAGAGCGGAGGCGAGCTCTTCTCCACCTTCACCTTCCTGCCCGGCACCGGATTCGCGGACAACATCGCCGACCTGTCCGCGTACCGCGACGGGGTGTACTGGAGGTGGATGGCCAACTCGCTGCTGTACGCGGGGCTCGGCGCGCTGCTGTCCTGCGCCGTCTCCGCCCTGTCCGGCTACGCCCTGGCGCGCTACCGCTTCCGCGGCCGCGAGGCCATCTTCAACGTCCTGCTGACCGGGGTGCTGATGCCCCCGGTGATCCTCGCCGTACCGCAGTACCTGCTGCTGGCCAAGGCCGACACGGCCGACACCTATCTGTCGGTGCTGCTGCCGAACATCCTGTCGCCGTACGGGATCTATCTGGCGCGGATCTACGCGGCCGCGGCCGTCCCCGCCGAAATGGTCGAGGCGGGGCGGATGGACGGTGCGGGAGAGTGGCGGATCTTCCGCTCGGTGGCGCTGCCGATGATGCGGCCCGGCCTGGTCACGGTCTTCCTCTTCCAGTTCGTGACCATCTGGAACAACTTCCTGCTGCCGTACATCATGCTCGGTGACGACGAGAAGTTCCCCGTCACCCTGGGGCTGTTCACCCTGCTGCGGCAGGGCTCAGCCACCCCGGCCCTGTACACCCTCGTCATCACCGGAGCGCTGCTGGCCATCATCCCGCTCATCGCGCTGTTCCTGGTCATCCAGCGCTTCTGGAGTCTGGATCTGCTCTCCGGGGCCGTAAAGTCCTGACCGACGAAGCGATATCTGGAGAGACAAGAACGCGCATGAGCCGCACCGGCAACAGCACCCCCGGCCGACGACGGCCACCGACCATCCATGACGTGGCGCGCGAGGCCGGGGTCTCGCGCGGCACCGTCTCGCGCGTCCTCAACGGTGGGCACTATGTGAGCCCGGCGGCGCAGGAGGCGGTCAACGCCGCCATCCGCAAGACCGGCTATGTCGTCAACCGGCATGCCCGCTCGTTGATCACCGGCCGGTCGGACTCGGTGGCCTTCCTGCTCACCGAGCCGCAGGAGCGGTTCTTCGAGGACCCCAACTTCAGTGTGCTGCTGCGCGGCTGCACCCAGGCGCTGGCCGCACACGACATCACGCTGCTGCTGATGAGCGCGAGCGACGAACCGGAGCGGCGGCGGATCACGCGCTTCCTGACCGGCGGCCATGTCGACGGGGTGCTGCTGGTCTCCAGCCACTCCGGCGACCCGCTCGCCACCCGGCTGCGGAAGGCCGGGGTGCCGCTGGTGGCCTGCGGCAAACCGCTGGTCCAGAGCCCGGGGATGGCCTACGTCGCCGCCGACGACCGCGCCGGGGCCCGCGACATGGTGCGCCATCTGCTGAACAGCGGCCGCCGTCGCATAGCGACCGTCACCGGCCCGCTGGACACCCCCGGCGGCGTCGACCGGCTCGCCGGATACCGCGAAGAACTCGCGGCGGCGGGCCTGGCGGCGGACGAGGAACTGGTGGTCTCGGGCGACTACAGCCGCGCCAGCGGCGACCGGGCGGCGGCCGAGCTGCTGGCGCGGGCGCCGGACCTGGACGCCGTCTTCGTCGCCTCGGACCTGATGGCCCAGGGCGTGCTGGCCGCGCTGCGGCGGAGCGGGCGGCGGGTGCCACAGGACGTCGCCGTGGCCGGGTTCGACGACTCCCCCGCCGCGCTGGCCACCAGCCCCGGCCTGACCACGATCCGCCAGCCGTGGGAGCGGATCACCGCCGAGATGGTACGGGTGCTGCTGGCGCAGATCGGCGGCGAGGAGCCGTCCGGGGTGATCCTCCCCACCGAACTCGTGATCAGGGAATCGGCCTGAGGCGCTGAGGTGCGGGCACCGTGTGTGTCGCGGCGCCCGCGCCCCTCCCGCTGTGCGGCCGTGTGGCGGCGCGCTACCGCGCGAAGCCGCGGCCCAGCTGCGCGTCCGCCTCGGGGCCGCCCAGCGCGTTCGGCCCGAACGAGACGACCCCGGTGGTGGTCAGCCCGCCCGTACCGCCACGCAGCACCCAGGCCGCGCCGCTCGAGGTATAGGTGCCGTCCTCGTCGGGCGCGCCCACGGCCAGGTCGTCCTTGCCGTCGCCGTCGGTGTCCCCGAGCCGCACGGCCGCGCCGAAGTGGTCCCCGGCCTCCGCGGCGCCCGGGACGCCCGCGGTGTCCTGGGTGAACGCCTGGGCGCCGGTGCCGCTGAGGCCGCCCGCGCCGCCGTAGAGCTGTACGACGCTGCCCGCGTCCACGCCGCCGTCCAGGTCCTCGTACGGGATGCCGACCGCGATGTCCCCGTACCCGTCGCCGTTGACGTCACCGGCGCTCAGCGAGTAGCCGAACTGGTCGCCGTCCTCGTTCACCCCGGGCACGCCCGCGGTGTTCTGGTCGATGACCTTGGTGCGGGTGGCGCCGGGGCCGCTCGCGGAGCCGTAGAGGACCTTGATGGTGCCGTGGTCGTACGGCAGGTTCTCCACGACATTGCCGGGGACGGTCCGGATGATCAGGTCGGCGTAGCCGTCCTTGTCGACGTCTCCGATCGTGCCCGAGGCGGCGTGGTCGGTCCGGGTAGGCGCCGAGCCCAGGCCGCTCGCGCCGCCCTTCCAGTACAGGCTCGGCTCGGACATCTCCTCGAAGGCGTGGGTGGTGACCAGGTCGTCGGAGCCGTCGCCGTTGATGTCGCCCGCGACCATTTCGGTCGGGCCGAAGGTACGGCCCGTGTTCAGGGTGTTCGCGGTGGCCGCGGCGCCCTGGCGGGTGAACGGGCCGTACAGGACGCGCAGTTCGCCCTCGCCGGTGCCCTCGGCGACCAGGTCGGCGTGGCCGTCGCCGTTGAAGTCGCCGCCGGTCAGGCCCGGGCCGTCGGTGCTGGTCTGGTCGGACAGCGCGGTGCCGCCCGTCAGCCCGCCGGCCGAGCCCCACAGGACGGTGACGGGCGAGTCACCCGAGGACTGCACGGCCAGGTCGGTGTAGCCGTCGCCGTCCAGGTCCCGGGCGACCGTGCGGTAGCCGAACCAGGCCCCGTCCGCCGGGTCGCCGGGCACGCCTGCGGTCGCCCGGCTGATGATCTGCCGGTGGGTGGTGTCCGCCCCGGTGGCCGAGCCGTAGACCACCGCGACATAGCCGGCGTGGGTCTTGCCGCCGACCGTGGCGGCGGGGGCCGAGACCACGACGTCCGGGTGGCCGTCCTTGTCGAAGTCGGCCCGCGGCGCGGCCCCGGCGAGGGAGGTGCCGGTGGCACGCTGCTCGGCGGCGCCGGCAGTTGAAGTGGACAGTAAGGCGGGGGTGGTCACGAGTGCGGCCACCATCGCGCAGCGCACGGCGGTGGCAATGGAGCGATGACGCACAAGTCCTCCTGCAGTTGGCACAGAGTTCATCTCAGGTACACCCTGGAGGACTGCTGATCGGCGGCGACGGTTGTGCGCCGGGCGCGATCAATCCATGTGTGACGCGTCGGCCGGGCCCGGCTCCGCGACGTCCGGCTCATCCGCGTCCGGCCCATCCGTCTGCTCCCGGACATACCGCAGGACACCCATCATGTGGTGGTCGCCGACGGTTTCCGGGGCGGCGGCCACGCAGTCCGCCAGCTCCTTGGTGAGGGCGTCGGCGTCGATTCCGGCCCCGATCATCACCAGTTGTGTCATCCGGGCCTCGCCGGGCGCCCAGTCCGACGGCTGGAAGCGGAGGTAGGAGCCGACCGCGTGCAGGGCGAACTTCTCGCCGTGCCCGGGGGCGCCGAAGTGGAGGAAACCCTTCATCCGATAGAGCCCGGCGGGCCGGCCGTCGAGGAATTCCATGAACCGGCGCGGATCCAGCGGCCGGTCTGCGGTGAACTCCACGCTCTGGTAGGCGGCGTGGAGGTGTTCGTGCCAGTCGTCCTCGTCCGAGCACACCTCGGCGAAGGAGAGCTGGTGGAACCGCTCCTCGTCCGGCGCGCCGGGGCCGCGGTCGAAGAGGAAGTCGGGGTCGACGCGCCCGTGTTCGGCGGTGACGACGGGGGTGCCCGGGGCGATGCGGGCAAGTGTCTCCAGCACCCGGGTGCGCTCCGGCTCCCGGACCCGGTCGGCCTTGTTGAGCACCACCGCGTCGGCTGCCCGCACATGCCGGTCGAGCTCCGGGTGGCGCTCACGGGTGTTCTCGAACTCCACGGCGTCGACGACCTCGACCAGTCCGCCGTACGCGATGTGCTCGTTCTCGCTGGAGAGCAGCGTACGGATCATGCTCTGCGGCTCGGCGAGGCCGCTCGCCTCGATCACGACGACATCGATGCCCAGCGCCGGTTCGGTGAGCCGGGCCAGCATCTCGTCCATCTCGGATGAGTCGGCGGCACAGCACAGACAGCCGTTCTCGATCGGGATCATGGAGTCGACCTGACCGGCGACGGCCATCGCGTCGATGTTGATGCTTCCGAAGTCGTTGACGATGACGCCGATGCGGGTGTCCACGCTGCCGCGCAGCAGGTGGTTGAGCATGGTGGTCTTTCCGGAGCCCAGGAAACCAGTGACGAGTACGACCGGGATCCGGCTGGTGGCCAAGGTTGCGACTCCGTTGCAGTGATTGCGTTGCGGTGATGCGTATGCGGCGACTCGTGGGCGCGCGGCTGCGACGGCTCATCCTATCCGGCGTACGGAGCGAGCCCCGTACGCAGCATGGCGAAGGCGCGGTCGGCGGCGGCCACCGCGCCCGGGTAGACCTCGTCGGCGCTCGCACCGCCCTCGATCCGGCGCCAGTTGTCCTGGCCGAGGATCCGCTGGACCGCGATGATCTGGCCCGCGGCGAGGCGTGGCGTCACGTCGTCCGGCGCCGCGAGGTCGTCCGGTTCCGGTCCGCCGATCGCGCTCAGCGCGGTGGTCAGCGCCTCCTCCGATCTGCTGATGTACTCGAACATGCGGGCCACCAAGCTGGGCGTCCCGTACAGCAGCCGTTGGAACGCCAGCACGCCCGGCACATCGTTCAGGCCGGTGATCGGATCGCGCCGCTCAAGACCCGCCAGGAAGTGCTGGTGCAGCGCGGCCAGAGGCGACTGCCCCGCCGCGCGGTCCCGGACCACCCGGGCCGCCTCGTCCTCGTGGTCGGCGAAGCGGTGCAGCACCAGGTCCTCCTTGGCCGGGAAGTACCGGAACAAGGTGGGCTTGGACACCTCGGCCGCGGCGGCCACATCGGCGACGGAGACCCGGTCGAAGCCCCGTTCCAGAAACAGGGAGATCGCCGTTTCGGAGATCGTCCGGTACATCCGCTGCTTCTTGCGCTCCCGCAAGCCCGTCTCGCCGCTCATGGGACGCAACCGTAACCCTTGCCCGGACCTGACCAGTCTCGGCCACGCGACACCGGCCCGGCCATCGAGGGGTTCCTCGTCCGCAATCGCGCTCGTACCGCCGCCAAGTCGGCATTAACACCGTAAGCCACACCATTTGGCGCTACCGGACTCTAGTGGGATCCTGGCCGACTTGCGCCTGTCAGCCGTCTTCCGTAGCCACCCGCCACATCCTTAAGCTCTCAACAAGAGAGACGGCTGATGCACCTGTGCCACACGATGCCCGTGTGACCCGGGCCGGGCCCCGCGCAAACCGCTCAGCGCAGGAGCGCCGACTCTTCGACACACGCGGCACATCGCGCTTCTCCCCCACACCCGCCAGTCCTGACACGCCCCGGTATGTCCAGTCGAACGCTGATCGAAATACCGAACATCGCGCCTTGGCCCGTCCCTCGGCGCGCCCCAGCCCGAACTCGACCGCGCACACCTTCGGTTGGGCCCCATCACCGCGGAAGGAATCGCCACGATGCACCCGGAAACAACGCACCAGGAACCGAGCGAACGGGCCACGGCACCGGCCTGGTCCGCACATCCACTGCACGAGTTGTCCGAGGACGACCGCCACCTCTTCCAGCGGTTCGGCCGAGGGCCGGTGGCGGCCGTGTCCTGGGCCGGTGTCCACCACGCCTTCGAGCGGCACGCCGCCACCGATCCGCTCGCCGTCGCGGCCGAGTACCTCGGCGCCACCATCACCTACGGAGAGCTGGACCGGCAGGCGAACCGGCTGGCCGCGCACCTGGCCCGGCTCGGTGTGCGCCCCGGCGACAACGTGGCGTTATGCGTACGGCGTTCCATACCCATGCTGGTCGGCCTGCTGGCCACCCTCAAAGCCGGGGCCGCGTATGTGCCGCAGGACGCCGGGCTGACCCCCCGCGCCCAGCTCGACCACGTCATCCGCACCGCCCGGACCCGCGTGATCCTCACGACCTCCGGCTACGCGGACCGGATTCCGGTGCCCGACAGCCACGTCCTCATCGCCATCGACACCATGATGGAGGGCAGCGGAGACACCGCGGCGTTCCGGCCCGCCCGGCCCGTCCGGGGCGACGACGGCTGCTATGTGCTCTTCACCTCCGGCACCACGGGGCGCCCCAACGGGGTCACCGTCACCCACCGGAACGTCTGCAACATCCTGCTGACCGAACCGGGCGACCTCGGCATGCGCCCCGGGACGCGGGTGAGCCAGATCCTCAATGTCGCGTTCGACATGGCAGCGTGGGAGATCCTGGGCTGCCTGAGCCACGGCGCCACGCTGGTCATCCGCGGCAAGGACATCGCCGAGACCGTACGGCGGGTGGACGTGGTCATCGCCACCCCGACCGTGCTCAGCCGGATCGACCCCGACCAGTGCCGAGGCGTGCGGGTGGCGGCCGTGGCCGGGGAGCCCTGCCCGCGTCGGCTCGCCGACCGGTGGGCCCGCTTCTGCACCTTCTACAACGCGTGCGGACCGACCGAGACCACCATCGTGAACACCATGCAGCGCCACGAGCCCGCCGCGCTGCGCCTGACCATCGGCCGTCCCACCCCCAACAACACGGTGTATGTCCTGGACGCGGACCGAAGGCCCTGCGCCATCGGCGAGACGGGGGAGATGTGGGCCGGCGGTGACGGGGTGTCGGCCGGGTATCTGCACAACCCCGCGCTGAACGCCGAGCGCTATGTGCCCGACCCCTTCCTGGGCGGGGGCCGGATGATGTTCCGCACCCGCGACCTGGGCCGCTGGACACCCGACGGGGAGCTGGAACACCTGGGCCGGACTGACGACCAGGTGAAGGTACGGGGGTTCCGCGTGGAGCTGGACTCGGTGTCGGCGGTCTTGGAGTCACTGCCCGGCTGCGCCCGCGCGGTGACGCTGAAACCGGACGACACCGGCCTGGTGTCCTTCGTCTCGCCCGCCCATCTCGACCCCGAGGCAGCGCGGCGGGCCGTGGCCGCCGCGCTCCCCTACTACTGCGTGCCACGGGCGGTGCACCCGATGACGGCGTTGCCGCTCACCAGCCGTGGAAAGGTCGACAAGGCGGCCCTGTTGCGCGTGGAAGCCGACCTTCGGACCCGTGGCAGTGGCGAGGTGGCGTCATGACCACCGCCCGTACCGTGGCCCCGGCGCCCCGGGCGAAGGTGGCGCTGCCGCCACCGACATCGCTGCCACAGCGGATCCTCAAGCATCCGCGCCTGATGCACTACAACCGGCTGATCGCCCTCGTATGGGCGGTCAACCTGGTCTTTCTCGCCGCACGCGCGGACGGGGGGCTCGGGCCGCGGCCCCTCTCCCACGCCGCACTCGCGAACTTCCTGCTGGCGATCGTGGTCCGCCAGCAGTACGTCATCAATCTGCTCTTCCGGCTCGCCACCGCGGCGCCCACCAACTGGCCGCTGCGGATCCGCTGGACACTGGGAAAGGTCTACCACTTCGGTGGACTGCACGTCGGCGGCGCCACCGCGGGCGCGCTGTGGTTTCTGGCCCTGGTCGGCTCGCTCACCCGGCACGGGGCTCCGGCCGCCACGCTCGCCGTCTCGTATGCGCTGCTGGGGCTGCTGGTGGCCATCGTGGCCACCGCGCTGCCGCCCTTCCGGGCGCGGTTCCACGACCACTTCGAGAAGGCACACCGCTTCGGCGGCTGGGCGGCGCTCGCGCTGCTGTGGGCGCAGACCGTGCTGACCACGCTCGACGAGCGGGGCGGCGCCTCCGCCGCGGCGGCCCTGCTGACGGCTCCCGAACTGTGGACCGTGGCCGTGCTGACCTTCAGCGTCGCCCTGCCGTGGCTGCGGCTGCGCCGGGTGCCGGTGGCCATCGAGCGCCCCTCTTCGCACGTGGCGCTCGTCCGCTTCGACCACGGCGCGACACCGTTCGCCGGGTCGTCCACGGCCATCAGCCGCAACCCGCTGCTGGAGTGGCACTCATTCGCCAATGTGCCCGCCCCCGGCGAGACGGGGTTCCGCCTCACCGTCTCCCGCGCCGGGGACTGGACCGGGAAATTCATCGACGACGCGCCCTCCCACGTCTGGGTCAAGGGCATCACCACGGCGGGCGTGGCCAATATCGAGACCCTGTTCACCAAGGTGGTCTATGTGGCCACCGGCAGCGGTATCGGCCCCTGTCTGCCCCATCTGCTGGCCCGTGCGGTTCCGGCCCGTCTGGTCTGGGCGACCCGCGATCCGCGCAGGACCTACGGCGACCGGCTGGTCGACGAGATCCTCGCGGTCCAGCCCGACGCGCTCATCTGGGACACCTCCGAACACGGCAAGCCCGACATGGTCGAGCTGGCCTATGCCGCGTACGCCGACTTCGGGGCTGAGGCCGTGATCTGCATCTCCAACAAGAAGCTGACCTGGCAGGTCGTCCAGGGCATGGAGCGCCGCGGGATCCCCGCGTACGGCGCCATCTGGGACTCATAGGGAGACACCATGGACGTCATCAAGATCGAACAACATGGGCGTGTGGTCACCGCGCGGCTGCACCGCCCCACCGTGCTCAACGCGCTGAACAGTGAGGTGATGACCGAGCTGGTCGCGGCCCTGTCACCGCTGGACCTCGACCCGGACGTCGGCTGCTTTGTGATCACCGGGTCCGAGCGAGCCTTCGCCGCGGGCGCCGACATCAAGGAGATGGCGGCCAAATCCTTCGCCGAGATATCCGAGGAGGACTTCTTCGCGGGCTGGGAGGGGTTCGCCGCCCTGCGCACCCCGAAGATCGCCGCCGTCCGCGGCTATGCGCTCGGCGGCGGCTGCGAACTGGCCATGATGTGCGATCTGATCCTCGCGGGCGAGTCCGCGGTGTTCGGCCAGCCGGAGATCAAGCTGGGCGTGATCCCGGGCATCGGCGGCACCCAGCGGCTGACCAGGCTGGTGGGCAAGGCCAAGGCGATGGATCTGATCCTCACCGGCCGGACCATGGACGCCGAGGAGGCCGAGCGCTGTGGTCTGGTCTCCCGCGTCGTGCCGGACGACCAGCTCATGGCGGAGGCGGCGGAGGCGGCCGCCGCCATCGCGTCGTACGGCAGGACCGCGGTCAGGGCCGCCCGGGAGGCGGTGGAGCGGGCCCTGGAGGTGGGGTTGCGCGAGGGGCTGCTGTTCGAGCGGCGGACCTTCCACGCCCTGTTCGCCACCGAGGACCAGTCCGAGGGGATGCGGGCGTTCCTCGACAAGCGCGCCCCGCGCTTCACCGGCCACTGAGCCGGCCACCGAGTCGGCCACCGAGTCGGCGGAGCACGGGGGAAGCGCTTTCTGGCAGGATCTGCCCCAGCCGTCCGCCACCGGGAGGAAACCAGCATGACCACGCGCCCGTCCGCCGTGCCGCTCCACTGCGACCAGGGCGGTGCGGGCGCTCCCCCGCTGCTGCTGGTGCACGGCTGGGGCGGCGACGCCGGGGAGTGGGCACCGCACCTGGCCGCATGGTCGCGCCGGCACCGGGTGCTCGCCCCGGACCTGCGCGGCCACGGCCGCTCCCTCACGCCCGCCGGCGTGGCTTATGGGCCGCGTGACTTCGCCGCCGATCTCGCGGCTCTGCTGCACCGCCTGGACACCGGTCCCGTCGTCGCCGTCGGCCACTCGATGGGCGGGCAGGCCGTCACCGCTCTGGCCGTCGAGCACCCCGCCCTGGTACGGGCCGTGGTGGTGCTGGACCCGGCGTACGGCGCCGACGAGGCGGAGCTGGCCCGGCTGCCCGCCGAACAGGAGGCGCTGCGCGCCGAGGGAGCCGAGTGGGCGGTGCGGTTCGTCCGCGGGGCCTTCGGGCCGCACACCCCGCCCGGGGTGCGGGCGCGCCATGAGAGGCTGATGGCGGCGATGGACCCGGAAGTGCTCGCCCGGTGCCGCGACGGAATGTATCTGGCGCCGGACGCCTTCGGGGCGCGAGCGGCGGCGCGGGCGTATCTGGCGCGCCGCCGCTGCCCGGTGCTGGGCGTGTACTCGAACGAGGCGCCGGCCGACTGGGAGCGCGCCTCGCTCACCCACCCGTACTCCCGCGTCGAGGCGTGGCCGGGGTGCGGCCACTATCTGCACGAGGACCGGCGGGAGGCGTTGGTCGAGCTGGTCGAGGAGTGGACCGCCGGGCTCGGCGAGCCCGGGGCCACCACCTCCCTGTGACAGCCGGCCGGCTAAAAAACGCCGGCCGGGGCGGTCAGGGGATCTCAACGCCGTTCTCGGCCGAGAGCCGGTCGATCTCGGCCAGTTCGGCATCGGTGAAGGCGGGCGAGTCGAGCACCGCCACATTCTGCTCCAGCTGGGCGACGCTGCTCGCGCCGATCAGCACGGACACCACGCGCGGGTCGCGCAACACCCAGGCCAGGGCCATCTGGGCAAGCGTCTGGCCACGGCCCTCGGCGAGCTTGCTGAGGGCGTGCAGCAGGGAGATCCGCTGCTCGGTGAGCACATCGCGCTTGAGGAAGTGCCCGAGCGCCATGCGGGAGTCGGCGGGCACCCCCTTGAGGTAGCGGTCGGTGAGCTGTCCCTGGGCGAGCGGCGAGAAGGCGATGACACCGACGCCCGCCTGCGCGGATGCCTCCAGCACCCCGCCCTCCACCCCGCGCTGCAGGATGGAGTACGGGTGCTGGTTGATCAGGTACGGGGTGCGCAGTTCCTTGAGGATGGCGGCGGCCCGCTCGATGGCCTCGGGCGGGTAGTTGGACAGGCCCGCGTAGAGCGCCTTGCCCTGTCGCACCGCGGTGTCCAGCGCGCCCATGGTCTCTTCGAGGGGCGTGTCCGGGTCGAAGCGGTGGGAGTAGAAGACATCGACGTAGTCCAGGCCCATCCGGGTCAGGGACTGGTCGAGACTGGCGAGGAGGTACTTGCGCGAGCCGAATTCGCCGTACGGGCCCGGCCACATCAGATATCCGGCCTTGCTCGCGATGAACAGCTCGTCGCGGTAGGGGCGGAAGTCCTGGGCGAAGATCGTGCCGAAGTTGGACTCGGCACTGCCGGGCGGCGGGCCGTAGTTGTTGGCCAGGTCGATATGGGTGACCCCGAGGTCGAAGGCGCGGCGCAGCACGTCGCGCTGGGTCTCGATCGGGTGGGTGTCACCGAAGTTGTGCCAAAGCCCCAGGGAGACCTTCGGCAACAGCACGCCACTGCGGCCACAGCGCTGATAGTGCATGGAGCCGTAGCGGCCCTCGGCGGCGAGATAGACCATGTGCGTCGTCCTCGTTCTCGTGTGGTTCTCGTATCTGCTTCGACCTCGGTGTCAATCGTGGTCATTGTGCCAGGGTCGTGACCTCCGACGCGGTCAGCGTCCTGCCGTAGACGCGGAAGTCGTCCGAACCCAGGCCGCCACGCTGTACGCGGTGGCCCCGGCCAGAAGGTCATCGGCGAGCGAGGGCGGCGTATCCGTCGGTGCCGTTCAGCGCGACCGCGCCGCCCGTTCTGCCGGTGGTCCAGGAGGCGCCGCCGGTGAGCGTGGCGGTCCTGCCGTTGCCGGTGGCGTCGGCGGCGCTGGTCCCGCCGGTTTCATCGAAACAGTGCCAGGCGGCGAAGGCGGGCGGCGGGGTGGGCGGCTCGCCGGTCAGCCAGTAGACGTTGTAGTTCTGGTGGTGGACGCGGGCGACAGGGAGCAGGGTGACGGTCTCAGCTGGGCGGCGATGGCGCCCGGCTCGTGGATCGCCTCGCCGTTGCTGTTGCCACCGATGACCTAGGTGTGGTGGTCGGTGACGATCTTCCAGACGTTCTCGCCGATGGTGCGATAACGGCTGGCCAGGCCCTGTTCCCACAGCCGCAGGGCGCCGACCATCTTGGCGATCTGGGTGTTGGCGTGCAACCCGGCGAGCTGGTCTCGTTGCGGGCGAGCGGGTCGAAGACCCGGGCGTGGGTGAAGCGCTCGGCGACCTTCAGCCACCGGGTGTCGCCGGTGATCGCGTGCCCTGTCCGTAGATAGGCGGTGTTACGGGACTGGTCGTCCTTGAAGGCGCTCGGCAGCAGGGTGACCGCGCCGAGCGGGAACGGTCGGACGCCGGTGAGCGCCCGTGCCCGGCCGCGGGGTGCGGCTGGGCCGGTGGAGGTGGCAGGGGCGGCGGCCATCCGTGCCTCCGGCCGCGGCCGTGAGCGCGACGGCCGCGGCACCGGAGGCCGTGGTGGCGAGGAAGTGGTGTGGGGCCGGTCAGCCGCGCCGCCACTGCTGGTTGGCGCCACCCGTACAGGTCCACTGCACGATCGCGGCCTTGTCCGCGGTGGACTCGTCCGCCACGTCCAGACACTTGCCACTGCTCCGGGAGGTCAGCCGCACATATCCGTCGCCGGTGTCCGTGGCCTGCCACTGCTGGTTCGCCCCCGCGCCGCAGGCCGACTGGACGACCTTCGCGCCGTCGTCGGCGGAGCCGCCGCTGACGGTCAGACACTGGGAGCTGTGCCGGGCGACCAGCTGGACGTAGCCGCCGCCGGCGTCCTTGGACCAGAACAGCTGGTTGCCACCGCCGTTGCAGGTGTACTGCACGGCCGCGGTGCCATCGGTCTGCGAGGCCGAGGTGATGTCGGCACACTTACCGCTGTGCCGGGCCACCAGCGTACGGTACGGCCCGCCGGAGCCGGTCACGGTGCCCGCCTCGGTGTCGATGGCCAGCTGCGGAAACCAGTCCATCGTCATCGTGCGCGAGGTCGGGAAGGACAGCGGCAGCCACACATAGCGGGAGTCGTTGACCTTGCCGCCGAAGGAGTTGCCCCAGCGGTCGCCCAGGTACAGATAAGACGTCGCGCCATCGCCCTGCACCGGCAGCACGTACGCGGTCTGGGAGCCGTACGCGTTCGCGTCGCCGACATTCGCCATCTCGGTCCACGGCCCGGCCAGGTCGGTCGCGGTGGCGTACTTCTGCTGGTTGGGGTTCCAGCCGGTGGCGCCGGAGGTCAGCATGAAGTAGACGTTGCCGCGCTTGAAGAGGGCAGGCGCCTCGCGGTGGCCGCCGGGCCAGGGGTTGGCCACCAGGCTCGCCACACCTGTGTAGTCGTCGGTCAGCCGGTAGATCTGCAGGTCGTAGTTCTCCCGGGCCGCCGAGACCATATAGCCGGTGCCGTCGTTGTCCTGAAACAGCGTGATGTCCCGCGACATGTGCTGGCCCAGCGGCCGGAAGCTGCCCCGCCAGGTGTAGTCGCCGTCGACGGTCGGGGAGGTGGCGACCGCGGCGCGCGCCTCGCCGTAGTCGGTGCCGTTCTCCTTGTGCATCCACATCACGAACTGCTTGGTCCGCTGGTTGTAGAGGACCTTGGGCCGCTCGATATTGGCCTTCGCCAGCTCGGGGTCCGTCGCCTGGGTCAGCACGTGTCTGCGGAACTCCCAGCTCTTGAGGTCCTTCGAGCGGTAGGCGGACACATAGCGGAAGGTGTTGTCCGCGTTGCGGTTCTCGCCGAACCAGTAGTAGTACGCACCGACCTTGATGGCTCCCCCGCCATGGGCGTGCACCGTATCGCCCGAGGTGGTGGCGAACTGTGTCGCGTTGAGGACGGTCACGGGGGCGGCCTGCGCGCCGGACGCGCACAGCAGCGGGGCCAGCAGGGCCGCGCACACGGCGACCACGAGCGTCCAGAGGCGGGGGCGCCTCGTCTTCGGGGCGGGCATCACACACTCTCCTTCAGGACGGTGAAGTGGCGGGCGAATCCGGAGAGGCCGGGCAGCTCCCTGATCGGGGTCCAGGTCCGGAATCCGTCGAGGCTGTCGCTGTAGTAGTACTTGTGGTCCGCGTAGCCGTCGAAGTAGATACGCCAGGCGCCGCTGTCCAGATGGACCAGCGCGGGCCCCTCGCGCCAACTGCCCCAGCCCGCCCAGTCGCCGGTGCCGCGGAAGGTGTACGGCCCGCCGAGGCTGGTGGCCGTCGCGTACTCGATGTACTTCGTCGTCTCCTGCTTGGTGAAGGCGTGGTATTGACCGGCGTAGCGGACGACGAAGGTGTCGATGTAGTTGGCGCTGTCCAGGCCGGTGATCGGCTTCGGGGTGGTCCACGAGGACAGCGCGGCGTTGGTGGCGGTGAGCAGATGCGGGCGGAAGGTCTGGCCGGAGGTGGACGTGGTGTCCAGCGAGACGATGACGTTGACGCTGCCATTGGTGTCCACGAAGAACTCGGGTGCCCAGGTGCGCTCCAGACCGGCCACCGGGAGGGTGTGGTCGCGTACGAAGGTCCAGTTCACCCGGTCTCGGCTGCGTGCGAAGCCGATGGTGTTCCCGGTCCAGTTGGTGGTGTAGACGATGTAGTAGTAGCCGTCGGTGTGCTTGATGACGCTGGGGTCGCGGATCAGCTGGGCCGGGGGCGTGTACGCCGGGCCCTTGAGCAGCGTGTAGGCCAGCGCGTCCGGCGAGTCGTAGACGTACATATTGGACTCGCTGCTGTTGGTGAACGCGGTCATCGTGTACCGCGACGTCGCCTTCGCCTCGCGTACGGGCGCGTCGGCCACCGGGATGCCGAAGTCCGGGGTGCCGTCGGCCTTCCAGCGCAGGGTCTGGACGCGGGTGTGGCGGTTGGGGTCGTGCAGCGGATCGCCGGTGATGTCCTTGTACTGGCGCGCATGGTAGACGAGGACGTCGGTGCGGCCGTCCTCGGCGACGGTGAAGGAGTTGTGCCCCGGACCGTACTGCTTGGTGGTGTCATTGCTGGTGAAGACCGGCGTCGGGCTCTTGGCCCAGGACGCGGGGTCCAGTAGGTCGCTGCTCGCGGAGGCGGTCAGCAGCCCCATGCAGTAGTTGCTGTCGGTGGCGCTCGCGGAGTACGTCAGGAAGACCTTGTCGTTCCGCTGGAGGACCGAGGGCCCCTCGTTGACCTTGTAGCCGCGGGTCTCCCAGTCGTACGTCGGGCGTGAGATCTCCACCTGCGGGCCGGTGACGGTCCATGGGTTGGCCATCCGGGCGAGGTAGATGCTGGAGTTGTTGCCGACGGCCGGATTGGACTGGGCCCAGACGAGATAGCGGGTGCCCCGGTGGACGAAGGTGGAGGCGTCGAGGGAGAAGGAGTCCAGCGGGGTGGTGATCCGGCCCTTCTCGGTCCAGGTCCCGGTGAACGGGTTGGCGCTCGCGTTCTCCAGCACCCACATCCGGATCTTCCAGACGTCGTTGGCCGGTGCCGCGGCGAAGTAGACGTACCACTTGCCGTCGATGAAGTGGATCTCCGGTGCCCAGATGTGGGCGCCCATGTCGCCGCTGGTGTGCTTCTTCCAGATCACCGACTCGGCGGCGGTGGACAGGCCCTGCAGGGTTCTGGAGCGGCGCAGGATGATGCGGTCGTACTCGGGTGCGGTGGCGGTGAAGTAGTAGTAGCCGTCGGTGTGTTTGACGATATGCGGATCGGCCCGCTGCAGGACCAGCGGATTGCGGTACGGCTCGGCTTTGGCCCCGACCGGCGCGGCGGACGGGCCCGCGGCGTGGGCCAGGCCGGGCGCGCCCACGACGGCGCCCGCGGCGAGGGCGCCCTTGAGGACCAGCCGACGGCCGGGTTGTTGTTCACTGCGGCTCATGTCTGTCTCCTGATGACGGACCACGGTGATCGATTTTGTTCGGAGATTAAGGCTTCTGATGACTTCTGACAGGCCCTGAGAAAGGTGCGAAACTTTCGAAAACGCCGCGGAGCCCGGGCCGTTCATCAGTCCAGACGGAAGCCTTGTCGCGGAGCACAGGCTTACCTAAGCTCGCCGCGACAACCGGTTTCCATGTCTGTGACCAGGAAGAAGTGGTAGGCGGATGACCGCAGGACCGATCCGACTCTCCATGGGTGCGCACACCGCACTGCGCCCGGCCACCACGGCCCGTATCACCGGCGGCTTCTGGGCCGCCAGGCGCCGCACCAACGCCGAGGTGAGCATCGCGCAGGGGCCGCACCGGCTCGAGGAGGCGGGCAACTTGGACAATCTGCGGGCGGCCGCCGGGGCGAAGGCGCCGGGGTTCAGCGGCGACTTCCAGTTCCAGGACTCGGATGTGCACAAGTGGCTGGAGGCCGCGTCCTGGCAGCTGGCTACAGGAGCTGAGGTGGCGGCTGGGGGTGCGGGGGCGGCCGACGGGGAACTGGCCCGGCATGTCGTCCGGTTGACCGAGCTGGTGGCGGCCGCACAGGACACCGACGGCTACCTCCAGACGTACTACCAGGTCAGGCCCGGTGCCCAGCGGTGGACCGAGCTGCACTGGGGTCATGAGCTCTACTGCGCGGGCCATCTCATCCAGGCCGCGATCGCGCACCACCGGGCCACCGGAGGCCATGAACTCCTCGGCGTGGCGGTGCGGTTCGCCGACCACATCGATGCCACCTTCGGCCCCGGCAAGCCGGTGGACGCCGTATGCGGACACCCGGAGATCGAGACGGCGCTGGTCGAGCTGTACCGGGAGACGGACGAGCGGCGCTATCTCGACCTGGCCGGCTACTTCGTGGACCGGCGCGGGGCGGGCACCCTCGGCGACGGCGCCGTGGACCGGGAGGCCGACCGCCGCCCCGGCGCACCCTATTGGCAGGACCACGCCCCGGTGCGGGACGCCGCCGGGGTCACCGGGCACGCCGTACGCCAGCTGTACCTGCTCGCCGGGGCCGCCGACCTGGCGGCCGAGACCGGCGACCCCGGGCTGCGGGAGGCGCTGGTGCGGCTGTGGGAGGACATGGCCGCCACCAAGACCTATCTGACCGGTGGCGTCGGCTCCCGGCACGACCTGGAGGCGTTCGGCGACGCGTACGAACTGCCGCCGGACCGGGCGTACGCCGAGACGTGCGCGGCCATCGCCTCGATCCAGTTCGGCTGGCGCATGGCGCTGCTGACGGGCGAGGCCCGCTACAGCGACCTGGTCGAACGGACCTTGTACAACGGCTTCCTGTCGGGCGTCTCGCTGGACGGGAACCGCTGGCTGTACATCAACCCGCTCCAGATCCGCGAGGACTACGCCGGCCCGCACGGCGACCAGGGGGCGCGCCGCACGGAGTGGTTCCGCTGCGCCTGCTGCCCGCCGAACGTGATGCGGCTGCTGGCCTCGCTGCCGCACTACGTGGCCAGCGGCGACGCGGACGGCCTGCAGTTGCACCAGTACGCGTCGGGGTCGTACACGGCGGGCGGCGGGGCGGTGCGGGTGGGCACCGGCTACCCCTGGGAGGGCCGGATCGCGGTCGTCGTGGACGAGGTCCCCGGCGACGGGGACTGGACCCTCTCACTGCGCATCCCGCACTGGGCGGACGAGTACGGGGTGACGGTCAACGGCGAGGCCGTGGCCGGGCGGGCCGAGGGCGGCTGGCTGCGGCTGCGGCGCCGCTGGCGGCCGGGCGAGACGGTGGTGCTCGACCTGCCACTGCGCCCCCGGCTCACCCGGCCCGACCCCCGGGTGGACGCGGTGCGCGGCTGCGTCGCGATCGAGCGCGGGCCATTGGTGTACTGCCTGGAGACACCGGACCAGCCGGCCGATCTCAGGCTCGACCGCGTCCGGCTCGACTTCGGCGCGGCGCTGCACGCCACGCACCGGCCGGAACTGCTCGGCGGGATCACCGCGATCACGGCCGAGGCGCTGCGCTCCCAGGTCCGGCCCGAGGGCTGGTGGCCGTACGCCGATGCCGACGGCGGCGCACCTGGAACCCCCGGCGCGCTCGGAGCATCGCATGCCCCCGCCGCCGAGCCGGTCCGGGTGACGGCGATCCCCTACTACGCGTGGGCGAACCGCGAGGCGGGGGCGATGCGGGTGTGGATTCCGGTGTAAGCGCTTGCGCGATCCTCCCGCGCGACGTGTCTGCGCACCCTGTGGAACTCGCCGGGCGGTCCCGACGTTGTGCGCTTGAGGAACACGGTCTTGTGCCCGAGGGCACCGGCGAACGGGAGGTGTCCCTTGACCACCGGCTCCACGGACCGGGGAGCGGACCCCGACGAGCCCAGCGATCCCGGCAAGTCCGGCGACTGGGATGACGTGGTCCTGGACCAGGACTTCATACGCGGCGCGGAGGTGTCCGAGCCCGCCGCGCGCACCCGGATGCTGACCGCGCGCTGGCGGCGCGGCGCGCCCGAGCCACAGCCGTGGCGCGCGGATGAGCCCCCGGCGGGCTGGTTCTGGAGCAAGCGCCGCAGGCGGCGACGGCGGCGTTAGGGCCGCGTCGGGGCTCAGGGCCGGGACCGCTCCGCACCACCGCGGCGGAGGCGGGGGCGCGGTCGTGATCGCGGCGTCTTCCGGCAGGCGACGGCGGCGCATTTCCCAGCAGGCAGCGGCGGCAACGTTTCGGTGAACGGCGGCGACCAACCGTCGCGGGCGGCCACGCACCCGTACCGCCCCTCCGCGGGGGCGTGCCGCCCGCTTCCACTTCCCGACCCGGAAGCGAGCCGCCATGCCACTGTTAAGAAGACTCCGAATGCTCCTGGTCGCCGTGGCGGCCGGAGCGCTGTCCGTGATCGGCTTCTCCGCACCCGCGGGGGCCGCCACCTCGGCGCCCGCCGACACCTGGAATCCGCCGAGCAACCTCGTCCGGCCGCTGGACGAGGTCTGGAAGCACGTCGAGTCCACCTACCCGGACCTGTACGGCTTCAAGAACTACGGCTGGGACCAGGTGATGGCCAACAAGGGCAGCCTCAACTACTGCGTGCGCTGGGAATCCGACCAACCCGTCAGCGCCGCGCTGCGCGACCAGATCCACACCGCCCTCAAGCGGCAGTCCAAGAAGTGGATCGACTCCGTCGCGGGCTTCGACGGCTTCCCGTACAACGACGTCCCGGTCAAGATCGTCGGCTGGGCCGTCAAGAACCGCTCGACCCTCCAGTGGACCGACAACTCGGTGGACATCTACACCGGGCTGGAGAGCGAAGGCGCGCCGCAGTGCTCCCCCGACTGCGGTCGCTTCTTCCACCAGGACGGCAACTACTCCAAGTGTCCCGGCGGCGCGGCGCGCCACTACGACCAGTCGCTCTGGCTCACCAAGGGCTTCGGCGGCGGCGCGGGCGGCGACTGGGGCCAGCGCATCGGCAGTGAGTACATGGTCGGCGCGGTGAACCAGGACAACATCCATATCCTGCTGCACGAGATCGGCCACACCTACGGTCTGGACGACTTCTACGACTGGACCCCGACCGGTGTCGGCGGCTTCCTGATGCAGGCGGGAACGGCGGATCACATCACCGAGTTCGACAAGTGGATGTACCGCGACTTCTGGCGCCATCTCAAGAGCCGCTACGGCTTCTAGACACCCGCACCGCGGCCCCGTACGCCCCAGCGTACGGGGCCTGCCTTAAGGTTTTCGAAAGTTTCGGTCCGATATCAACCAGTTGCCGCATCCTCAATCCCGGGGGGTTCCCCGCCGACTTGGGGCCCCTTAATGTAGGAACCGGTTGCTATCCGGTCAACGCATCGAGCGGGCGAGTTCCCGTATTCGAAATTTTCGCCAACCGGCGGGTACGGAAGGGGATTCTCGATGGCGCGATCCTCGGGGTCGACGGGGCCTACCCTGGCGGTCATCGCCCGTGAGGCGGGGGTGTCGGTGCCCACCGCCTCGAAGGTGGTCAACGGCCGGGAGGACGTCGCCCCGGACACCCGGCGCCGGGTCACCGAGGTGCTGGACCGCCTGGGGTACGTGCGCCGGCCCCGCTTCGAGGCGTCCAAGCCGCCGGCCCTGATCGATCTGGTGGTGCACTCGCTGGACACCGCGTGGTCGGGCGCGGTGCTGCACGGTGTGGAGCAGGCCGCGCACGACGCGGGTCTCGACGTGGTGGTCTCGGCCGGGCTCACCCGCACCCGCGGCGGCCGCCCCGAGCGGGGCTGGCTGGACAAGCTCTGCGCCCGCGGGAGTTCCGGGGTGCTGTTCAACCTCGCCGAGCTGACGCCCACCCAGTACGCCTGGCTGGACGAGCACCGCATCCCGTTTGTGATGATCGACCCCGTGCTGGAACCCCCGCCCGGTGTGCCGTCCGTCGGCGCCGCCAACTGGCAGGGCGGAGTGAGCGCGGCGGAGCACCTGATCGGCCTCGGGCACCGGCGGATCGCGGTGATCGGCGGCTATCGGCGCAAGCAGTGCAGCAGCGCCCGGGTCGCCGGGTACCGCTCGGCGATGGCGGCGGCCGGGCTGCGCGTCCCGCCGGACTATGTGCGGTACGGCAACTTCGATGAAACCGTTTCCTATCAGCGGATGTGTGAGCTCCTGGAACTGCCCGAGCCGCCCACCGCCGTCTTCACCTGCTCCGACCAGATGGCGCTTGGCGTGTATCAGGCACTGGCGGAGCGGGGGCTGCGAGTCCCGGACGACTTCAGCGTGGTGGGCTTCGACGACCTCCCGCAGGCCCGCTGGGTCACGCCCGCGCTCACCACGGTCCGTCAGCCGCTGTCCGAGATGGCGGCGACGGCGCTGCGCAGTCTGCTGCGGCTGATGTCGGGCGAGGTGCCCGAGGGCACCCGGACGGAGCTGTCCACCCGGCTCGTGCTCCGCTCCAGCACCGCTCCCCCGCCCGGCTCTCTCTCTTGACCGAGAACTCGAACACTGATCGGATATCCGGACGATCACGTACGGCGAGAAGCGCTGTCGCTGTGGTAAGCGCTTGCCGCCCCGAATCGCTCGTCCCGACCCACCCGCACCGTCGCACCACTCACCCGGGAGGTACCCCGCCGTGTTCGTCGACATGCCCCTGGACCAACTGCGCACCTACCGGCCGGCGCTGCCCGAGCCCGACGGCTTCGACGCCTTCTGGGAGCGCACCCTCGCCGAGGCGGGCGAGCACGCTCTGGACGCGGTGTTCACCGAGACTGACGCGGGGCTCGCCCGTCTGCGCACCTACGACGTGGAGTTCTCCGGATTCGGCGGGCACCGGATAGGCGGCTGGCTGCTGGCGCCGCGGGACGCGGCGGGCCCGCTGCCCTGCGTGGTCCAGTACATCGGCTACAACGGCGGCCGGGGCCTGCCGCACAACTGGCTGCTGTGGCCGTCGGTGGGCTACGCGGTCTTCGTCATGGACAGCCGCGGCCAGGGCGCCTCCCCCAACAACCCCGGCACCACGCCCGACCCGGTCGGCGGCACCGGGCCCGAGGCCGCCGGCAAGATGACCAAGGGGATTCTGTCCCCGGACGACTACTACTACCGTCGGCTGTACACCGACGCAGTACGCGCCGTCGCTGCCGCCCGCACGCATCCGCTGGTCGACGAGGGGCGGATCGTCGTCAGCGGCGGCAGCCAGGGCGGCGGCCTGGCCCTGGCCGCGGCCGGTCTGGTGCCGGATCTGACCGCGGCGCTGATCGATGTGCCGTTCATGACGCATATCCGCCGCGCCGTGGAGATAACCGACGCCGATCCGTACGGCGAAGTGGCCCGGTTCTGCGCCGGCCAGCGCGGCCTGGCGGACCAGGTCCTGACCACGATGGACCACTTCGACGGGCTCAACTTCGCCGTCCGCGCAACTGCACCAGCGCTCTTCTCGACCGCGCTGCGCGACGAGATCACCCCCACGTCCTGCGGTTTCGCCGCGTACAACCACTACGCGGGCGACAAGGACCTGAACGTGTGGGCCTTCAACGGCCATGAGGGCGGCGGCGTGCACCAGCAGGCCGAGCAGATCGCGTTTCTGCGCGGCCTGTTCGGCTGACGGGCCCGGCCCCGGGGGCGGCGGGGCCGGGGCCGGGCCCGGCCCTGGGGGCGGCGGTCGTTCGGCCGCCGCCCCGAGCGGGGAAGAAAAATGCCTGAGAACGCACCGAAGGAGTCGCCCGTGCCCGCGCAGCCCCTGGACGGCATCACCGTCGTCGCTCTGGAACAGGCCGTCGCCGCCCCGTTCGCCACCCGCCAGCTCGCCGATCTCGGCGCCCGCGTCATCAAGGTGGAACGGCCGGGGCGGGGGGACTTCGCTCGCGACTACGACCGTACCGTCAAGGGCCTGTCCGCCTATTTCGTCTGGATCAACCGCGGTAAGGAAAGCGTCGTCCTCGACCTCAAGGGCGACGCGGACCGCAGGCTGCTCGACGCGCTGATCGCCGCTGCCGATGTGTTCGTGCACAATCTCGCGCCCGGCGCCGTGGACCGGCTCGGCCTCGGCGCGCCGGTGCTGCGCGACCGCCATCCACGCCTGATCACCTGCGCCATCTCCGGATACGGCCCCGATGGCCCCTACCGGGACAAGAAGGCGTACGACCTGCTGGTCCAGTGCGAGGCGGGGCTGCTGTCGATCACCGGCGACCCGGAAGCCCCGGCGCGGCCCGGGATCTCGATCGCGGACATCGCGGGCGGGATGTACGCCTACAGCGGGCTTCTCACCGCGCTGTACGAGCGGGAGCGTACGGGCGAAGGAACGGATCTGAGCATCAGCCTCCTGGACGCGCTCGGCGAATGGATGGGCCATCCCTACTTCGCGCAGGCTTACGGCGGGGCTCCGCTTATGCGCAGCGGCGCCCGTCATCCGTCCATCTCGCCGTATGGGCCCTACCACTGCGGGGGCGGCGCGCGGGTCTTTCTCAGCGTGCAGAGCGACCGCGAGTGGATCGCCCTGTGCGAGCAGGTGCTGCGCCGCCCACAGCTGATCCGCGATCCGCGGTTCGCCGACAACCCGGCGCGCCGCGAGCATGACGAAGAGCTGACGGCGGAGCTCGAGGAGTGTTTTGCGACGCACACCGCGGACGGACTGATCGCGCTCCTGGACGGGGCGGGCATCGCGAACGCCCGGCTCCGCGATATCGCGGAGTTCGCCGCCCATCCGCAGCTGGAAGCACGCGCGCGGTGGCGGGAATTCGACTCCCCGGTGGGTCCGCTGCGCGGTCTGCTGCCACCGGTCGAGGTGGCCGGGCACCAGGCGGCGATGCGGCCGGTGCCCGCACTCGGCGAGCACACGGAGGCGGTGCGCGCCGAGTTCTCCCCGTAGCGGGCCGCTGCGGACCTACCCTGCCGAGGCCACGGGGGCGAGGTTTTCGTCGCGCCGCACCAGGGCGGCGTACCGCCCGCCCTTGGCCAGCAGCTCCTCATGGCTGCCCTGTTCGGCGATGTGCCCACCGTCGAGGACCACGATCTGGTCGGCATCCCGCACGGTGGACAGCCGGTGGGCGATGGTGATCGTGGTCCGTCCGGCGGAGAGGGTGTCGATGGCCTGCTGCACCGCGTACTCGGTGCGCGTGTCCAGGGCGCTGGTCGCCTCGTCGAGGATGAGCACGGGCGGGTCGCGCAGTATGGTGCGGGCGATGGCCAGCCGCTGCTTCTCACCGCCGGAGAAGCGGTAGCCGCGCTCGCCGACGAGGGTGTCATAGCCCTCGGGCAGCGAGGCGATGTGGTCATGGATCTGGGCGGCCCGCGCGGCCGCCACGATCTCCTCATCCGTGGCGTCGGGCTTGGCGAAGCGCAGGTTGTCGGCCACGGAGGCGTGGAAGAGATAGGTCTCCTGGGAGACGACGCCGACCGCGCGGGAGAGGGTGTCGAAGTCGAGGTCGCGGACGTCCACACCGTCGATCAGGATCCGGCCGCCGGTGACGTCGTACAGCCTCGGCACCAGATAGCTGAGGGTCGTCTTGCCGGAGCCGGTCGGCCCGACGACGGCCAGGCTGCCTCCCGCCGGGACGGTCAGGTCGATGCCGCTGAGCGTGGGCCTCGAGCTCTTCAAGCCCTTCAGGTCCCCCGTGCCCTTTGCTTCCCTCCCGTCCTTCGCGTCCTTCGCGTCCTTCGGGTACGAGAAGTCCACGCGGTCGAAGCGGACCTCGCCGCGCACCTTCGCCAACCGCACGGGCTCGGCGGGCTCGGTGATGTCGATCGGCAGGTCGAGGTATTCGAAGATGCGCTGGAAGAGGGCGAGGGAGGTCTGGATGTCCACTCCGGTGGACAGCAGGCTGACCGTGGGCCGGAACAGCCCCTGTTGGAGCGAGACAAAGGCGACCAGGGTGCCGATGGAGACGGAGGGGCCGCCCGAGTCCAGGACCATCCCGGCGGCCCAGTAGATGACGGCGGGCATGGCGGCCATGACGATGCCGATGGTGGACATCCGCCAGCGCCCGGCCATGCTGGAGCGCACCTCCAGACCGACCAGGCGCTCGGACTCCCGGGCGAACTCCCGGGTCAGCGACTCGGACCGGCCCATCGTACGGCCGAGGAGGATCCCGCTCACCGACAGGGACTCGGTCACCATCGCGGACATGGCCGCCATCTGCTTCTGGCGCTGCGAGGTGATCCGCTTGCGCTCGCGCCCCACCCGGCGGCTGATCCAGACGAACAGCGGCAGCAGGAGCAGCGAGACGACGGTCAGCCGCCAGTCGAGGGCGAGCATCGCGACGACCGTGGCGACGACGCTGGTGAGGTTGGAGACCAGCGAGGTCGCGGTGGAGGTGACGGTGGCCTGCATGCCACCGATGTCATTGGCGATCCGGGACTGCACCTCGCCGGTGCGGGTGCGGGTGAAGAAAGCGAGCGGCATGCGCTGCAGCCAGTCGTAGACCGCCGTGCGCAGATCGTGCATGACGCGCTGGCCAACGGTGGTGGAGATGAGGGTCTGGAGCACTCCGAAGACGCTGGTGACGACGGCCGCGGCGATCATGCCGAGGGCGAGCAGGGTCAGCAGTCCGGTGCGGCGCTCGGGGATCGCGGTGTCCAGGACCTCGCGCAGCAGGAACGGCGAGGCGACGGAGACCAGGGCGGATGCGCCGACCAGCAGGGCGACGAGGGCGAGGCGGCCACGATAGGGGCGGAAGAGCCCGAGGATGCGCCGCAGCTGGGCGGGCTGCTCGGGGTCGGCGGAAGGTGAGGTCCACTGAGATGCGTCGTGGTGCATGGGCTCCTTCTGAGCAGGGGTGGGTGGCACGCGACCGGGTACGGAGGGTACGGACGCGGCCTTGCGCAGCATTTTGCCGAGCATAGCTCATTGTTACCTATACTCACAATGAACCATGTCCTGATAGACTGCGATCATGTCCGCCTCCGACACCTCAGGCCTCCTCACGGAGCAGCTGCTGCGCCTGACCCGCAGACTGCACCGCGCCCAGAAGCGGCATATGGAGCCCCTGGGCATCACCCCCGCCCAGTCCCGTCTGCTGCGCATGGTGGCGCACAGCGACCGGCCGCCGCGCATGGCGGACCTCGCGCAGCGGCTCGAAGTGGTCCCGCGCGCCGTGACGACGCTGGTGGACGCCCTGGAGGCGCATGGCTCCGTGCGCCGCGCGCCCGATCCGGACAGCCGCCGCGTGGTGCGCGTCGAGCTCACCGACACCGGCCGCGCGACGCTGCGCGCGCTGCGCGACGCGCGCCGGGCCGCCGCGGAGGAGATCCTGGCCCCGTTGTCCGACCGGCAGCGCGAGATGCTGGGCGAGCTGCTGGACACGCTCGCCGGCACACCCGACCAGGGCCGCTGCTGAGGAGACCGCCCCCGAGGCGCTGCCCGTGCGCCCGGCTCAGTGCCCCGACGCGGGGGACCCCGCGGGCGGGGCGGCCGCCGTGTCCGCGTCCGTGTCCGTGTCCGTGTCCGGAGCAGCCTCGGCCGCGGCCTCCTCTTCGACGACCGTCCGCTCACCGTCGAGCACACGCTTGGCCTTCGCCATGTCCAGCGCGCCCTCCCAGCGCGAGACGGCGAAGACGGCGACACAGTTGCCGAGCAGATTGGTCGCCACCCGCATCGAGTCCATGATCCGGTCCACGCCGAGCAGCAGCGCGACGGCGGCCGCGGGGATCACTCCGAGGGCCGAGGCCGTCGCTGAGAGCGCCAGGAAGGCCGAACCGGGCACGCCCGCCATGCCCTTGCTGGTGAGCATCAGCACGAGGACGACGGTGATTTGCTGACCCAGGCTCAGGTCCACACCGACCGCCTGGGAGATGAAGAGCGTGCCGATGGACAGATAGATGGAGGCGCCGTCGAGGTTGAAAGAGTATCCGGTGGGGAGCACGAGCCCGACCGCGTCGTCCCGGCACCCGGCCGCGCGCAGCTTCTGCATCACCCGCGGCAGAACGGTCTCGCTGGAGGCGGTGCCGAGGGCCAGCAGCATCTCCTCGCGGGTGTACTTGACGAACTTCCACAAGCTCAGCCCGGTGATCGCTTTGAGGGCCACGCCGAGCACCGCCAGGAAGAGCAGAGCGACGCCGTAGCAGAGCGCGATCAGCTTCCCGTACGTCGTCAGGGCCCCCATCCCATACTGGCCGACGAGATGCGCCATGGCGCCGAAGACCGCCAGCGGGGCGAGCCTCATGATGAAGCCGACGATCGCGAAGACGACCTCCTGGGCCTGTTCGATGGCCGGCAGGATCGCGGGCACCTTCGTCTTGCCCAGGTGGAGCAGGGCCGCGCCCACCAGACAGGCCAGCACGAGGACCTGGAGCAGGGAGTTCTGGGCGAAGGCGCCGATGGCGCTATCCGGCAGCGCGTCCAGGATGAACTGGGAGGTCGAGGGCAGATGTCCGCCGCCGGTCTTGTCGTCGACGGCTGAGGAGTCGAGCGTGGCGGGGTCGACATGCATACCCGTGCCGGGGCTGACCAGATTGGCCGCCAGCAGACCGAGGAGCAGCGCCACGGTGGTGGCCACCTCGAACCAGATGAGCGCCTTGAGCCCGATCCGCCCGAACGCCTTGAGGTCCCCGGCCTTGGCGATCCCGGCGACGACGACGCAGAAGACCAGCGGGGCGATCACCGCCTTGATCAGACGCACGAATCCGTCGCCGAGCGGCTGAACGGCCGTCCCCACGTCCGGCCACAGCCGCCCGACGGCGATTCCGAGTACGAGGGCGCAGGCGACCTGCGTGAACAGCGAGGTGCGCAGCAGTCTCAGGGCGCGCAGGGGAAGGGATGGTGCGGCGAGCGGCACGTGGACACCTCCGAGCTAGTTTCTGAGATGCGGAAAGTAAATTCCGCGATGCGTCACTATGGCGGAGCGTGATCGCCTACGGAAGGGCCCGGTGTAACAACGGTGAAAATCCTGTCCGCGCTTACCGCCCCGGCCGACGGGAACTCAGGAGCGAGGAGCCGAGCGGACCTGCCCCAGGGGGCCGACGCAAGGGACGGCCGCACAGACGCGAAGGATGGCCGCGGAAGGGGCGGAAGGGAGAGGCGGGACGATGCGTTTTCGCGACCGGAGGCAAGCCGGGCGGAAGCTGGCCGAGCGGCTGCGCGAGCCGCCGCGGGGCGAGCGGTTGAGGAATCCCGTGGTGCTGGCGCTGCCCCGGGGCGGCGCGCCGGTGGCGGACGAGGTCGCCCAGGCGCTGCAGGTGCCGTTGGACGTGCTCGTGGCCCGGAAGATCGGCGCCCCGTTCAACCCAGAACTGGGCGTCGGCGCCCTCGCCGGGGACGATCCGCCGCTGTATGACGAGGGGGCGCTGGCCCTGCTCGACCTGACGCCGGCCCAGCTCGCCCCGCGGGCCCGGGAAGAGCGCACCGAGCTGCGCCGCCGCGAGCAGTTGTACCGCCGTGGGCGCCCCTCGGCGGACCTGCGGGACCGCACGGTGATCGTGGTGGACGACGGGCTGGCCACCGGAGTCACCGCGCGGGCCGCGCTGCGCTCCGTACGCCATCGCGAGCCCGCCCGGGTGATTCTCGCGGTGCCGGTGTGCTCACGGGAGGCCGCGGCGGCGGTCCGGCCGGAGGTCGACGACCTGGTGTGCCTGGACCAGCCCGACCCGTTCCAGGCGGTCGGCCTGTGGTACGAGGACTTCGCGCAGGTCCGCGACGACGAGGTGATCGATGTGCTGCGGGCCTCCCTCGTCCCGCGATGAGAGGTCCAAACCCATCCAAACCCGCTGCCAGGCCGGGTGTGACGGCCATTCCGTCACACCCGGCCCTTGGCTCACGCGGCCAGGTGGGCCTTGTCCCCCATCACCACGACGGGGTGCAGCGCGGGGTCGAGGTTCTTCAGCAGGTACTCCATACCGGACTTGGGCATGCTCACACACGCCGAGGTGCCGCTGCCGTGGTCCATGTGCAGCCAGATGGAACCGCCCTTGCTCTGGCCCTGAGGCCGGGTCGGATCGAGCGGTGAGGTGCCCTTGACGCGGTTGTAGTCGATGGCGATGACGTAGTCGAAGTCGTGCCAGTGGGTCTTGGGCCAGTAGTGCGGGGCGGCGAAGGCGGCGGCCTGGTTGTACGGCAGCCGGGCGCCGGGATCCGGCAGCACACCGCCCGCGTCGCTGAGCGAGTAGACGCCGACCGGGCTGCGCTTGTCGCCCTCGTGATGGCCGGTCGTCCAGCCGCGCTTGCCGTTGTGCGCGGCCCAACTGCGGGCCCGCTCCCACTTCTTGCCCTGCTTCGTATAGAGCACCACGGTCGCGTCCGCGGAGTTCACGCCATTCCCGTAGACCGCGACGACCTGGCGCGAGTCGGCCGGGATCTTCGACTGGAGGGCGTCGCCCACCTTCGGGATGCGCGTGGGATCCGACACGGGGGCGGAGCTGCGCAGCGCCTGCTTGCCCTGGCCACCGCTCTTGTCGCCGTCCCCGCCCGCGCCGCCGCAGGCCGTCAGGAGGATGAGGGCGGCGCCGGTGGCGGCCGCCGCACGCATGGACGTCGTGCCGGAAATTCGCATGTGCCCCATCGTCCCACTTCCGCGTCGTGGCGACGCACGCGGGATTGGCGTGTTCCGGGTCCCGGCGCGGAAAAACCAGTTGAATGCCGCGGGGGTGGGGCGCGAGTCTTTCACGGCTCCTGCCTGCCCGTCACCCCGCCCGAACCCTGGGACGTCATGCACATTCGCGATCTTCCGTACCCCGATCCCGGCCTACCCGACGTCCGATCAGGACCCCACTTCCTGTGGTGGCTGGGCAGAAATCAACTGGGCGGGCAGGTGAAGTCCGCCCTGTGGGGTCTGCTGCACATGGCCGCCCTGGTGTCCTTCCCCGTGGCCATCGGCTTTGGTGTCCAGGCGGTCGTGGACGGCTCGGGCGGGCGGCTGGCGCTGGCCGGCGGGCTGATCGCCGGACTGACCGCGCTCACCGCGCTCGGCGACACCATGCTGCACCGGGCGGCGATCACCAACTGGATCACGGCGGCGGCGCGGGTACAGCAGCTCCTGGCGCGCAAGGCGGTCGAGCTGGGCTCGACGCTGACGCGGCGGGTGGCGGCGGGCGAGGTGGTGGCCGTCTCCACCGGCGATGTGGAGAAGATCGGCTGGTTCGTGGAGGCGCTGTCCCGCTTTACGGCGGCCGCGATCACCACCGTCGGGGTGTGTGTGGCCCTGATCGTCTATCAGCCGGCGCTGGGGATGGTGGTGGCCCTCGGCGTGCCCGCACTGGCGCTGGCGGTCTTTCCGCTGCTGCCCCGGGCCACGCGACGGGCGGACGAGCAGCGGGAGAAGGCCGGCCGGGCGACCGAGCTGGCCTCGGACACCGTGGCGGGGCTGCGGGTGCTGCGCGGCATCGGGGGCGAGGAGCTGTTCCTCGACCGCTACCGGCGGGCCTCGCAGGAGGTGCGGACGGCGGCGGTGCGCAGCGCCCGTATGTGGGCGCTGATCGCCGCGGTGCAGGTCGCCCTGCCGGGGCTGCTGATGATCGGAGTCGTCTGGTACGGGGCGACGCTCGCCCGGGAGGGGCAGATCTCGGTGGGCGAGCTGGTGACGGTCTACAGCGCGGTGACCTTTCTGCTCTTCCCGTTGAGAAACTTCGAAGAGATCGCGATGGCGTATTCCTTCTCCCGGCCTTCGGCGCGGCGCGCCGCCCGGGTACTGGGGCTGCGGCGCTCCTCGTACGGCGCCGAGGGCCCCGGCGCGGGGGCGGCGGCCGACGGGGCGGACGGGGCCGGCGGGGAGAGGTTCGGTGGCGATCTGTACGACCCGGCGAGCGGAGTGCTCGCACCCGCCGGACAGCTGACCGCGGTGGTGTGCGGCGACCCGGACCTGGCGGGACGGCTGGCCGACCGGCTCGGCGGGCACGCTCCGGACGACGGGGACAACAAGGGCGAGGACGACAAGGCCGAGGGCGAGGCCGGCGGCGGCGCGGCGGAGTCGGAGTCCGGGCGGACGCCGTCGGCGCTGCTGGGCGGCGTTCGGCTGGACGAGGTGCCGCTGGCCTCGGCGCGCCGGGCCGTGCTGGTCCAGGACAAGGATCCGGTGCTCCTGTCGGGCACGCTCGCCGAACTGCTCGATGTGCCCCGCTCGGGGGCGGTCACGGTGACGGAGGCGCTGGAGGCGGCGCAGTGCGGCGATGTGCTGGATGCGCTCGCCCAGGCGTCGGTGGGCGGCTCGGGCGAGGCGGACCCGCTGCACGCGCGGATCACCGAGCGCGGCCGCTCCCTGTCGGGTGGCCAGCGACAGCGGCTGGCGCTGGCCCGCTCTCTGGTGACCGACCCCGAGGTGCTGGTGCTCGACGAGCCGACGTCCGCGGTGGACTCGCACACCGAGGCGCGTGTCGCGCAGGGCCTGCGGCGGCTACGGACGGGGCGGACCACCGTGGTCTTCACCTCCAGCCCGCTGCTGCTGGACCGGGCCGACCGGGTGGTGTTCGTACGGGACGGCAAGGCGGCCGCCGCGGGGCAGCACCGCGAACTGCTGGGCACCGAGTACGCATACCGCGCGGTGGTGACGCGCGAACCGGACGAGCCGGATGAACCGGCTGAGGCAGACCTGGAAACGGACCGGGACGGGAACGGGGCCGGCTACGGGGCCACGGGGCACGACGCCTCGGGGCGCGGGGCCGCTGGGCAGATCGGAAAGATCGGGGAGTCGGCATGATCGGAGTGGCCCCACCGGCCTATGACCCCGCCGCACCGCAGTCGGCGACGACACTGCCGGTCGGCACCCCCGCAACCGTGCGGGACTACGTCCGAGAGCTGCTGCGGCGGCACCGAACGGCCTTCGCCGTGCTGATGGCCGTGAACGCGACCGCCGTGATCGCCTCCATGGTCGGCCCGCAGCTGCTGGGCGGGCTGGTCGAGGACCTTGCGGCGGGAGAGCGTGAACTGCACATCGGACGCGCCGTCGCGCTGTTCGCGGTGGCGCTCGCGGTGCAGACCGCGTTCGTCCGCATGGTGCGGCTGCGCGGCGCGGTGCTGGGCGAGAGGATGCTGGCGGATCTGCGCGAGGACTTCCTCGTACGGTCGGTGGGCCTACCGCCGAGCGTGCTGGAGCGGGCCGGGACCGGCGATCTGCTGTCCCGGATCACCACCGACGTCGACCGGCTGGCCAACGCGATGCGCGAGGCGGTGCCCCAGCTGGCCATCGGGGTCGTGTGGACGGTGCTGCTGCTCGGCGCGCTGACCGTGACGGCGCCGCCGCTCGGGCTGGCGGTGCTGATCGCGCTCCCGGTGCTGGTGATCGGCTGCCGCTGGTACTTCCGCCGGGCCCCGAGCGCCTACCGCTCGGAGGCCGCCGGATACGCGGCGGTGGCCTCGTCCCTCACCGAGACGGTGGACGCCGGGCGGACCATCGAGGCGCAGCGGCTGGGTGACCGGCGGACCGCACTGTCCGACCGCCGGATCCGCGAATGGACCGCGTGGGAGCGGTACACACTCTGGCTGCGCAGCGTGCTCTTCCCTGTGATCAATGTGACGTACTCGCTGATCACCGGGTCGGTCCTGATGATCGGCGGCGCCTTTGTGCTGCATGGCTGGATGACGGTCGGCGAGCTGACGACGGGCGCACTGCTGGCCCAGATGCTGGTGGAGCCGGTCGGGCTGATTCTCCGCTGGTACGACGAGCTGCAGGTGGCGCAGGTGTCGCTGGCCCGGCTGGTGGGGGTGCGGGAGATCGAGCCGGATTCGGCCGACGACACGGTGGCGCCCGGCGGCCGGGAGGTGCGGGCGGACGAGGTGCGGTTCGGATATCGGGCGGACAGCGATGTGCTGCACGGGGTGACCATGCGGGTACGGCCCGGGACGCGGTTGGCCCTGGTCGGACCGTCCGGCGCGGGCAAGTCCACCCTGGGCCGGCTGCTCGCCGGGATCTACGCGCCCCGGACCGGCACGGTGACCCTGGGCGACGCGGAGCTGGCGCAGATGCCGGCCGAGCGGGTGCGCGAGCATGTGGCGCTGGTCAACCAGGAGCACCATGTCTTCGTGGGGTCGCTGCGCGACAATCTGCTGCTGGCCCGCACCTCCGCGCGGGATACCGAGCTGTGGGCGGCCCTGAGCGCGGTGGACGCCGACGGCTGGGCGCGGGCGCTGGAGGACGGTCTGGACACCGAGGTCGGGTCGGGCGGGCTGGCATTGACCCCGGCGCAGGCTCAGCAGATCGCTCTGGCCCGGCTGGTCCTGGCCGATCCGCATACGCTCGTCCTGGACGAGGCCACCTCGCTGCTCGATCCGCGGGCGGCGCGACACCTGGAGCGGTCCCTGGGCCGGGTGCTGGAGGGCCGGACCGTGGTCGCCATCGCTCACCGGCTGCACACCGCGCATGACGCGGACCTGATCGCGGTGGTCGAGCAGGGGCGGATCAGCGAGCTGGGCAGCCACGACGAACTCGTCGCTGCGGGCGGCGCCTATGCGGCGCTGTGGCGCTCCTGGCACCAGTAGAGACCACCCCGGCGGCGCGGCTCGCTCCGCGCCGCCGGGTCACAGGGGCAGCCGCCGGGTCGCAGGGGCAGCCGCCAGGTCACGCAGTCAGCCCACGCCGCCGGGCCACGGGGTCAGATGATGCCGAGGGCGCCGAGGCCGCTCAGGCCGCCCACCACCATGAAGGCCGGCATCAGCACCTTCAACTCGACCCAGCTGCCCGCCCGGAAACGCATCCCCTTCGGGGGCCCGACCGGGTACCACCGCTTGCGGCCTATCGGTATGGGCCACAGGATCGGGCAGCCGGAGACGGTGAGCGCGTCCCCGATGTCGTGTACCAGGGCCCCCAGGACGATCGGCAGGCCGAGCCACAAATACTCCTGACCCGGCTCGGTGAACAGCCAGTCGGCGCCGTTGCCCGGCTTGTGCAGCACATCGGCGAGGATCCAGGCGCTGGTGGCGCCGAGCAGCCACACCAACACATCGCTGGAGACCCGCGCCATGCGCCACAGCAGCCCCTCGACGGCCAGCACCATATGGACGAAGAGGATCGCGAGCACCGCCCAGCGGCCGCCGATCATCGCGAGCGCCGAGGCGCCCGCGCCGATCAGCACCGCCCACAGCCAGGTGTGGGTGAGGGTGCGGTGGCCACCGGAGCGACGCGGGTCGCCCTGCTTCTTGGTCGCCTTGTAGACCGCGTGCGAGAGCTTGTCGACCACCTCGCACAGGCCCCGGGAGACCGGCCCGAACGAGCGGGATATCGTCGCGGCCTTGTGGTCCAGATCGGGGGCGAGCGCCGCCCCGGCGCAGATCAGAGCGCCGACGACCAGCACCGGCCAGGGCATCTCATGGCCCGCAGCCGCAGCCGCCGCGCCCACCCCCAGCCAGGCTGCCGCCCCGGACAGCGAATGCGCCGGTCCCATCATGGTCTTATCCCCGCCCCTGTTCGTGCCCGCGCATGCGCGGGTCTGTCTGTTGGGAAGTTCTCCAGGGCTCGATGCGCCCCTTCGGCCCACTCGCCAGGCACAGCCTAGCGGCGGACGATCTTCGTCCCAGCAGCCGGTTCCCGGCCGACGCGGGAAAGCAGGCAGTATAGGGGCGTGACTCTTATCGATCAGCTGCCGAGCGAAGCCGACCCCGACGCCCTTTTCGAGGCGTTTTCCACGTGGGTCGAGGAGCGGGGCATCTCGCTCTACCCCGCCCAGGAGGAAGCGCTGATCGAGGTGGTGTCCGGGTCGAACGTCATCCTGTCCACCCCCACCGGCTCCGGCAAGAGCCTGGTGGCAGCGGGCGCCCACTTCGCCTCCCTCGCCCGGGACGAGGTCACCTTCTACACCGCACCGATCAAGGCGCTCGTCTCGGAGAAGTTCTTCGAGTTGTGCAAGATCTTCGGCACCGAGAACGTCGGGATGCTCACGGGCGACGCGTCGGTCAACGCGGACGCGCCGGTGATCTGCTGCACGGCTGAGGTGCTGGCGTCCATCGCCCTGCGGGACGGCAAGGACGCCGACATCGGTCAAGTGGTCATGGATGAGTTCCACTTCTATGCGGAGCCGGACCGCGGCTGGGCGTGGCAGATCCCGCTGCTCGAGCTGCCCCAAGCCCAGTTCGTGCTGATGTCGGCGACGCTCGGCGATGTGACCCGGTTCGAGGAGGACCTGACCCGGCGCACCGGGCGGCCCACCTCGGTGGTGCGGTCCGCGACCCGGCCCGTGCCGCTGAGCTACGAGTACCGCGTCACGCCGCTGACCGAGACGCTGACCGAGCTGCTGGAGACCCGGCAGGCGCCCGTCTACATCGTGCACTTCACCCAGGCGGCCGCGGTGGAGCGGGCCCAGGCCCTGATGAGCATCAATATGTGCACGCGGGCGGAGAAGGACGAGATCGCGGCGCTCATCGGAAACTTCCGGTTCACCACCAAGTTCGGCCGGAACCTGTCCCGCTATGTGCGGCACGGTATCGGAGTGCACCACGCCGGGATGCTGCCGAAGTACCGGCGGCTGGTGGAGAAGCTGGCGCAGGCCGGGCTGCTGAAGGTCATCTGCGGTACGGACACCTTGGGCGTGGGCGTCAACGTGCCGATCCGCACGGTCTTGTTCACCGCGCTGACGAAGTACGACGGCCAGCGGGTGCGGACGCTGCGGGCCAGGGAGTTCCACCAGATCGCCGGCCGCGCCGGGCGGGCCGGGTTCGACACCGCCGGCTTTGTCGTGGCGCAGGCACCTGAGCACGTCATCGAGAACGAGAAGGCGCTGGCGAAGGCCGGGGACGATCCGAAGAAGCGGCGCAAGGTGGTACGCAAGAAGGCGCCCGAAGGGTTCGTCAGCTGGGGACAGAACACCTTCGAAAAGCTGATCGCCTCCGAGCCCGAACCGCTCACCTCTCGCTTCAGGGTCACCCACGCGATGCTGCTGTCGGTCATCGCCCGGCCGGGCAACCCCTTCGAGGGGATGCGACGTCTCCTCGAGGACAACCACGAGCCACGCAAGAACCAGCTGCGCCATATCCGCCGCGCCATCGCGATCTACCGCTCGCTGCTGGACGGGGGCGTGGTGGAGCAGCTCAAGGAACCCGATGCCGAGGGGCGGACCGTACGGCTGACGGTGGATCTGCAGCAGGACTTCGCGCTGAACCAGCCGCTGTCCACCTTCGCGCTCGCCGCCTTCGAGCTCCTGGAACCCGAATCCCCCTCCTACGCCCTGGACATGGTCTCGGTCGTCGAGTCGACCCTGGACGATCCACGGCAGATCCTGGCGGCCCAGCAGAACAAGGCCCGGGGCGAGGCGGTGGCCGCGATGAAGGCGGACGGCGTCGAGTACGAGGAGCGCATGGAGCGGCTTCAGGACGTCTCGTACCCCAAGCCGCTGGAGGAACTGCTCTTCCACGCCTACGGCCTCTACCGCAAGAGTCACCCGTGGGTCGGCGACCACCCGCTGTCGCCCAAGTCGGTGATCCGCGACATGTACGAACGCGCGATGACGTTCACCGAGTTCACCTCGTACTACGACCTGGCGCGGACCGAGGGCATCGTGCTGCGCTACCTCGCCAGCGCCTTCAAGGCCCTGGACCACACCGTGCCGGACGATCTGAAGTCCGATGAGTTCCAGGACATCATCGCCTGGCTCGGCGAGATGGTGCGGCAGGTCGACTCCAGCCTGCTGGACGAGTGGGAACAGCTGGCGAACCCCGAGGAGGAGTCCGCGGAGGAGGCTCAGGAGCGCGCCGACCAGGTCCGGCCGGTCACCGCGAACGCGCGCGCCTTCCGCGTCCTGGTGCGCAACGCGATGTTCCGCCGGGTCGAGCTCGCCGCGCTGGACAAGGTGGCCGAGCTCGGCGAGATGGACGCCGACTCCGGCTGGGACGAGGACGCGTGGGCGACGGCGATGGACGCGTACTGGGAGGAGTACGAGGACCTGGGCACCGGCCCGCAGGCGCGCGGCCCGAAGCTGCTGCAGATCGAGGAGCAGCCGGAGCACGGGCTGTGGCGGGTGCGGCAGACCTTCGACGACCCGAACGGTGACCACGACTGGGGCATCTCGGCGGAGGTCGACCTGGCGGCCTCCGACGAGGAGGGCCGGGCGGTGGTGCGGATCACCGCGGTGGGGCAGCTGTAGCCTCCCAGGCGTCACGGCCCCGGAACAGGCGGGGCCCGAACGAGCGGGGCCCGGCCCCGCTGTGAGCACCACCAGTGAAGGAGCACCACCGATGACCAATCCCGCCGAGCGCCTGGTCGATCTGCTGGACCTGGAGCAGATCGAGTTGGACATCTTCCGGGGCCTCAGCCCCGACGAGTCGCTGCAGCGGGTGTTCGGCGGGCAGGTGGCCGGGCAGGCGCTGGTGGCCGCGGGACGGACCACCGACGGGCAGCGCCCGGTGCACTCGCTCCACGCGTACTTCCTGCGCCCGGGGCGGCCGGGGGTGCCGATCGTGTACCAGGTGGAGCGCGTCCGCGACGGTCGCTCCTTCACCACGCGCCGGGTCGTCGCCGTCCAGCAGGGTCGGACGATCTTCAATCTGACTGCCTCCTTCCATCTTCCCGAGCCGGGCATCGAACAACAGCTGCCGATGCCCGAGGTGCCTGAGCCGGAGAGCCTGCCGAAGCTCGCCGACGAGATCCGCGAGCACCTCGGGGCGCTCCCCGAGTCGCTCGAGAGAATGGCGCGCCGTCAGCCCTTCGACATCCGGTATGTGGAGCGGCTGCGCTGGACGGCCCAGGAGCTCGAGGGCGCCGAGCCGCGCAGCGCTGTATGGATGCGGGCGGTCGGCCCGCTCGGCGACGACCCGCTCGTGCACACCTGCGCGCTCGCCTACGCGAGCGACATGATGCTGCTGGACGCGGTGCGGGTACCGGTGGAGCCGCTGTGGGGCCGCCGCGGCTTCGACATGGCCTCGCTGGACCACGCCATGTGGTTCCACCGGCCGTTCCGCACCGACGAGTGGTTCCTCTACGACCAGGAGTCGCCGATCGCCACCGGCGGTCGCGGGCTGGCCCGCGGCCGGATCTACGACCGGGCCGGCCGGCTGCTCGTCTCCGTGGTGCAGGAAGGGCTCTTCCGCCCCCTGTAGGCAGCCGTGGGGCCGTCCGCCGCACTTCGGCGCCCACGGACGAGGCGGCGCCAGAGCGGGCGCCTGCGCGACCGCGCGGGAGGCGGGGCGGGCTCGCTCCCCGGCGACTCCGCCACCTTGGTCGGCAGCGGGACGGGCGGCTGGACGGGTGGCCGGATGGGGCGCGCCTCGCGGGCGTCCCGTACACAGGTCTCCAGCGCGGCCCGGCAGCGCCGGATCTCCGCGGGGTCGTCCGCCGCCACCAGGGCGGCGGTCACCTCCGCCGCCGGGCCGGTCCCCGCGGCCACCGGGGCGAGCCGGGGCATCAGCTCACGCAGACACGCCCGCTCGGCCGGGTCGGTGACGACCGCGTCCAGCTCGGCCGGGGTCAGCAGCGCGGCCCATACCGCGGCCCGCGCCCAGGGGTCGTCGGTCAGGGCGAGCAACTGCTCGACGCGGCGGCGGCGCCATCTGGCGACCCGCTGATCCTCCCCCTCGTCGAGGGTGGCGCGCAGCCCGGCCGGGATACGTCCGGTCAACAAGGCGGGCTCCCGCTCGGCGAAGGCGCCGAGCTCCGCGGCCGGATACAGCCACACCACGGCCCGGTACCGGTTGACATAGAAGCGGACCGGAGTGAAGAAGCCACCGCGCGCCAGGCGGGTGAACCGGCCCTGGCTGATGCCGAGCAGCTCGGCTCCCCCGGCCGTGCCCACCACGCGCAGCCGGGCGCGCAACGCGCTCGGGAAGCCCTTGGCAGCCGCGAGCCGAAGCAGCTCCGCACGCGCCACCCGGCGCCCCATGGCGCCCACGGCGACGGTACGCACCTCGCCCAGCTGCACAGCCAGCTCGAACTCTCCGCGCTTGAGGCCCAGCTCCCTGGCGGCTCTGTCGAACGCGACGGTCTCCTCACCCCCGCCCGGCACCGGCGGCACCGGACTCTTCCTCGGCTTCTGACGCGATGTCCGAGGCGGCGATGTCCGAGGCGACTCTTGAAGCGTTTGATACGACTCTTGAAGCGCCTTCTGACGGTCCCCCACTACCACGACGGTCCTCCCCCGCGACTGGTCGATCACTGACAGTGACGACTGTAGCCGCTGAGCGAGACCGCCCGTCAGGCCTGTGGATAACTTCCGCTCACAGTCCGCTTGGCGCCCCGCTCTCCTGTCTCGCCTCGACCCCCAGGTGCTCCCCCACCCTGTTGACCAACAGCGCCATCTCGTACGCGACCTGACCGACATCGGCGTCCGGACCGCTGAGCACGCACAGACAGCTGCCGTCCCCGGCGGCCGTCACAAACAGCACCCCCTCCTCGAATTCGACCATCGTCTGCCGCACCCGCCCCGTGCGGAAGTGAAGCCCGGACCCCTTGGCCAGGCTGTGTAACCCCGAGGCGACGGCGGCAAGATGTTCGGCATCCTGCCGCACGAGCGTGGAGCTGGCGCCCGTGACCAGCCCGTCGTTCGAGAGCACCAAGGCATGCCGTATCTGTGCGATCCGCTCCGTCAGATCGTCCAGCAGCCAATCGAGCCCTTTGCTGAGTGCCATACCGTTCCTCCCCGTCCGGCCAACCACCACAGCTGCCGGGCAAGCCTTTCTCACTGCCGCTCTCCGGGCAACCCGGCCCGCCTGTCGGCGCGCCGATGTGCGCCGCTTGACACAAGATGGAGACATGGCACGGAAAATGACCAAGGATCAGTGGCAGAAGTTCATCTCGGAGGGCACCCACACGGCGAAGCTGTCGACCGTGCGGGCCGACGGCAGCCCGCATATCGCGCCCGTGTGGTTCCTGCTCGACGGCGACGACATCGTCTTCAACACGGGCGCGGACACCGTCAAAGGGCGCAACATGGCCCGCGACGGGCGGGTCAGCCTCTGTGTGGACGACGACCGGCCCCCGTTCTCGTTCGTCACCTTGCAGGGGCGCGCCGAGCTGAGCGACCGGCTGGAGGAGGTCCGCGACTGGGCCACCCGGATCGCGGCTCGGTACATGGGTGAGGACCTTGCGGAGCAGTACGGCGCCCGCAATGGCGTCCCGGGCGAGCTGCTGGTGCGGGTCCGCATCGAGAAAGTCATCGCTCTCGCCGACGTCGCCGACTAGCCGGATTCGGCCGAAACCCATCGCTCCCCGACGGGCCTTCGACGAGGGCTGGGAGTAGGGGCAGCCGGTTCAGGGCCTGGGACATCAGGTACCAAGGCTTGGGACAGGTGACTCAGCGCTGGTAGAGGCCGACCAGCGTGCCGCTCGCGAGCTGGCTGCGGTCGACGGCGCGGTGCACCTCGTCGGCCGACGGCTCGTCGGGGAGGACCAGCGGTTCGGGTAGGGCGTACAGCCGGAAAAAATACCGGTGCGGCTGATCACCCGCGGGCGGGTGCGGCCCGCCCCAGCCCTCCTGGTGGTATCCGTTGGTGCGCGGCACGCCGCCCGTGGGCGTCCGTCCGCTGCCCACTCCGCCGCTGGCGGGGGCGATGCCGGTGACCAGCCAGTGGACGAACGACCCGGACGGAGCGTCCGGGTCCTCGCACAGCAGGGCCAGCTCAGCCGTGCCGGCGGGGACGCCGGACCAGGTCAGCGGCGGCGAGAGGTCTTCCCCGTCCTTGGTGTACCGGCGGGGGATCCGGTCGTGGTCGTCGAACGCGGCGCTGTTGAGCTCGATTCCAGCCATGAGCAGGCGAGTACCCGCGTGGAGGGCGGCCAAGCGGCCGGCCGCCCTCAGCCGCGCCCGGTCAGGCGGGGGCGGCCGGGGTCTCCGGGAGGCGCGGGTGGGCGCGCAGATGCTCCTCGACCCGCTCGACGAGTCGGGCCGTCTCGGAAGCGATCAGCGCCGGGTCGGCCGTGGCCGCGCTCAGGACGGCCAGGTACGAGCCCTCGCCCGCCGCCACGACGAACAGGTTCCCGGCTTCCAACGCCACCATGGTCTGGCGCGCCGCACCGCGCGCCCGGCGGCGCGCCGCACCGACGGCGAGGCCGTGGAAGCCGGAGGCGACGGCGGCCAGTTGCTCGGCGTCACGGCGGTTGAGCCCGCGGGAAGCGCTCACCGTCGCTCCGTCACCGGACAGTACGACGGCGTGTCGTACGTCCCCGACGCGGACCACCAGATCGTCCAGAAGGCAGTCGAGGCCGTCCGGGAAGCGGGCGGCGATTCTGCGGTGCTCGGTCATGGCCCTCTCCTTCTGTCGGGAGCTGTCCCATGGCCCAGGGACGCTAGCCGGGAGGGGGCGCGCGCAGGGGGCGCATTCGGAAGATGCTGGAATTTGACAGGGACAGATGACAGAACGATCGGCCGATGCCCGAACATGCACACTATCCGGGTTGTCGCTCAGGGGTTTTTCCCTCAGCTACCTTCAGATCCGGCCCGCCCGAGGAGTCGTATGAGCCACCAGCACACCCCCGCCGACCGCCTGGCCGAGGTCCGGGATTTTTTCACTCCGCGGGCCGCCGACTGGGACACCCGTTTCCCCGACGACGGCCCCGCCTACGCCGCGGCCGTCGCCGACCTCGGCCTGCGCCCCGGGGACACGGTGCTCGACGCCGGCTGCGGTACCGGCCGCGCCCTGCCCGCACTGCGCGCCGCCGTCGGCCCCACCGGAACGGTCCTCGGCGCCGACGCCACGCCCGCGATGCTGTCGGCCGCCATCCGCGCCGACCGGCACCGGGACGCGGCGCTCGCCCTCACCGACGTCACCAGGCTGCCGCTGCGCGACGGCTGTCTGGACGCGGTGTTCGGCGCCGGGCTCATCTCCCACCTTCCCGAGCCCGAGGCGGGACTGCGGGAGCTCGCCCGGGTGGTGCGCCCCCGGGGCCGGCTCGCGCTGTTCCACCCCGTGGGACGGGCCGCGCTCGCCGCCCGGAAGGGCCGCCCGATCACCCCCGACGATCTGCGGGCCGAGCCCAACCTGCGCCCGCTGCTGGCCCGTTCGGGCTGGCAGCTGACCTCGTACACGGACCGGGACACGCGCTTCCTGGCCCTCGCGGTCCGTCAGGGCTGAGCAGACAGAATCATGCATCGCCGCCGCTGTATCCCGAGGTCGAGATACAGCGTCCTTGCGGAACAATGCGCACATGCTGGAACTCGCCATCCTGGGCTTCCTCTGCGACACGCCGCTGCACGGCTATGAGCTGCGCAAGCGAATCGCCGCGCTGACCGGGCACGTCAAACCCGTGGCCGAAAGCACGCTGTACCCGGCGATCAAGCGTCTGGAGATGGCCGGGCTGCTGGCCCGCGAGACCCAGCCGGGCACGGGTGCCGCGCCACGGCACGTGCTGACCCTGACCGCCGGGGGCCGAGCCGAGCTCCGTCGCCGCCTTACGGAGCCGGCACAGACCGATATCACCGACGAGAACCGGTGGTTCACCGTGCTCGCGTTTCTGCGGCACCTGGAGGGCCCGGCAGCCCAGGCGAGAGTGCTGGAGCGCCGGCTGGCGTTTCTGCGGCAACCCACGAGCTTTTTCTACGACGACGACCGGCCGCTGCGCGCCGAGGAGATCGAGGACCCGTTCCGGCGCGGCATCCTCACCATCGCCCGCGCCACCAACCAGGCCGAACAGTCCTGGCTGCGCCGCACCCTGGACTCGCTGCGGGCGACCGGCGGCGTCTGACGTCGGTGCGGCCGACAGGCCCGATCCGCATCCGCGCACAAAGTCTCGACGCCGTGGCTACTGGCTGGTCAAGGTGCGCCGCACAGCGCGTTGCCTCCGGGTTCCGGTACCGCAAAAGAGGAGGCTGCCGTACCCGCCAGTGACGGCTCGGACGACGACGCGCTGTAGGTGGGACTGCGGGATGGAACACGACCTGGCCATCGACGAGCGCACGGTAGTCGTCTCCCTCCCCGGCTGGCCGCTCGCGGTGGCCGTCGCCGCGCCGGGCGTCCCCGCGCCGCACGACCCCGGACCCGGCCCGCAGGGCGGGGAGGCGGCCACGCCGCCGCTCGCCCCGCCGAACACCGAACGGTGGGGCCCGGCGCAGCGGCGGCTGGGCGCGGACGAGATCGCGCCGCAGTGGGCGCTGTGGCGCGAACAGGTCGTCAGCGACGTCACGTTCGTGTCTCCCGGCGAGAAGCCGCACGGGGGTGTGCGACGCGTACTGGAGGAGGTGCGCGGATACCTGAACGCGCCCCCGCCGCTCGGCCGCGTCCGCTCCGCCTTCGCCTCAGGCGACGCGCGGACCCTGCGGGCCGACGGGCCCGGCTGGAGCATCGTGGCCCGCACGGATGACATCGCGTTCGTGCTGATGGACGACGCGCCGGGAGAGGTACTGCCGGTCGGCCGCGGCCCGGAGCTGCCGGGCCTGCTGACGGCACTGGACCAACTGGCCGTACGGCCTGGCTGAGGCGGCGTCGGGTCCGGGGCCCGCCGGCCGTGGCGCTGCCCCCGGTCGCGGACCGCCGCCCCTTGTCTCGTGTCACCAGCGGCGGTGTGGATCGACGAGGAGGGCCGCCTCGGCCGTATCCGGGTCGGGGTGCCTACATAGCTCGTCGATCTCCGCCCGCCACAGGTCCGGCCAGCCGCTCCTGACGCCCATCCCTTTCACCAAGGCGAGCGCCGTCAGCCCACCCGCTGCGTCGCCGCGCTCGCGCACCACGCCGATGACGGTGAGCACCGCCGCCCGCACATGCTCGTCGTCGTGATCGAACGCAACGTAGTCGTCGAAGCGCAGGCGGTCCGGCCCCTCCCGGACCAGCGAGAGATAGCGCTCCCAGCGGCCGAGGCCGGGGTCACCCGCGCGCAGGGCGGCACAGGCAACGCTCACCAAGGCGCCGGTGGCCTCGCGGCGCAGCCCGGCGGCCAGGAGCGCGTCCACCACGGCGTCGCCCGGCGAGAGTTCACCGGCCGTCCCTTCGGCGAGCCGGTTGATGACGGCGGACCCGCACCCGGCGAGCCGCCGCAGCACGTCGGCGCGTTCGCCTCGTCCGCTCGCCCTGTCGTCGATGCCGGTGTCGGTGTCTCTGCGTGTCCGTGCGACCAAGGTCTCGAGCACGCCGCGCAGGGCGGAGGCTCCCTCTTCTCCAGGGACACGCCCGAGCGCGTCCACCGCGGCGCGCCACACATTTGACGGCCGGTTCGTAGCCACGGCGGCCGCCGCCAGCGCGCCAGTCCCTTCCTCGAACGTCCCGGTCGCCCCGGCAACCAGGCAGTGCGGCAGCGCGGCGCAGGCGGCCCGGGCCGCCTCGTCGTCCCCGGTGCGGACCACGTCGGCGAGGAAGGACGCGTACGCCGAGCGAGCACGGATCCCCGCCGCTTCCGGATCGCTCACGATCACCGCGTCGCGGACGGCGGGCTCGTACAGATACTCCGTCAGCCGGTCTGCCACGCCCGGCGCGCCGACCCGGGCGAGGAGCGGTGGTACGAGCACCACCCGCACGTCCCGGTGCTGCCCCGGCTCGTCCCAGGCCGCGAGCAGCGCGGCGAACGCCGCGTCGCCGGGCAGCTCGGCCAGAGCGCGGACGGCCTCCTTACGGCTGCCGACCGGCGTCGACACCGAGCGCACGGCGGGTGCGAGGAGTGCGACGGCCCTCCGATCGGACACGCCCCCCAGAAGGCGCCGCACCCCTGCCATCGCCGCCCGCCCCCGTGCTCCGCCGGTTCCGGCGTGTTGGAGGAGAAGAGAAAGAACGACGTCGGGGGCCGCCCGGCCGGACTTGTGAGGGGCGACGGGCGTGTCCCGGTCAGCGATCTGCGGCCCGGACGCGCCTGGGCCAGCAGGGCGAGGGATGACGGTGTCCCCACCGGGCGGCTCGACGCCGGACCCGTCGCCACCGGCCACTCGAGTTTCCGCCGGACCGAACTCGGCGCGGCGAGCTTGCTCCCGGCCAGACGCCTCGCGCGTGACGGAGTCATGCGAACCCGGACCGGCGGCGCCGCGGCCAGGCGCGCCAGGAGCAGACGTGTCCCGGTCAGCCATGCCCGGCTCCGAGGCATCGGGCCGGACCGGCTCAGGCCCGCCTGCTCCGACGGCACGGGCATCACCCACGACCTCACCGGGCACCTCGACACCCACCCCATCGCCACCAGGCACATGCGCTTCCGCGACGACCGGGTCGGCCGCAGCGCGGTCGGGCGTGTCGCCGCTCAGCGTGTCGGCCGGGCCGCGCCGGTCGTTCTGGTGGGCGTTTGGCGGGCGGTCGAAGTAGGCACCGAGCGCCGCGGTTTCGCCCAGTGCGGTCAGCGCCGCCGCGGCCACGGGCTGCGGCGCACTGGACGCCAGGTCTGCCAGGAGCGCCGGGTCGCGCAGCAGGGCCGCGGCTTCGGCGCGGGCGCGCGGCGGAGCCTCGTCGTCGGCGGCCACCGCCGCGAGGTGGGTGTCCAGCAGGCGCCGTGTCCGCGCGGTCCACCGGCCGGTGACGGAGTGCGGCAGACGCGGCACCCAGCGGTCGGCGGGGCGGCGCGACAGCTGACCGGGCAACCCGTGCCGGGCGGCGCGCAGCACGTCCTCCAAAAGATCGGTACGGCGGGCGGCCAGGGTCCGCAGCACCGGTTCCACGGTGGCGAACGACGAGTCAGAAGCGATCAGCTGGGCGCAGCGCCGCTCCCGCGTGGCGGGGGCCGCGATCCATGCCGCGGCGGCGCGGGCGGCGGTCCCGGGATCCTCCCCGTCGAGCGCGGTGTGTCCCACCAGCGCATCCAGCGTGGGGAGTTCGGCGAGATGGGGCGCGAGGAGTTCGGCGAGGGGTACGAGCCGGGAGGCGGGGAGGCGGCTCTCCGCCTGCCCGATCGGTCGGGCCGCCTGTCCGCTCGATCGGCCAACCGGTCCGCTCGATCGGCCAACCGGTCCGCTCGGTCGGCCGCCCTGGGCCGAGGGGCGGTCGATCGCTTCGCCGAGGTGGTCGGGGGCCGTTCCGGCCCAGATGGCCGCCGCCGCCCGGGCATCGAGCCTCAGCGGCGCGACCGGGCCGCGACGGCGCGGGGCGCGTAGGACCTGACACAGCAGACGGGCCGTCTGTGCCGCCCGTTCGGCGTCTCCCCGGGCCGCCGCGCTCTCCGTGGTTCGGCGCAGCCACCGTTCGGCGGCGGCGACCGTGGCTGGCGTGGAATCGCGGGAGTGGACGGTGGTCAGCGCCGCGTCGCGCAACACGCGCAGCGGTACCGCGGCCAGCATCCGGCGCGGCGCGCCGGCGACCTGCTCCAGCGCGACGCGCCGTACTTCCTCCCTGTCGTGCCAGGCCCGCTCGCAGGCTGCCACGATCCGCGCGAATTCCGCGGGGTCGGCGTTCAGCTCGGCGCATGCGAGGAGGGCACGCCAGGCGTAGGCGCGTTCGTAGGGGCGGTGGCCCGCCGCCGCCTCGAGCAGGATCGGCTCGGCGTCGGCGAGCGGAGCCACCGCGGCGAGTTGGTTGCGCAGTGTCGGCGACCGGTGCGGCCGGGCGAGAACGGGGCGCAGAAGGTCCGCCCGGTCCGCCGGGTCGAGTGCGGCGAGGGCCTTGTAGCGGGCCCTCCTGCCGAGGCCACGCGCGGGGATGCGGGCTTCGACGATGCGACGCCGTGTCGCGGCGGGGAGGAGCGTGAGGAGGTGGTCGGGGGTGATGTCGAGCCGGTCGGGGCCGTACAAGCGGATGCCACAGGCGCCCGCCTGGGCCGCTTCGGCCAGTTCGGCCAGTTCCTCGGGGGTGAGGGAGCGCAGTGCCCGCAGCACGGGCCGGGGCAGCGGCCCGGTGGGCAGCCGGAGGGTCGGCGTCCGTTCCGCCCCGCCAGCCCCGTCGCCGTCGGCGCGGGACGCGGCTCGCCGGAGGGTCGCCAGCACCTCCTGCGGCTTGCTCAGCAGCGCCACCGCGCCGCGGCCGTCGATCAGCGTGGGCGCCCGTTCGAAGAGCCGCAGCCCGGCGTCGGTGTCGCGTTCGGCCACGACGGCGGCCAACAGGCGGTGGCGGCGGGCCAGTCGCCGTCGACCGTAATCGTCGCGCGCCTCGTACTCGGCCGCCAGCCGGGCGGCGACGGCCGCCGGGGCGGTGCGGGCAAGGGTGTGCAGGACGCCGATCGGCGGGTCGAGGCGAGGCAGCCACTCGGCCGCCACGCCGGGTGAGCAGGCGGGGAGCAGACGGGCGGCGTCGGCGGGGCCGTACGCGGCGTGCGCCCGCGGCAGCAGCCGGTCGGCGAGCGCGGTACGCCGGCCGGCCCGCAGCACGCGGTACGTCTCATGCCGTACGGAACGGCTCTCGCTCAAGGCGAGTTGGCCCAGGGCCTCTTCGGGCACCGGCAGCCGGATGGCCGCCGACAGGGCGCGGCGCCGCAGCAGGGGGTCGGCGAGAGCGGCTGCCACGGCATCGAGGTCGCGGCGGACGGCGGCGAGAAACAACGCGAGGTGCCGGTCGTCCGGCTCCGGGGAGGAGTCGAGGGCGGTACGCAGGGCGCTGTAGGCGTCCGGGGAGAGCGTGCGGGCGTAGCGAGCCAGGGCGCTCATCCGGGCGGGGAAGGGCAGCGGGTCGAAGTGCGCCCGGAGCCAGGAAGGGGTCAGCGGCTGAGGAGTTCCGTATGCGGCCATGGGCGATCACCGAGAGATCGCGAGGCCGTCCTTTCCATGCGTCATGGTGCGGATCATGGCCCGGCGCCGGTCAACGGCACAAGTCATTTACGGAACATCGGACCGCGGGCCGACCGGAGGCGACGAGGACCGCCGGGCCGGCCGGGCCTTCACGGCGCGGATGGACGGGGTCCGGGTGACACCCGCGATCGGTGTTGCGCGGTCACTCCCAGGCGCATGTCACCCCGGGCCCCGAGCCCGGCCGGCGGTCCGGCTCCGCCACGCCGCGGTCCGCCGTCTCCCGCCGCGCCCCTTCTCCCGGTTTCCATCCGGGAATTCGCCATCGGGGCAAACCCGATGGCGCGGCGCCGGTCACCGGCGGGCGGGGCGGCTGCCGCGGCCGCGGTCAGCGCCCAAGCTCCTTGCGCGACACCCGGCGCAGTCTGCGCCGCTGAGAGGGGTCGAGCATCAGGTACGCCAGTGTGGGAACACCGACGATCACCAGGACCGCCGCCCAGAACGGCAGCAGCTGGCACAGCAAGATCACTCCTATCGCCGCACCCCCGGCGACGGCCACAGCGCGCTTGGACATCTCCCTCTGCCTCCTTCGCGGCTCATGCCGCTTCACTTCTGTCAACGGACACCGACGGCGTGCGGTTCCTGAGTGCGAAGGATGCAGGTGAGGTGCTTCACACCGGACCCCCGCCCGGCCGGGCCACTCGTCAGGTACCCTCGGCGGCTCCCACTAGTCAAGTTTGAGGAATGCGTCAGCTCCGTGACACCACCCACCGTGGCAACGCCCTCCGAGATCGCCGAACTCAGCCGCTGTACCACCGTCTTCCTCCCCGCCGATCCCGCGCGGACCGGACGCGTCGCCTTCTGGCGGCCGGACGGCCCGGAACCCACCGGCCCGGGTACCACCGAAGAGATCACTGTCGTGGTCCCTGCCCTTGCCGCCGAGAACGACAGGGATGGCGGGGGTGACGGTGATGACGGAAACGCCGGGGACGACGGCGGCCCGGGCGTCCGTATCCGCGCCGTACGGGCCCTCGTCCTACCCCTGGCCGAGGCGCTTCCGGTGCTCACCCGCGCCCGGGCACGCGCCGCGCACTCCCCCTCCTCCCAAGCCGACCCCACGGCGGCCTTCTGGGGCGCCGCCGCGGTGCTAGCCCTCCAGCTCGCCGCCCGCGGACGGCTGCTGCCCGGGCTCACGGCCACCGACCACGATGCCTGGCGCGTCGGCCCGCTCGCCGAGGAGGATCTGCGGCGGGTGCGTGACCTGGCCGCCGCCATGCCCCCGGCCGCCCACGCCGTACCCCTGCCCGGTACCGACCCGCTGCGCCTGCCGGAGCCGGAGCGGCACATCCGCGCGTTCCTCGACGCGGTCGCGGACGGGCTGCCGCGCTCGCCCGCGGCGGCCCTGGCCGCCGGCGGCCCCGCCTTCGCCGCGGCCAAGCCGCAGCGCCTGCCCGCGCAACGGGCCTGGGCGGCGGATCTCGCCGCCGGGCACGACGCCGGCGTCCGGCTGTCGCTGCGAATCGAGCTGCTGCACGGTGATCTCACCGGCAGCGGTGGCCTCACCGACGACAGCGGCGGCGGCGACGGCGAGCGCAACAACGACCACCGCGACGGAAACGGCAAAGCCCCCTCCGGTCCCCGCTTCCGCGCCGTCCTGCAACTCCACAGCCTGGCCGACCCGGCCCTGCTGGCGGACGCCGCCGAGGTATGGGCGGGCACCTCGGCAGCCGCCGCGGCCCTGGGACCGCGCGCCCGCATGGACGCGCTGTTGACGCTGCGACGGGCCGCCCGCGCCTGGGCGCCGCTCGCACCGCTGCTGTCGGCCGCCGTGCCCGACGCGCTCGACCTCGCCGACGAGGAGGTCGTCGAACTGCTCGGCCCGGCAGCCGAGGCGCTGGACGCCGCGGGGGTCCGGGTCCACTGGCCGAAGGAGCTGGTGCGGGGGCTGACCGCGCGTGCCGTCGTCGGCCCGCAGGGCGGTGCCGACGGCGAAGGGCCGGACCCGGCCGGATCCGCGATGCCCTCGTATCTGTCGGCCGACGCGCTGCTCCGCTTCAGCTGGCGGTTCGCCGTCGGCGACCAGGAGCTCACCCGGGCGGAGCTGGACCGGCTCGCCGAGGCCGCCCGCCCGGTGGTGCGGCTGCGTGACCAGTGGGTCGTCATCGACCCGGAGGCGGTCCGCCGGGCCCGCGGCCGCAAGGACCGCGACATCACCACCGCCGACGCGCTCGGCGCCGTCCTGACCGGCCGGACCGAGGCCGAGGGCACCGGCGTCGACGTGCGGGCCGCCGGCTGGCTGGCCACGCTACGGGACCGTCTCGCCGACCCCGAGGGCCCGCGGCACGGACCCGTCACCCAGCCAGTGGGCTTGGCCGCCACCCTGCGCGACTACCAGCTGCGGGGCCTGGGCTGGCTGAGCCGGATGACATCGCTCGGTCTCGGAGGCACGCTCGCCGACGACATGGGTCTTGGCAAGACCATCACCCTGATCGCCCTGCACCTTCACCGCCAGGCCGTCCCCGAGGCCGCTGGGCCCACCCTCGTGGTCGCGCCCGCCTCCCTGCTGGGGAACTGGCAGCGCGAGATCGAACGGTTCGCGCCCGGCACCCCGGTGCGCCGCTTCCACGGCGCCGCGCGCACCCTGGAGGACCTGGCGGACGGGGAGTTCGTCCTCACCACGTACGGGACGATGCGGCTCGACGCGCTACGGCTGGCCGAGGCGGTGCCCAAGGGCTGGGGTCTGGTGGTCGCCGACGAGGCGCAGCACGTCAAGAACCCCTACTCGGCGACCGCCAAGCAGCTGCGCACCATCGGAGCCAGGGCGCGCGTCGCGCTCACCGGCACGCCGATCGAGAACAATCTCTCCGAACTGTGGGCGATCTTCGACTGGACGACGCCCGGGCTGCTCGGCGGCCTCGGGTGGTTCCGCACCCACTACGCCCAGGCCGTCGAGAGCGGAAGCGACCCGGCCGCCGCCGACCGCCTGGCGAAGCTCGTCCGCCCGTTCCTCCTCAGGCGCCGCAAGTCCGACCCGGGCATCGCGCCCGAGCTCCCGCCGAAGACCGAGACGGACCGCGCCGTGTCGCTCACCAAGGAGCAGGCGGGGCTGTACGAGGCAGTGGTGCGCGAAATGCTGGCCGAGATCTCCGGCGCCGACGGGCTGGCCCGGCGCGGGCTCATCGTCAAGCTCCTGACCGGCCTGAAGCAGATCTGCAACCACCCCGCGCAGTATCTGAAGGAGGACCGGCCCGTCATCCCCGGCCGGTCGGGAAAGCTGGAGCTGCTGGACGAACTGCTGGACACCATCCTCGCCGAGGACGCGAGCGTGCTCGTCTTCACCCAGTACGTACAGATGGCGCGCCTCCTCCAGGACCATCTGGCGGCACGCGGCATCGGCACGCAGCTGCTGCACGGCGGCACGCCGGTGGCGCGCCGTCAGGAGCTCGTGGACCGCTTCCAGGAGGGCGGAGTGCCCGTGTTCCTGCTGTCCTTGAAGGCGGCGGGCACCGGCCTGAACCTCACCCGGGCCGGGCACGTCGTGCACTACGACCGCTGGTGGAACCCGGCCGTGGAGGCGCAGGCCACCGACCGCGCGTACCGGATCGGGCAGACCCAGCCGGTGCAGGTGCACCGGCTGATCGCCGAGGGCACGGTGGAGGACCGGATCGCCGCGATGCTCGAGCGCAAGCGGGAACTGGCGGACGCGGTGCTCGGCGCCGGGGAGGCGGCGCTCACCGAACTGACCGATGCCGAGCTGGCACAGCTCGTGGAGTTGAGGGGGACCGAGCGATGAGCGACACCGGGGACGGCCAGGCGGCGTACGACGGGCGCGAGCGCACCTTCGAGGCCCTGCCGCCCGCCCACGGCCGCGGCTTCGCCCGCACCTGGTGGGGCCGGGCGTGGCTGAAGGCGCTGGAGGACACGGCGCTCGACGGGCAGCAGCTGGGGCGCGGGCGCAAACACGCCCGCGAGGGCGCGGTCGGGGCGGTGTGCGTACGGCCGGGCCGGATCACGGCGGTGGTACGGGATCGCGACCGTACGCCCCACCGCTCCGATGTGCTGCTGCAGGAGTTGACCGGCGCCGAGTGGGAACGGCTGCTGGACGTGGTCGCCGACCGGGCCGGGCATATCGCCGCCCTACTCGACCGGGACATGCCCCCGCAGCTCGCGGAGGACGCGGCGGCCGCGGGCGTCGAACTGCTCCCGGGGATCGGCGATCTGGAGCCGCAGTGCGGATGCGAGGCCTGGGACCACTGCCCGCATACCGCGGCGCTGTGCTACCAGGTCGCCCGGCTGCTGGACGAGGACCCGTTCGTGCTGCTGCTGATGCGCGGCCGGGGGGAGCGCGAGCTCCTGGACGAGCTCCAGGTGCGCAGCGTGGCGCGCGCCGCCGGGCGGCGCGCCCGGGACGGCGCGGCGGAGGAGGGCGCGGGCCACGCGCCGGAGGGCGTGTCGGCGCAGGAGGCGTTCGCCGCGGCCGCCTCCCGGCCGCCGCTGCCCGCGCCCCCATCGGCCGTGTCCGAGCCCGGTCGGCCGCCGGCGCTGAGCGGCGGCAGCGACCCGGCGCCGGGGCTGGACGTCGCCGCGCTGGAGTTCTTGGCGGCGGACGCCGCGATACGAGCCCAGCGGCTGCTGGCCGAGGCGCTGGCGCCCGGCCACACCACGGCCCCGCTGCCGAACCCGCTCACACTCTGGCAGGACGCGGTGCGGCTGGCCGCCGCCGGCCCTCCGGCCGGTATCGCCGACCGTCTCGCCGCGGGCTGCGGCCGCGACCGAGGCGAACTGGCGCGTGCCGTACGCGCCTGGGGGCACGGCGGGCCTCCCGGGCTCGCCGTCCTGGAGGAGGAGTGGACCCCGGCCGACGAGGCACTTGCGCGGGCCCGCGCCTCACTCGCCGTCGCCTGGGAGGGCGAGGAGCGGGCGCCGCGGCTGCGGGCGGCGGGCCACCGCTGGACGGTGGTCGGCACGGACGTGCAGCTGCGCTACGGCCGGGACGGGCGCTGGTGGCCGTACCGCAAGGAACGCGGCCGCTGGTGGCCGGCCGGGCCGTCGAACCACGACCCGGCGGCGGCGCTGGCGACCCTTGACGCGGTGCCTGCGCCAGCGGCGTCGGGGGCACCGGCGGAGAGTTCGAGGGCCACGGGCTGACGGTGCCGCGCGAGCGGCGGCCGCTGCTCCCGCGAGGGGACAGCGGCCGCCGCTGAACGGGACGTTCCCACCAGGGCGCCGTCGCGCTGCCCTCTGGCCGACCCGGGACAGCGCCGCGTCCCACGCGACGCGGTGCGCGCGCTGAGCCGTCGACCGCCCGCGGCGGCCAGAGGGCAGCCCGACGGCGCGGCGGGGCCCGCCGCCCGGCCACGCCGCGGGTACTGGCGGCCGCCGTCTCCGGGCGGCGCCCACTGCTCGGCGGTGCGCCTGAGCGCCGGCGCCGCGCCGTGCCGTGCCCGCCCGCCGTGCCCGCCCGCCGTACGCGCCCGCCGTACGCGCCCGCCGTACGCGCCCGCCGCCAGGCGCTGGTCGGCGCCGTGGCGGCGGTGGTGCTCGGCGGGGCCGCGCTCCCCGCGCTGGTCCAGCGTGGGGCGGCCAGCTGCGGCGCCCCTCGCCAGGTGAGCCAAGCACGCCGGGGCGGAGTCATCGGCGACCGACGCCGTGGGGGCCGACGCCGGCAGAGGAGCACCCCTGACCACCGCCGAAGACGGCCACGGAGCCGCGGCGGGGCGGGCGGGCCGCGACCTCGCCGCGCGGCGGCGTGCCGACCACCGCCGACCGGAGACGCCTCCAGGCCGAAGGCCGCGGGCACCCCGCCCGGCGGTGGCCGGGGCGTGCCCCGACGCCGCGGGCCCGGCGAAGACCAGCCCCGTACCCCCGCCCCGCCAACCCCACCCGGCAACCTTTCCGTCCCGCGCGGCAACCGCAGGGCATCAGCATGTCCGGCACGTCTCCACGGGATGGAGTCACCCCCCATGTCCACAACGGACCGGCGCCCCCGGCGGCGCCTCACTGGACCGCTCGTCAGCGCCCCTCTCGCCCTGGCCACAGGTGCCGTGCTGGTCGCCGCGGGCGCACCGGCGGCGCAGGCCAAGGCCGCGGCGACGATCGTCGTCGCGAAGGACGGCAGCGGCAACTACACCACCGTGCAGGCCGCGGTCAACGCGGTGCCGGCGAACAACACCTCCGCCGTTACCATCTCCGTCAAGCCCGGCACGTACCGCGAGACCGTGAAGATCCCCAGCAACAAGCCGCATATCCGGCTGGTGGGCACCACCAGCAGCAAGAACGACGTGACCATCGTCTACAACAACGCCTCGGGCACCCCCAAGCCCGGCGGCGGGACCTACGGCACCAGCGGCAGCGCGACCTTCGCCGTCGAGGCGGACGACTTCCAGGCCCGCAATCTGCAGTTCGTCAACGACTTCAACGAGGCGAACACCAGCATCACCGACAAGCAGGCGGTCGCGCTGCGCACCGCGGGCGACAAGATCGTCCTGGACAACATCGGGGCCCTGGGCGACCAGGACACCCTGCTGCTGGACTCGGCGAGCAAGGACAAGGTCGGCCGGGTGTACGTCAACAACGCCTGGATCCAGGGCAATGTCGACTTCATCTTCGGCCGCGCCTCCGCCGTGATCACCAAGTCGACGATACGGCTGGTCAAGCGGTACGACGGCAGCTCGGCCGGATATGTGGCCGCGCCGTCGACCGCGGCCGGCAAACACGGCTTCCTGATCATCAACAGCAACGTCACCGGCGATGTCAGCGACCGCAGCCACTACCTCGGCCGCCCCTGGCACGCGGGCGGCGACGCGAGCCTGGACCCGCAGGCCATCGTCCGCAACACCGCCCTGAGCGCCGCGGTCCGGACCACCCCGTGGACGGATATGAGCGGCTTCTCCTGGAAGGACGACCGGTTCGCCGAGTACAAGAACACCGGGGCGGGTTCGGGGTCGGCGAGCACCGACCGACCTCAGCTCAGCGACTCCCAGGCCGCGGACTACGAGATCGCGGACTGGCTGGGCGACTGGACGCCCTGACGGCTCCGGTCCCCGGAACCCGGCCGCCGGTCCCGTCGGGGGGCTGGACCGGCGGCCGGCTCACATCGTTACCACCGACGGCCGGCCCACCATCGCGTGGGCCGGCCGCCACCCGCGGTCAGCCGCGGGCGCCCAGCAGGTGGTCCATCGCCAGCTGGTCCAGGCGCTCGAAGGCCATGCCGCGCTCCGCCGCGGCCGTGACGTCGAACTCCTCGAAGGCGGCGCGGTCCGCGAGCAGACCGGCCAGGGTCTCCCCCTCGCCGAGCGTCGGGAGCGCCAGCTCGTCCAGGCGCGACGCGCGCAGCGCCTCCTGGACCTCCGGGTCGGCGCGGAAGGCCGCGGCCCGCTCCTTGAGGATGAGGTAGTTGCGCATGCACCCGGCGGCGGACGCCCAGACGCCCGCGATGTCCTCGGTGCGCGGCGGCTTGAAGTCGAAATGGCGCGGGCCCTGGTAGCCGGCCGTCTCCAGGAGGTCGACGAGCCAGAAGGCGGCCCGCAGATCGCCCGCCCCGAAGCGCAGGTCCTGGTCGTACTTGATGCCGGACTGCCCGTTGAGGTCGATGTGGAAGAGCTTGTCCGCCCACAGCGCCTGGGCGATGCCGTGCGGGAAGTTCAGCCCGGCCATCTGCTCATGGCCGACCTCGGGGTTGACGCCGAACAGCTCGGGCCGCTCCAGCCGCTCGATGAAGGCGAGGGCGTGGCCGACGGTCGGCAGGAGGATGTCGCCGCGCGGCTCGTTGGGCTTGGGCTCGATGGCGAACCGCAGGTCGTATCCCTGCTCGGTGACATAGGCGGCGAGCAGGTCGAAGGCCTCCTTCATCCGGTCGAGCGCGGCGCGTACGTCCTTGGCGGCGCCGGACTCGGCGCCCTCGCGCCCGCCCCAGGCCACATAGGTCTTGGCGCCCAGTTCGACGGCGAGGTCGATGTTGCGGATGGTCTTGCGCAGCGCGTAGCGGCGGACGTCCCGGTCGTTGGCGGTGAACGCGCCGTCCTTGAAGACCGGGTGGGTGAAGAGGTTGGTGGTGGCCATGGGCACGGTCATGCCCGTGGCGTCCAGGGCCTCCCGGAAGCGCTTGATGTGTGACTCGCGCTCGGTCTCGGAGGCGCCGAAGGGGATCAGGTCGTCGTCGTGGAACGTTACGCCGTACGCGCCGAGCTCGGCGAGCCGCGTCACGGACTCGACGGGGTCGAGCGCCGGGCGGGTGGCGTCCCCGAAGGGGTCCCTGCCCTGCCATCCGACCGTCCACAGACCGAAGGTGAACTTGTCCTCGGGGGTGGGGTTGTAGCTCATCGCGGCTCCCTCGCCTATTTCGTCATGGCGCTTTACAAATTAGTATGCACGAGCATTCCGGGGAAGCCCCGCTCAGCCGGACACTGGTCAGCCGGAGATTGGTCGGCCCCACACCGACCAGCCTCACACCTGGCCAGCCGTACACAGGAACGTGAAAGGGAGAGCGCGATGGCAGCAGCAGCCGTGCCCGTGCCCGAGGGACCGTTGGTGATCGGCGTGGACAGCTCCACGCAGTCCACGAAGGCACTGGTCGTCGACGCCGCGACCGGCCAGGTCGTCGCGCGCGGCCAGGCGCCGCACACCGTCGGCGGCGGAGCGGGGGGTGACGGCAAGGAGAGCGACCCCGAGCAGTGGTGGCGGGCGCTGGCCGAAGCGCTCGGCCAGTGCGGGGCGCACGCCCGGCAGGCGGCCGCGATCTCGGTCGGCGGCCAGCAGCACGGCCTGGTCACGCTGGACGCCGCGGGGCGCCCGGTGCGCCCGGCGCTGCTGTGGAACGACGTGCGCTCGGCCCCGCAGCGCGACCGCCTGGTCGAGGAGCTGGGCGGGCCGGCGGCGTGGGCGGAGCGGATCGGCAGCGTGCCCGCGCCCGCCTTCACCGTCACCAAGTGGGCCTGGCTGAAGGAGACCGAACCCGAGGCCGCGCGGGCCACCGCCGCCGTCCGGCTCCCCCACGACTACCTCACCGAACGGCTCACCGGCCAGGGCACGACCGACCGCGGCGACGCCTCCGGCACCGGCTGGTGGGCGTCGGCGAGCGAGTCGTACGACGGGGACATCCTGGAGCGCGTCGGTCTCTCCCCCGACCTGCTGCCGCGCGTACTGCGGCACGGCGAGGCGGCCGGAACCGTACGGCACCGCCCGGACCTGCCGCTGCCCGACGGCGCCCTGGTGGCCACCGGTACGGGCGACAACATGGCGGCGGCGCTCGGCCTCGGGCTGCGGCCCGGGCAACCCGTACTGAGCCTGGGCACCTCCGGCACCGTCTACGCCGTCTCGGCGCGCCGCCCCGCCGACCCCACCGGGGTGGTCGCGGGGTTCGCGGACGCGCGCGACGCCTGGCTGCCGCTGGCCTGCACGCTCAACTGCACGCTGGCCGTGGACCGGATCGCCGCCCTGCTCGGCCGCGAGCGCGAGGCGGTGGAGCAGGGCGGCTCGGCCGTCCTGCTGCCGTTCCTCGACGGCGAGCGCACCCCCGACCTGCCGCTGGCCTCCGGGCTGCTGTACGGGCTGCGCCATGACACGACGCCGGGTCAGCTGCTCCAGGCGGCTTACGACGGGGCCGTGTTCGCGCTGCTCACCGCGCTCGACCGGGTCCTGGACGCGGACGCCGCGCCCGACGCTCCGCTGCTGCTCATCGGCGGCGGCGCCAAGGGCGCGGCGTGGCGGGAGACGGTGCGCCGCCTCAGTGGCCGGCCCGTCCAGGTGCCCCGGGCCGAGGAGCTGGTCGCACTCGGCGCGGCCGCCCAGGCCGCGGGCCTGCTGCTGGGCGAGGACCCGGCAGCGGTGGCCCGGCGCTGGAAGACGGCGGAGGGGCCCTCGTACGAGGCGGTGAAGCGCGACGAGGTGGCGCTGGAGCGGCTGGGCGGGGTCCTGTCCGATGCCGACGCGTTGCTGCGCAGCTCCACGCCGTAGGGTCGGGGCCGGGCCACGGAGGTACAGCGCGGGGTCCATCACCGCCAGGACCCACGGCAAAGACAGGAGACCCGTCAGGTGGCAGCGCCACTGCCCAACACTCAGCAGGCGATGCGCAGACGCAACCTCTCCCTCGTGCTGCACACCGTGGCCGCGCACGGCCCGCTGTCCCGCGCCGCCGTCGCGGCCCGGATCGGGCTGACCCGGGCCGCCGTCTCGACGCTTGTCGACGAGCTGGCCCGGGACGGGCTGCTGGTGGAGCTCGGGCCGTCCCGGCCGGGCACGGTCGGCCGCCCCGGCAGCGCGCTGCAGCTCAACGAGCGCGGACCGGCCGGTCTTGGCGCGGAGATAGGCGTGGACCACCTGGCAGTGTGCGCGATGGACCTCGGTAGGCGGGTGCGGGTACGGGCCCAGGTCGAGTCGGCGAACCGGGACGGCGCGCCGGGCCCCGTGCTCGGGCGACTCGCCGAGCTCGTACGGCGTGTCGCGGCGGAGGCGGAGGGCGAGGGGCTACGGCCGGTGGGGCTCGCGGTGGCGGTGCCCGGGCTGGTGGCGCGCGAGTCCTGCGTAGTCGTGCGGGCGCCGAACCTCGGCTGGCAGGGCGTGGATGTGGGCCCCACGCTGCGCGAGGCGCTGCCGGGCCTGCCCCTGACCGTCGACAACGAGGCCAACTTGGGCGCGCTCGCGGAGCTGTGGCTCGGCGGGCACGACCCCGCGCCGCGTGACTTCGTACATGTCTCGGCCGAGATCGGTATCGGTGCCGCCGTGGTGATCGACGGACGGCTGCTGCGCGGAACGCATGGATTCGCGGGCGAGCTGGGCCATGTGCCGGTGCGGCCCGAGGGCCCCGCGTGCGTATGCGGCGGGCGCGGCTGTCTGGAGCAGTACGCGGGCGAGGAGGCCGTGCTGCGGGCCGGGGGCATCCCCGCGGAACAGGCCGCCGACGCGCACCGGGCTCCCGGGAGCCGGATCGCCCTGCTGGCCCGGCGCGCGGCGGACGGCGACCAGAAGGTGCGGCGCGCGCTGCGCGGCGCGGGTGCGGCGCTGGGCATCGCCCTGGCGGGCACGGTGAACCTTCTCGACCCGCAGAAGGTGGTGCTGGGCGGGGCGCTCACCCCGCTGGCGCCCTGGCTGCTGCCCGCCCTGGAGCGGGAACTGGCGCAGCGGCTCACGGATCCCGCCAGGCCGGGCCAGGACGTGGTGACCGTCTCCCGGCTGGGCTCCGACGGCCCGGTGCTGGGCGCGGCGGGCTCGGTGGTTCAGGGGGTCCTGGACGACCCGGCGGCGCTGAGGGAGGACGGCGCGTAAAGCATCCAGGGGGAGCCCTGCGGACCGGCTGAGCCCTGTGGCTTGGCTGAGCCCTGCGACCCGGCTGCTTCCGGCGTGTCGTGAGTGCTGTCGCCCGACTGGCCGACACGCGCCTCCCAAGGAGGCGCGTGTGGTGATCATATGATCTGCCAGTGACTGCCGTGAGTCCGCGGGGCGGTTCAGTGAGCGCCGCGCAGGAAGTTCTCCAGACCCGCCAGGTCGTCGGTGTTGATGTAGTCGACGTCGGCGGCCAGGAGCTCGCGCCACAGTGCCTCGCGCTCCGCACCCGCCACGTCGGGGGTGGCCCAGAAGCGGACGCGCTGGCCGTTGGCGTGCGCCGAGCCCACGATCTGACGCAGCTTGTCCCGCTCGGCCGACGGCATCTGACCGGCGCCCAGCCAGCTGAAGCTCTGCGTCCAGTTGCTGCTGATGAGCGGGATGAAGGAGGCAGGCACACCGCTGCCCAGGTCCTCGAGACGCCCGTCGTAGAAGGCGTGGCGCACCCGCTCGGCCTCCATGGGGGCCCGCGCGCCACGGTCGCCCGAGATGACGGGGGCCACCGCGGAGCGGCGCACCCGGCCGCCGACGCCGCCGTGGGCGCTGGACAGCATCGAGTGGTAGGGGCGCAGGCGCTTGGCGAGTTCGAGGTAGGTGGGCTCGCCCGCCGTCTTGATGTCGATGAGCAGCTGGAGCGTCAGGTCGTGGCCGCGGTAGACGCGGCCGCCGTTCTGCTTGACGCGCCGCGCCAGCGGGTCGAGGTAGAGCGACTCCAGGGTGCGGGTGGGGTCGAGGTCTTCCGCGTCATGGGCGACCAGCAACTGGCCGTCCACCAGCCAGATGTCGGCCTCGACGCTCCCGAAGCCGTGGGAGAGCGCGTCGGTGAGCGGGTGCGGGTGTTCGTAGTCGTTGTGGGCGTGGGCTCTGGCCAGCGGCGGCTTGCCCCTGCCGGAGCCCGAACTCGCGTATGCGGGGGCGGCTATCCCGCCCGCCACAGCTGCTCCGAGGGTGACGACAAAGGCACGGCGCGTACGGCGGACCATGGGGGCCTCCCGGCTCTTGCCCCGGCTCCGGGCCGAGGTTGCACGACGGACGCCAGTGAGTATCGGGGCGGCGTGGGCCGGTTGGGCAGGGGCGTGCGAAGAGTTCCGCGGGTGGTCTCCAGCCATTTCCGTACCGTTCCCGCGGCACGCGCGGCGCGTCCCGAAGCGATGGCCCTGGCCTGGTGGTTGACGGGAGGTGCGCCGTGGCAGTGAGGAGACCCGCGGGAAATACGCGAACGCGTGCGGGGGTGGCGGTGGCGGTGGTCCTCGCCTGGGGCGTACTGGCCGGAGCGGGCCCGGCCGGGGCGGGTTCCGTGCCCACCCTTCACGCCGCGCCCCGCTATCTGGAGCACACCGCGCTGGCGCCCGGCGTGGAGTACCGCCAGTTCACACTGGCCACCTCGCACGGCACGGCGCTGGGCCATCTGCTCACCGTCGATCTGCGGCAGCCTGAGGTCTCGCTCGACCTGCTCCACCCCGACGCGGTCGCCTCGCGCGCCCGGGTCTCCACGATGGCCGCCGAGCGCTCCGCGATCGCCGCCGTGAATGGCGACTTCTTCGACATCACCGAGACCCAGCACCCCGGCGTGAACGCGACGGGCGCCGCGGTGGGCCCAGAAGTCACGGGCGGGCTGCCGCTCAAGTCGGCGGTGCCCCAGGGCCAGCGGTTCGGCCCGGCGGCACCGCTCGGCACCTCCACCGAGGACGTCATCGGGGTCGGCGCCGACCGGATCGCCCGGGTGGGTCGGCTGACCCTGCGCGGCACGGTGACGGCGGAGGGGCGGGGCACCCGGCCGCTGCGCGGGCTGAACCAGTACGCGGTGGCCGTGGACGGCATCGGGGCGTACACCTCCGACTGGGGCAGCGCGTCCCGGGTGCGGGCCACCTGCGGTGTGGACACCGCCCGGTCGGCGCCCTGCAGCGCGGAGACCTTCGAGGTGACGGTGCGTGAGGGCCGGGTCGCCGAGCGGGCGGTCATGCCCGGCAAGGGCCCGATCGAGGCCGACTCGTTCGTCCTGGTGGGGCGGGAGGCGGGGGCGCGGGCGCTGCGCGAGCTGCGGGTGGGCGACCCGGTGCGCTTCGACTACGGGCTGCGCGATACGCACGGCCCACGGTTCGCCTTCGCGCTCGGCGGCTTTCCGGTCGTGCGCGACCGCCACAGGCTGAAGGGGCTCGACCCGGTCACCGGGGCGGTGCGCACGGCGGCGGGCATCGGCGACCGCGGGCATCGGCTGTATCTGCTGGTGCTGGACGGCGAGATGGCCTACCGCGCCGGGCTGACCCTCAGCGAGCTCGCGGATGTGATGCTGGGCCTCGGCGCCGACGATGTGGTCAACCTCGACGGCGGCGGCTCCTCGACGCTCGTGGCGCGGGAGGCGGACGGTGGGCGGTTGACCGTGCGCAACCATCCCTCGGGCGGCACCGAGCGACTGGTCCCCAACGGGATCGCGGTGTTCAGCCGCGCCCGGCCCGATGTACGGTCTCAGCCCGACGTACCGTCCCAGCCGGACGACCGCCGCTGAGCCCGCGCGACCCGCCGGTCAGGGCCGGACGCTGCTGACCACGTCCGCGGTCGCCGCCAGCCCCTCGGAGATGGTGGGCGCGATGCTGCTGCTGGCCAGGTAGAAGCCCAGCGTGACGCAGACCAGCGCATGGGAGATACGCAGCCCTCCGCTCCGCAGGAAGACCACCGCCAGGATCAGCAGCAGTAGGACCACGGAGATCGAAATGGCCATGGCGAGCCTCCTCAGGCGCTTCATGAGGATCGGAATCCGGCCGCCAGTTTCGCCCAGTTATGCCCTTGACCCGCGCCATCGCGGTGCTCCATACGAGTGCCGATCACGGGTGCGAACGCCCCGGCCGCCCTCGGACGGCACGCCACGGCCGCTCCCGGGGCCGCGCGAAGCGCCACGCGCGGCCCCGGGAACGGGGCTGCTCAGCCGACGGAGGCGGGCAGGTCCACCAGTCCGGCCAGCGCCTCGCGGTGGTGGCCGGGGGTGCCGAGCGCGATCTCGTCGCTCTTGGCCCGCTTGAGGTAGAGATGCGCCGGATGTTCCCAGGTCATGCCGATCCCGCCGTGCAGTTGCACGCACTCCTCGGCAGCGTGCACCGCGACCCGCGCGCAGTACGACTGGGCGACCGCCACCGCGATGGGGACCTCGGGGCCGTCCGCGGCGAGCGCGTCGGCGGCGTGCCGGGCCGCGGCGCGGGCGGAGACCAGCTCCAGCCAGAGCCTGGCCAATCGATGTTTGAGCGCCTGGAACGAACCAATGGGGCGGCCGAACTGATGGCGCTCCTTGGTGTGCCGTACGGTCTCCGCCAAACACCATTCGGCCAGACCCAGTTGCTCGGAGGCGAGCAGCCCGGCCCCCGCCATAAGGGCCCGGCCGACGGCGGCCCGGGCGCGGTCGGGCCCGGCCAGGCGGCGGGCCGGGGCCTGAGCGAAGTGGAGCGCGGCGAGCGGCCGGGTGAGGTCGAGCGCGGTCAGCGGCTCGACGGTGACGCCGCCGGTAACGCCGGTGACGCCTGGGGTGTCGAGGTCCACGGCGTAGAGCCCGTACCCGTCCGGGCCCTCGGCGGGGACCAGCAGCACATCCGCCCCGACCGCGCCCGCCACGCCGCCGACCCGGCCGCTCAGGGCGCCGTCGGCGCCGGCGGTGACGGTCGCGGGCGGCGCGCCGCCGGGCGCGGTGGACAGCGGCAGCGCGAGCGCGCCGACCGCACTCCCCTCGGCGAGCCCGCCGAGCAGCCGGGCCACCTGCTCCTCGTCGGTGTCGCAGCCCAGCAGGGCGGAGACGGCGAGCACGGCGCTGGTGAGATAGGGAACGGGGGCGACCGAGCGGCCCAGCTCCTCCAGCACGACGGCGGCCTCCCGTGCGGTGGCGCCCTGTCCGCCCAGCTTGTCGGGCACCAGCAGCCCGGCCGTCCCCATCTCCACGGCGAGCGAGCGCCACAGCGCGGGGTCGTACGGGCGGCGGCCCTCCGCCTCGGTGAGTACGGCGGAGGGCGGGCAGCGGTCGGCGAGCAGCGACCGCACGGCGGCGCGCAGATCGTCCTCGGCCTCGGAGTAGAGCAGATCGGCCTCGGAAGTGAGCTTGTCCGGGGTACTCATCGGGGCAGGTCCTTCCACGGGAGGTCCTTGTCGGTCCGCGGCTCGGACGGCAGGCCCAGGACGCGTTCGGCGACGATGTTGAGCAGCACCTCGGAGGTGCCGCCCTCGATGGAGTTGCCCTTGGCGCGCAGATACCGGTAGCCGGCCTCGCGCCCGGTGAAGTCGACGAGCTCGGGGCGGCGCAGCGTCCAGTCGTCGTACAGCAGGCCCTCCTCGCCCAGCAGTTCCACCTCCAGGCCGCTGATCTCCTGGTTGAGGCGGGCGAAGGCGAGCTTCATCGCCGAGCCCTCGGGGCCGGGCTGGCCCATCGCGAGTTGCTGGCGCAGCCGTTCGCCCGCCAGCCGGGCGGCCTCGGCCTCCACCCACAGCCCGAGCAGCCGCTGGTGGAGATCGTGGGTGCGCAGCTCGGGCCGCTCGCGCCAGACCGTGGCGATCCGGCCGATCATGCCGCCCTCACGGGGGACGCGGCCGCCGCCGATGGCGACGCGCTCGTTCATCAGGGTGGTCTGGGCGACCTTCCAGCCCTCGCCGACCTCGCCGAGGCGCCGGCTGTCGGGGATGCGCACGCCGGTGAGGAAGACCTCGTTGAACTCCGCCTCGCCGGTGATCTGGCGCAGCGGGCGTACCTCGACCCCGGGGTCGGTCATATCGCAGATGAAGTAGCTGATACCGCGGTGCTTGGGCAGGTCCGGGTCGGTGCGGGCGATCAGGATCGCCCAGCGGGCGAGGTGGGCGCTGGACGTCCAGACCTTCTGCCCGTCGATCACCCAGGTGTCGCCGTCGCGCACCGCCCGGGTGCCGAGGGCCGCGAGGTCGGAGCCGGCTCCCGGTTCGCTGAACAGCTGGCACCACACCTCCTCACCGGTCCACAGGGGGCGCAGCAGACGGGTGCGCTGCTCGTCGGTGCCGAAGCCGAGGATGGTGGGTGCGGCCATGCCGAGGCCGATGCCGATGCGGCGGGGGTCGTTGTCCGGCGCGCCCGCTGCGTCGAGTTCGGCATCCACGACGGACTGCAGGGAGCGGGGGGCACCCAGCCCGCCGAGCCCCACCGGGTAGTGGATCCAGGCGAGTCCGGCGTCGAAGCGGGCCCGCAGAAAGTCCAGCCTGGCCGTGGTGGCCACGGGGTGCTCGGCGAGCAGCTGCCTGACCTGGTCGCGCAGTCCGTCGGCGGTCACCCGCTCCGTGGTCGTACTCATCGCCCCTCCCCCTGGCGCTGCCCCGGGACGACCACGACGCGGCCGGTGGTGGTGCCGTCCGCGACGCGCTGGACGGCGTCGGCTGCCGCGTCCAGCGGCACCCGCTCGCTGACCAGGGGGCTGACCGTGCCCTGGGCGGCGAGGCGCGTCAGCTCGTCGTGGCAGGCGCGGACGGCGGCGGGGTCGTGGGTGTTGTACAGGCCCCAGTGGAGGCCGAGGATGGCGTAGTTCTTGACGAGGGCGTGGTTGAGGGCGGCCTGGGGGACGACGCCGCTGGCGAAACCGACGACCACGATCCGGCCCTCGAAGGCCACGCACTTGACCGACTTGGCGAACGCGTCGCCGCCGACCGGGTCGTAGATCACATCGGCGCCCCGTCCGCCGGTGGCCTCCTTGACAGCCACCACGATGTCCTCGTGCCGCCGGTCGATCACCAGGTCGCAGCCGAGCTCCCGGGCCACCTTGGCCTTGTCCTCGCCGCCGACCACGCCGATCACCCGCGCCCCGTGGGCCTTGCCCAGCTGGACGGCGGCGCTGCCGACGCCGCCCGCGGCGGCGTGCACGAGCAGCGTCTCGCCGGGCTGCAGCCGGGCCCGGCGGTGCAGGCCGAACCATCCGGTCTGGTAGCCGATGTGCAGCGCCGCGGCCTGCGCGTCGTCCAGCGCGTCGGGCGCGGGCAGCGCGGCCGCGGCGCTGACGACCGTGGTCTCGGCGAAGCCGCCGGTGGGCAGCGCGGGGGTGGCAATGACCCGGTCGCCCGGGCGGCCCTGCGCGCCCTCGCCGACGGCCAGGACCTCGCCGCACACCTCGACGCCGGGGGTGAACGGCAGTGGCGGGCGCACCTGGTACTGGCCGCGGCACAGCAGGGCGTCGGGGAAGTTGACGTCGGCGGCCCTGACCCGCAGCAGCAGCTGTCCGGGCCCGGCGGCCGGCTCCGCCACTTCTTCCAGCCGCATCACCGCACGCGGCTCGCCCGTCTCGTGCACTCGCCATGCCTGCATACCGGTGGCCTCCCACGCCCTGTCGGTCGGGGCGCGGTCCCCGCGCCGAGCGCATACTAACCAGTCGGTACGACCAGCGGAACCGTCCGGCGGGGCGCGTCCGGATCACTCCGCCGGGCGACGGATGCACTCTTGTGCGACGCTGGACGGGCCCTGAGGCTGGATGGGCCCTTGAGTCAGACGCCACCGACAGGTGAGGGTGGGCAGCGGCAACGCGGCTCGTAGCAGCCCAAAAAGGCGCGCGAACCGAGCCCATCCACACGGGACGGGAGATGACGACTGTGCCCGACAACCAGGCGATCAACGAAGCCGAGACAGAGGCCCGAATACGCGGCATCTGTTTCAAGACCGGACCGCCCCGGCGGTTCGGTGTCGAGCTCGAATGGCTCGTACACGATGTGCACCACCCCGCACACCCCGTGGAGACCGCCCGGCTGGAGGCCGCGGTCACCGCACTGCGCGAACTGCCGCTCCGGTCCAGCCTCACCTTCGAACCGGGCGGCCAGCTGGAGCTCAGCTCCCTCCCGGCCGGCTCGCTCACCGCCCTGGTGGAGTCCGCCGCCGCCGATCTGGCGCTCGTACGCCCGCTCCTCGCCCGCCTCGGCCTGGGCATCGCCGGCCACGGGCACGACCCCTGGCGCCCGCCACGCCGCTTTCTCGCCACTCCCCGCTACGCCACGATGGAGAGCTACTTCGACCGCCGTGGACCGGCCGGGCGTTCCATGATGTGCAACACCGCCTCCGTGCAGGTGTGTGTGGACGCCGGCCACGACGAGCCGGGACCGCTCGGCGTCGGGCGGCGCTGGCGGCTGGCCCACCTGCTGGGGGCCGTGCTGACCGCCGCCTTCGCCAACTCTCCCCTGCGCCAGGGCGCGCCCACCGGCTACCGCTCGACGCGGCAGGCCCTGTGGACCGCGATGGACCCGGGCCGGACGCTGGCGCCACCTGCCGGCCCGGACCTGCGGGCCGCCTGGGCCGGGTATGTGCTGGACGCGCCCGTGATGGCCATCCGGGACGGCGAGGAGGCGTGGGCCGTGCCGTACGGGCTCACCTTCCGCGACTGGGTCCGCACCGGCGCGCCCCGGCCGCCCACCCGGGACGACCTCGACTACCACATATCGACCCTCTTCCCGCCCGTACGCCCCCGCGGCCATCTGGAGCTGCGCATGATCGACGCGCAGCGCGGCGACGACGGCTGGATCGTCCCGCTCGCCGTCACCGTGGCCCTCTTCGACGACCCTGAGGCGACGGAGACCGTCTACCGCGTGGTGAAGCCCCTCGCCGAAACGGCGGGCCCGGAGCCCGCGCCCGCCAATCCGCTGTGGCGCTCCGCCGCCCGCCACGCCCTCGCCGACCCCGAACTGCGCGCCGCCGCGACCGTCTGCTTCACCACGGCCCTGGAGGCGCTGCCCCGGCTCGGAGCCTCCCCCGCCATCACCTCCGCCGTCGCCGCCTTCACCGACCGCTATGTCGCCCGCGGCCGGTGTCCCGCCGACGATCTGCTCACCCCCGTCACCGGGAAGGAGTACCGGCCATGACCGCTCCCGGCCCCGACACCGACCCCGAGGCGCTGCGCCGCAGCGCCACAGCGGCGCTGCGGCGCGCGCGCGAACGCACCGGCACCCTCACCACCTGCGTCGACGAACACGACCTCACCGCCCAGCACTCCCCGCTGATGTCACCGCTGGTCTGGGACCTGGCCCACATCGGCAACCAGGAGGAGCAGTGGCTGCTGCGCGCGGTCGCCGGGCAGGAGGCGCTGCGGCCCGAGATCGACTCGGTGTACGACGCCTTCGAGCACCCGCGCGCCAAGCGGCCCTCGCTGCCGCTGCTGCCGCCCGCCGAGGCCCGCGGATACGTGGCCGATGTACGCGGCCGGGTGCTCGATGTGCTCGAGCGGATCCCGCTGCGGGGCGGGCCGCTGGTCGACGCCGCCTTCGCGTTCGGCATGATCGCGCAGCACGAGCAGCAGCACGACGAGACGATGCTCATCACCCACCAGCTGCGCCAGGGGCCCGCCGCGCTCACCGCCCCGCCACCGCCGGACACCGCGAACGGCACCGCGCTGCCGGCGGAGGTGCTGATCCCCGGTGGCTCGTTCACCATGGGCACCTCCACCGAGCCCTGGGCCCTGGACAACGAGCGCCCGGCCCACCGGCGGGTGGTCCCCGCCTTCTTCATGGACACCACCCCGGTCACGGCCGGCGCCTACGCGCGGTTCATCGAGGACGGCGGCTACGAGCGGCGGCGCTGGTGGACCGAGGCGGGCTGGCGCCACATCCGCGAGCACAGCCTCACCGCGCCGCTGTTCTGGCGGCGCGAGGGCGGGCAGTGGTTGCGCCGGCGGTTCGGCGTGACGGAGCCGGTGCTGCCCGATGAGCCCGTGGTGCATGTGAGCTGGTACGAGGCCGACGCCTACGCCCGCTGGGCGGGCCGGCGGCTGCCCACCGAGGTGGAGTGGGAGAAGGCCGCCCGGCACGATCCGGCCGACGGCCGGTCCCGGCGCTACCCCTGGGGCGACGCCGACCCCACCCCGGTCCACGCCAACCTGGGCCAGCGCCATCTGCGGCCGGCCCCGGCCGGCAGCTATCCGCGCGGTGCCTCGCCGCTCGGCGTCCGGCAGCTGATCGGCGACGTATGGGAGTGGACGGCCAGCGACTTCCTGCCCTACCCGGGGTTCCGGGCCTTTCCGTACCGCGAGTACTCGGAGGTTTTCTTCGGTGACGCGTACAAGGTGCTGCGCGGCGGCTCCTTCGCCGTGGACCAGGTCGCCTGCCGCGGCACCTTCCGCAACTGGGACCTGCCGATACGCCGTCAGATCTTTTCGGGCTTCCGCACCGCGCGCGACGCGGCGCCCGGGGAAGCGTGAACCGGAAGGGGGTGATGCCGATGTGCCGGCATCTCGCCTATCTCGGACCCAACACCCCCGTGGGGGAACTCCTCATCGCGCCCCCGCACGGGCTGTACCGCCAGTCGTACGAGCCACGGCGGCAACGGCACGGCCGGATGAACGCCGACGGGTTCGGCGTCGGCTGGTACGCGGAGGGTGACCCGGTGGCCGCCCGCTACCGGCGCGCCGGGCCCATCTGGGCCGATCCGTCGTTCACCGATCTGGCCCGGGTGATCCGGACCGGCTCGCTGCTGGCCGCCGTGCGCAACGCCTCGGAGGCGAGCGCCGACGGGGAGGCGGGCGCCGCCCCCTTCGCCTCGGGGGCCTGGCTGTTCAGCCACAACGGCAGGGTCGAGGACTGGCCCCACTCCGTGGCCGACCTCGTCACCACCCTGCCGCCCGCCGATCTGCTGCGGCTGGAGGCGCGCTGCGACGCGGCGTTCCTGTGGGCGCTCACGCTGCATCGGCTGCGCCTGGGCCACGACCTGCCCGCGGCACTGGGCGAGACCACCGGCACAGTGGCCGCTTCGGCGCCCGGGTCGCGGCTGAATCTGCTGCTCACGGACGGCGAGACCATCGCCGCCACTACCTGGGGCGACACCCTCAGCTATCTGGCCGATCCGGGTCACAGCGTGGTGGTCGCCTCCGAGCCGTACGACGACGACCCGCGCTGGACCGACGTCCCCGACCGCACCCTGCTCACCGCCACCCGCTCCGATGTTCAGCTCACCGCACTCAAGGAGGCTTCCCTGTGAGCCCCTTCACCATCACCCGTACCCTGCCCGCCGACGCCACAGCCGCCGCGCTGCGCGCCGATGTGGCCGAGGGGCTTACCCGGACCCCCAAACAGCTGCCGCCGAAGTGGTTCTACGACGCCCGCGGAAGCGAGCTGTTCGAGCGGATCACCGAGCTGCCCGAGTACTACCCGACCCGCGCGGAGCGGGAGATCCTGGTCGCCCGGGCCGCGGAGATCGCCGCCGCGACCAGCGCCCGTACCCTCGTCGAGCTGGGTTCCGGCTCCTCCGAGAAGACCCGCCATCTGCTCCGCGCACTGCCGGATCTGCATGCCTATGTACCCGTGGACGTGAGCGAGAGCGCACTGACCCTCGCGGGGCGCGCCCTGCTCGCCGAGCATCCGGAGCTGACGGTGCACGCGCTCGTCGCCGACTTCCTGGAGGGGCTTGCCCTTCCGCAGGGTACGCCGGGCCCGCGCCTGGTGGCGTTCCTCGGCGGCACCATCGGCAATCTGCTGCCCGTTGAGCGGGCCGGGTTCCTCACCTCGGTCAGCGCCCTGCTGGCGCCCGGCGACGCGCTGCTGCTGGGCACCGACCTGGTCAAGGACGAGGCCACGCTGGTGGCCGCGTACGACGACGCTCAGGGCGTCACGGCGGAGTTCAACAAGAATGTGCTGGCCGTCCTCGACCGGGAGTTGGGCGCGGACTTCGACCCGGCGGACTTCGACCATGTGGCGCTGTGGGACGCCGAGCACGAGTGGATCGAGATGCGGCTGCGGGCCCGCAGTGCCATCACCGCGAAAATCCCGGCGCTGGACCTCGCGGTGCACCTCGCGGCCGGGGAGGAGATCCGCACCGAGGTCTCCGCGAAGTTCCGCCAGGAGCGGGTGCGGGCGGAGCTCACCGCGGCGGGGCTCCAGCCGCGGCGGTGGTGGACCGACAGCGAGGGGCGGTTCGCGCTGTCGCTCGCGGTCCGGGCGTAGGGGCTGAGCGCCGGGTCGCCCTCCTCCCCGCTCAGTCTCGGGGCGCACCCACCGGCGCCAGGGGCGCGCAACTCCGCTGTCACCACGCCCTGTTGAAATCACTACACTCCGTTCCACCCACAACACCGACCGAAATAATGTGATCCACGTCACTCTCCAGCGGTGAGGCCGCAGCGCAGCGCGTTGCGGCCTTCAACCGTGCCCCAACTCCCTCTTGATGTGGCGAAATCCACACCCTTAATCTTTGGCGCGCCCGGCAGCGCGCCGCGAAGGCGCATGAGAAGGAGCCGTCCATGGCCTTACGCGGACGCCACCGCCGCTACAAGCCCAACCGCATCTCCCGCGCCTCGCTCAGCGTCACCGCGGGCGGCGCCGGTATCGCCCTGCCGCTGGTCGGTGCGGCCGGGGCGGGCGCGGCCTCCGGGGAGACCTGGGAGAAGGTCGCCCACTGCGAGTCCACCGAGAACTGGGACATCAACACCGGCAACGGCTTCTACGGAGGCCTGCAGTTCACCCAGTCCACCTGGGAGGCGTACGGCGGGTCCGCGTACGCACCCCGGGCCGACCTGGCCACCAAGGACCAGCAGATAGCCGTCGCCGAGAAGGTGCTCGACGCCCAGGGCCCCGGCGCCTGGCCGAACTGCTCGGGGCGGGCCGGCCTGACCCGAGCCGACGCCGCCCCGCAGAGCGCGCCCAGGGCCAAGGCCGCGGGCGCGTCGGCGACGACACACCAGCAGGCCGACCGCACCCCGCAGACCAAGCGCGACACGCCGACGCCCACCAGCCTCCCGGGCCGCACACCGGCCAAGGACAGCGCGTACGTGGTCATCAGCGGCGACACGCTGACCCGGATCGCCAAGCGGCACGATGTCGACGGCGGCTGGCAGACGATCTACCAGGCCAACCGCGAGACCGTCGGCGGCGACCCGGATCTGATCTTCCCAGGTCAGAAGCTCTCTCTGAACGACTCCGGGGCCAAGGCCAAGGCCAAGCCCAAGGCGAAGCACGAACCCAAAGCCGAGCCCAAAGCCAAGGCGAAGCCGAAGGCCGAGCGGCCGTCGAAGGCCGCCAAGCCGGACCGCCACCACCGGACGCCCCACAAGCCCGCCGCCAAGAAGCCCGCCGGCACCTCGGAGTTCACCGCCCCGGTCAGCGGGGTCGGTCCGAGCACGGCGTACCGCGCGGCCGGGGGCAGCTGGTCGAGCGGCTATCACACCGGCATCGACTTCCCCGTGGGCATCGGCACCTCGGTCAAGGCCGTCGGTGCCGGCCGGGTGGTCTCGGCGGGGTGGGCCGACGCATACGGCTACGAGGTGGTCATCCAGCACCCGGACGGCCGGTACAGCCAGTACGCCCATCTGTCGCAGCTGTCCGTCCGGGCGGGCCAGCAGGTGGGCGGCGGCCAGCAGGTGGGCCGCAGCGGCTCGACGGGCAACGCCACCGGTCCGCATCTGCACTTCGAGATCCGCACCGGCCCCGGTTACGGCTCCGATATCAATCCGCTGGCCTATCTGCGCTCACACGGCGTCTCCATCTGAGCAGGCCGAGCAGGCTGAGCGGGCGCGCGCGGCGAGCCGGGGCAGGAGGTCCCCGGGCCGCTCGCAGACCACGATGCCGTCCACGTCGCGGCGCGACACGAACCCTTCGGCCGCGGCGTGGGCGAGGAAGGCGAGCAGGGGCTGGTAGAAGCCGTCGGTGTCGAGGACGGCGCACGGCTTGTCGTGCAGCCCGATCTGAGCCCATGTCAGCGCCTCGAAGAACTCCTCGGCGGTGCCGAGCCCGCCCGGCAAGGCGACGAAGGCATCGCCGAGTTCCGCCATGCGCGCCTTGCGCTGATGCATGTCCTCGACGACCAGGAGCCGGGTGAGACCGGTGTGGCGGATCTCGTGGCGCGCCAGGTGCCGCGGGATGACGCCCGTGACAGCGGCGCCCCCGCACAGGGCGGCGTCGGCCACGGCCCCCATCAGGCCCACCCGAGCCCCTCCGTAGACCAGCTCGAGCCCGGCCTCGGCCACGGCCCGGCCGAACTCGGCCGCCGCCCGCAGATGGACCGGGCGGCAGCCGGAAGAGGCCCCGCAGAAAACCGTGATCCGGCGCAGCCGCGCGTCCGCGCTCACGCCGGGCCATAAACGGCCGAAGGCATTCCGTCGAAAACTTTCGAGAAGATTCTTTCCTGCAGAATTCCGTGTTCGGCATGGCGTTCCGCCACCATCCACGCCATCTTCTCCAGTTGTGCTTCGGAGAGCTCATATGAGGCCAGGGACTCCACCCTCACCGAATACGTGGCGCACCATTCCAGAATCGCTTCGAGCCCGTTGACGGATGCCGCGAAGAAGCGGTGGTCCGGACTTTCCCACAGGGCGGCCAGCTCTTCGAGCATGCTGGTCCGCGATCCCCCTGGGGCCAGCATCCGGCGCGCCCTGCGCGCCAGCCGGACCACATATCCCTCCCGGTCCGGGATGTGCAGCAGCCGTACCGTCAGCCGGTAGGGGAGATCCGGCAGCCGCTCCGCGAAATCCCGCAGCAGCGATATGGAACCGCCTTCGACGATCACGAACCGATGGCGCTCGCCGAGCTCCGCCAGCCTGCGGACGAGCGCGTCCGCCGCCTCCTCGGACGGGTAGTCGCCGTCGGCGACGGTCCGGTCGCCCAGCCAGGAGCGCTCCACCTCGACCGTCTCCTCGCCGGCCCGGGCACTGGTGGTGGCCAGGTCGGTGAAGCACTGGATCCGGTCGGCCACCACGATCGGCGCGCCCGTGATCCGGGCCAGCGCGGTGGCGGCCGCGCTCTTCCCGACGCCGGTGGGCCCTGCGATGACATGCACGAACTGCGGGCTTCCGCCAGGTGATCCAGCCATTGAAATCCCCTCCGCCGCAACCTTCCTGACGGTCAATCACCGTAACCCCGGCCGCCTCGTGCGCATCCCTAGCCAAGGCATCAATACAGTAAACGAATGGGCAAGTAATTAAAGGTTGAATATTTAACGCCGCCCTTACTTGCTCCACGCCACACTCCGGATCGCACCATTCTCACGGCAGCCCGAACGGTATTCACGAGAGGACCGGGCATGACTCGACTTTCGGATCCGCCGTCACCAATTCTCGATCGATTCGGCAAGGGCTGGGATCCGGACACGCTCTCGGCCCTGGCCGGATCGGTCCCCATCGATCTCGCTGCGCCCGTCGAGCGCGTGCTGGAACAGCTCGGGCCGGTTCTCGGCCGCCCCGAGGCGCGTACGGTGCTGGTCGGTTACGGCGCCTCGTACGACACCGCGCCACAGGACGTGGCGCTGTTCGCCGCGCTCCCCGGCTGGAGCGTTCATGTGCCGGGACACCCCGACGAGGTCGGGCGGCTGATGCGGGAGGCCGTGGCCGGTGACGGGAGTACGTACCTCAGACTGCCCGAGCAGGGCAACGCCGAGCCGCACGGCGGCGCTTCGGGGTCGTTCGAGGTCGTCAGGCTCGGCGCGGGCGGTGTGGTGCTGGCCGTCGGCCCCACGCTGGACGCGGTGGTGCGCGCCACCGCCGGTCTCGATCTGACCATCCTCTACGCCTCGACCATCCGCCCCTTCGACGCGGTCGGCCTGCGCACGGCGGTGCTGGCCGCCGACCGGGCCGATGTCGTCCTGGTCGAGCCCTGTCTGGCCGGGACCTCGGCGCACTGTGTCGCCGAGACCCTGGTCAACGTCCCGCACCGGCTCCGCGCCCTCGGCCTCCCCTGGCACGACACCGAGCCGGGCGCCCATGGGCTCGACGAGGCCGGCATCGCCGCGACGGTCAGGGCCTTCCTGCGCTGAAGGAGTCACGCCCGCGCTGAAGGCATCACGACAGCACATCACTTCCCGGGGAGGAAGCCGATGAACGTTCTCCTGATCTCCGGCATGGGGCCGGAAGTACCGAACAAGAAGCTTCTGGAGGGCTCCTCGTTCCAGGCGTTACTGGCCCCCGAGGGCCACCGCGCGGCCGCCGGGCGGCCCAACGTGTTCGACCTCTCCCTCCTGCGCACGGCGGACGGAACGGGCCGGCCCCTGCTGCGCCCCAGGCGCGCCGGCGGCCGGGCCCGCGCGGTCAGCTCCGTACGCCTCACTGCCCCCGCCGGGGAGGAAGCCGAGCCGGGCAAAGCGCCCCATCTGACCACTTTCACCCTGCAGTCGATCCTGCTGGCCGCCGGGGTCGACCACGAGGTGTTCCCGATCGAGCGGATCTGGACCGGGTCCGCGGTGGAACCCCCGACCGACGTGGACATCGTGCTGCTCTCGACCACGTTCATCTGGGACCGCCGCACCCTCGCCAAGGCCGTCGCCTGGGTGGAGGAACGATTCCCCACCGCGGTCCTGGTGCTCGGCGGGCAGTACAGCAACCTCAAGTTCCAGCGGATCCTGACCGAGCACCCCTTCGTCCGGTACATCGTCCGCGGTGACGCCGAAGCCGCCCTGCCCGCTCTGCTGCGCGCCCTGCGCAACAAGGGCGATGTCGCCGATGTACCCAACCTGGTGTGGCGCGACCCCGATACGGACCGGGTGCGCATGACCAGGATCGAGTACGTCGATCTGGACGCGCTGCCCTCGCCCGGCCCGGTGGGTACGCTCCCGGTCGTCCCCTACGAGTCCATGCGGGGCTGCCCGTTCAGCTGCAAGTACTGCTCCTTCCCCGCCGCGTCGCCGAAGTGGCGTTACAAGTCGGCCCAGAAGATCGCCGACGACTTCCTGCGCTACCGCCGGGAGAACGGCGCCGAGTACATCAAGGCCCTGGACTCCACCTTCACCGTGCCGCCGACCCGGCTGCGCGCGCTGCTGCCGCTGCTGGCGGAGGCGGACGTGGGCTGGGAGGCGTATACGCGCGCCAACTCGATCCGCGACCGGAGCGTCGTGGACGATCTGGAGCGGGCCCACTGCCGCGCGCTGTCCATCGGCTTCGAGTCGATGAACGACACCACGCTGGGCTATATGCACAAACAGGTCAAGGCGCGCGCCAACCGGATGGCCTTCGAGCTGTTGCGGGACAGCTCGATCCACTCCTTCGTCTCGTTCATCGTCGGCTATCCCGGTGAGACCCCCGAACTCTTCGAGGACACCAGGCGGTTCCTGGTGTCGGAGTACTCCGGCCAGTTCGCGCTCTACGTCTTCATGATGAACGACGAGACCATGCCGATCTGGCAGGAGGCCGACCGCTTCGGTCTCGAGGTGTTCGACCTGGACGGCGAGGCGGAGGACTGGACCCACCACGGCATGGACAGCCGCACCGCCGCCCAACTGCAGTTGGAGACCCTGCGCGAGGTGCGCTGGAAGAACGACCACGCGATCGCCAGGGTGTGGCAGCACGGCTTCGAGTCCCCGCTGCTCCCCGACCGCTCCCCCGCGCAGAACGCGGCGGTCGAGAAGCTGGTGGACCGTCTCGGGATGCTGAGCGCCGACGTCCGCGACCCGGCCGAGGCCATGCGCCGCAGGGATCGCCTCCTCTCCGGCCTCGCCGGACATGGGGTGGTCACGGCCCGCTGAGGTCGTACTGGCAGGCCTGCAGATGGAACAGCTCGGCGTAGATGCCACCCCGGTCCAGCAGCTCCTGGGGGGTGCCCGACTCGGCGAGCCGCCCCTCGTGGAGGACGTGGATGAGGTCGGCGTGCCGGACGGACGCCAGCCGGTGGGTGATCAGCACGACGGTCTGTCCCTCCCCCGCGAGGGCGCGGATCTGCTCAAAGACGGCCAGCTCGGCGCGGGCGTCGAGCGCCGAGGTGGGCTCGTCGACCAGCAGCACGGGCGCGGTGCGGTAGCGGGCGCGGGCGATGCCGAGCCGCTGCCACTGGCCACCGGAGAGCTGGTGGCCGCCGCGGAACTCCCGGGCCAGCAGGGTGTCCCAGCCGTGCGGCAGCCCGGCGACGATGTCGTCGGCCCCGGCGTAGGCCGCCGCGCGGTCCAGGGCTTCGGCACGGATGGGACTCTGCGGGCTGCCGATCGCGACGTTCGCCTTGGCGGTGAACGGCCAGCGCTTGAAGTCCTGGTTGACCATGGCGATCCGGGAGAAGAGCTGTTCGCGGTCGGCCTCCGCGATATCGGTGCCCTCCCACAGGATGCGCCCCGAGTCCGGCAGATGGAGCCCGGCGAGCAGCTTGACCAGGGTGGACTTACCGGATCCGTTCTCGCCGACGAGGGCCACCACGCCTCCGCCGGGGATGGTGAGGCTGACCTTGTCCAGGGCGGGCCGGTCGCTGCCGGGATAGGTGAAGGAGACGGAGTCGAAGCGGATCTCCTCCGGCTCCTCGGGCAGCGGCAGCCCGCCCTCGGGGATGGCGTACCGCTCTGCGTCCTCGCACAGCCGGTCGAGGTCCTGGACGAACAGCATCTCCTCGTAGAGCTGGTTGAGCTGGAGCACCAGGGTGGACAGGTTCTGCGAACCGGTGCGGATCGCGATGACCGCGGTGCCCGCGACGGACAGCTCCATGCCGCCGGAGAGCAGCAGCCCGGCGAGCGCCGAGTAGGTGGCGAGGGTCGCCGCGCCGGTGAGCGTCGCGGCGATCAGCTCGGTGCCGGCCGCGGCGTCGGCCAACCGGGTCTGCTCCGCCTCCGCGGACTCCGACATCCGGCGGAAGTGCCGCAGCAGGAAGCCGCCGACGCCGTGCACCCGGACCTCCTGCGCCGCCTCGCGCTCGGTGAGCAGCCGGCTGAGCAGATGGCCCGCGCGGGCGTGCTCGATCATGGTGTGGAAGGAGAGATAGCGGCGGCGGGCGATGCGCAGCGAGCTCCAGCTGCGCGGCAGGGCGATGAGCACCAGCAGGGGCAGCAGCACGGGGTGCAGAACGGTCAGCACTCCGGCGGCGGCGACGACGGCGAGCAGTCCGTTGACCACCGCCACGCAGTACTTGACCATGCGCCGGGCCGAGGAGGCCCCGTATTGGGCGGAGTCCAGCAGCCGGTGGAACTCCGCGTCCTCGATGGCGGAGAGCTCCACACGGGCCGCGCACTCCAAGTACCGCTCGGTCGCGACCCGTTCGACCTTCGGCTCGAGTCGGCCGGTCCCGGCCGTCGAGGCCGAGGCCAGCAGCGCGCCGAGGACCGCCACCACGCCGACCACGATCAGCGACGGCAGTGCGCTGTGCAGCCGGTCGGCGGTCGCCCCGTCGGACAGCAGGGCCGCCAGCGCGTCGTTCACCGCGACCAGGCTGAACGCCTGGCCGATCCCCTGGCCGATCTCCGCCGCCGCGACCGTTTGCAGCGCCCTGCGGTCGGCGGCCCAGGCGAGCCGTACGGTGGAGCCCACCAGGCGCGGGAGCCTGCGAGCCATCGCCCACAACGACAGATGCAGATAGGCGTCGTCGTAGCGGCTGAATCCCATGTCGTACCGGAGCCGTCCGCCGAAGAGCAGTTGTTCGGACTCCGATGTCTCGTCAGTGGCCTGTCGCTTGCGTCGCCGCGGCCACGGCATCGCACCACCCCCTCCGCGTAGGCACCGCGTCAGTCTGTCGTAGCGGAGGGTCCGTCCGCGATGCATTTCCAGTCGGCCTCGGCCGCGCTCCGTGGCACGATGTGCGAGGTGTGGGGCATGGTGCGCCCGCGGTGGGGCGGGGTGCGCGCCCTTCCCCGAGCCGGAAAGCGGAGGAGAGTGCGGCGTGCGTCTGGCCCACGACGACCCACGGCTGTGTTACCGGGGGGCGGTATCGCTGCAACGGGGCCCCGGCTGGACCGCGCCGTGGCGGCTGCCGCATCCGGAGGCGGCGCTGTATCTGCCCGAGGGCGGGCTGGGGCGGGCGGCGATGCCGTCGGGGGTGCGGGTGGGCCTGCGTACCGACAGCACCGGGCTGACCTGCCGCTATCAGGCGGATCCCGCTCCGAAGCTCAACGGCCCGCCGGAGGTGGCGCGGCTGGATGTGCTCTGCGAGGGGCGGCACTCGGCCACCGTCGAGCTCCAGACGCACGGCGGGGACGCGGAGTTCCGGGTCGACGGCCTGCCGGGGCGGATGGCCGCGGTCGAGCTGTGGCTGCCCTTCTACCATCAGTTCCGGCTGTGCGAGGTGGCGCTGGACGCGGGCGCGGCGGTCGAGCGTGACGGCGGCGTCGGGCGGCCGCGCTGGGTGCACTACGGCAGCTCCATCTCGCAGGGGCGCGGCGCGGCCTCCCCGAGCCGGACGTGGGCCGCCCTGGTGGCCCGGCGCGCCGGCTGGGAGCTGACCTCACTGGCGCTGGGCGCGGCCTGCCAGCTTCAGCCGATGACCGCGCGGCTGATGCGGGACCTGCCGGCCGATGTGCTCACCGTCTGCGTCGGGATCAACATCCAGGCGCTGGGCAGCCACAACCGCGACTCGCTGGCCTCGGCGCTGGTCGGCTTCGTCACGACGGTGCGCGAGGGGCATCCCACGACCCCGTTCGCCGTGATGTCGAACATCGTCGCGCCCGAGCGGGAGGAGGTGCCGGGGCCCTCCGGTATGACGATGCGCGAGTGCCGGGCGCACATACGGCGCGCGGTCGAGCTGCTGCGTGCGCACGGGGATACGAATCTGCACTACATCCACGGTCCGAAGGTGTTCGGGCCCAGCTGTACGCGGCTGCTGCTGGAACCAGAGGGCCTGGACCGGCTGCACCCCGCGCCCGCGGGCCACCCCGTCTTCGCCGCCCGCTTCCTGGCGGCCCTGCGCCACGCGGGATGTGCACCGAAGGTCGCGGCGAGCTCATGACGCCCCGTACACCGGCAGCGGCGGCTCCGCGGCGGCGAGCAGCTTCCGGGCGGCGTCGCCCGCCTCGGCCGGGGTCCAGCGGGCGCCCTTGTCGGCGGTCGGGCCCGGCCGCCAGCCCTCCATGACGGTGATACGCCCGGCCTCGGCCTCGAAGACCCGGCCGGTGACGCCCGCGCTGTCGGCGGAGGCGAGCCAGACGACGAGCGGTGCGACGTTCTCGGGGGCCATCGCGTCGAAGGCGCCGCCCTGGTCCGGGGCGGCCATGGTCTCGGCGAAGGCCCGCTCGGTCATCCGGGTGCGGGCGGCCGGGGCGATGGCGTTGACCTGGACGCCGTAGCGGCCGAGCTCGGCGGCGGCCACGAGGGTCAGCCCCACGATCCCGGCCTTGGCGGCGGAGTAGTTGCCCTGGCCGACGCTGCCCAGCAGCCCCGCCCCCGAGCTGGTGTTGACCACGCGGGCGGCCCGGGCGCGGCCCGCCTTCGTCTCGGCGCGCCAGTGGGCGGCGGCGTGCCGCAGCGGCAGGAAGTGGCCCTTGAGGTGGACGCGCAGCACCGCGTCCCAGTCGTCCTCGTCCAGGTTGATCAGCATGCGGTCGCGCAGAAAGCCGGCGTTGTTGACGAGGGCGTCGAGCCGGCCGTAGGTGTCGAGGGCGGTGGCGATGAGGGAGGCCGCGCCGTCGGTGGTGGCGATGTCGCCGCCGTGCGCGACCGCTTCGCCGCCCAGCGCCCGGATCTCGTCGGCGACATCCTGGGCCGGGCTCCCCTGGCCCGCCGCGCCGTCCAGGGCCACGCCGAGGTCGTTGACGACGACGTTGGCCCCCTCGGCGGCGAGGGCCAGTGCGTGTGCGCGGCCCAGGCCGCGGCCCGCTCCGGTGACGACGGCGACGCGTCCGGCGCACAGTCCGGTCATCTTGGGTCCTCCTGCTCATTGACGTTGGCGGCATCGAGGAACGCCGGGCGCTCGCCGCCGCCGTGGACGCACAGGGCGGCGCCGCTGATGTACGCGGCGAGGTCGGAGGCGAGAAAGACGCAGGCGTCGCCCGCCTCGTCCGGTTCGCCCAGCCTCCCGAGGGGGATGGTGCGGCCGACGGCGGCGAGCCCGGCCTCGTCGCCGTAGTGCAGATGGGACAGTTCGGTGCGGACCATGCCTAGTACGACGGTGTTGACCCGGACCGCAGGGGCCCACTCGACGGCCAGGGAGTGGGTGAGGTTGGCGAGGCCCGCCTTGGCGGCTCCGTAGGCGGCGGTGCCGGGCGACGGGCGGGTCCCGCTGACACTGCCGATCATCACGATGGAGCCGCCGCGCTCCTGATGCCGCATCACCTCGTAGGCGGCGTGGGAGACGGTCAGGGGGGCGATGAGGTTCAGCTCGACGACGCGGGCCGCGTGGCGCGGCCCGGAGTCGGCGAGCAGTCCGAACCGGCTGCCTCCGGCATTGTTGACCAGGAGGTCGAGCCGGCCGTACGAGCCGCGCAGCCCTTCGAAGAAGGCGCCGACGGCGTCCGCGTCGCGCACGTCCAGCGGCAGGAAGCGGGCCGTGCGGCCCGCGGCCTCGACGGGCCGGTCCCCTGGCCGGCGGGCGCAGACCACGACTTCGGCGCCCGCGGTGAGCAGCGACCGTGCGATCCCCGCCCCCACGCCCCGCGTCCCTCCGGTGACGACCGCGACGCGCCCGGACAGGTCGATGGTGATGGCCACGTGACACCTCCCGCTGCGCCCCGAGCGCTGCTACCTTCTCGCCTAACAAATGTTTGGTGGAAAGGTAGCGGATCTGCTCATGGGTGTCTCCACCTCCGCCCCACACGCGGGCGTCGCCGTCGTCACCGTGGACTTCCCACCGGTCAACGCCCTTCCCGTGCAGGGCTGGTACGAGCTCGCATCCGCCGTGCGCGGCGCGGGCAGAGACCCGGATGTGCGCTGTGTCGTCCTCGCCGCCGCCGGGCGGGGTTTCAACGCGGGCGTGGACATCAAGGAGATGCAGCGCACCGAGGGACACCAGGCCCTGATCGGCGCCAACCACGGCTGCTACGAGGCGTTCGCCGCCGTCTACGACTGCCAGGTCCCGGTCGTCGCCGCGGTGCACGGCTTCTGCCTCGGCGGCGGCATCGGCCTGGTCGGCAACGCCGACGCGATCGTGGCGAGCGACGACGCGACGTTCGGGCTGCCGGAGCTGGACCGGGGCGCTCTGGGCGCGGCCACCCATCTGGCCCGGCTGGTGCCACAGCACCTGATGCGCGCCCTGTACTACACCTCGCGCACCGTGACCGCCGAGGAGCTGCACCGGCACGGCTCGGTGTGGCGTGTCGTACCGCGCGCGGAGCTGCCGGACGCGGCGCTGGAGCTGGCCCGCGAGATCGCCGCCAAGGACGGGGCGCTGCTGCGGCTGGCCAAGGCCGCGATCAACGGCATCGACCCGGTCGATGTGCGCCGCAGCTACCGCTTCGAGCAGGGCTTCACCTTCGAGGCCAACCTGAGCGGCATCGCCGACCGGCACCGCGAGGCGTTCATGTCCGGCCCCTCCTCCGGTCCTTCTGCCGGCCTTTCCGCTGAGGCGGGTGAGCGGCGTTGAGCCCCACCGACAAGCGGATGAGCCCGGAGGAGGCCGTGGGCCGGATCGAGAGCGGTATGACGGTCGGCATCGGCGGCTGGGGGTCGCGGCGCAAGCCCATGGCGCTGGTGCGGGCGCTGCTGCGCTCGCCGGTCACCGATCTGACCGTGGTCTCGTACGGAGGGCCGGACGTCGGGCTGCTGGCCGCCGCCGGGAAGATCCGCAAGCTGGTCGCCGCCTTCGCCACGCTCGACTCGATCCCGCTCGAACCGCACTTCAGGGCGGCGCGCGAGCGCGGAGACCTCGAACTGGTGGAGCTGGACGAGGCGATGTTCATGTGGGGGCTGACCGCCGCCGTCCACCGGCTGCCGTTCATGCCGGTGCGGGCGGGGCTCGGCTCGGACGTGATGACCGTCAACCCGGGGCTGCGGACGGTCACCTCGCCGTACGAGGACGGGGAGGAGCTGGTGGCGGTGCCCGCGCTGCGGCTGGACGCCGCGCTGGTGCACCTCAACCGGGCCGACATATACGGCAACGCTCAGTATCTGGGCCCGGACCCGTACTTCGACGACCTGTTCTGCGAGGCGGCCGAAACGGCGTATGTCTCCTGCGAACGCGTCGTGGACAGCGCGGAGTTCGCGGACGCGGGCGGCCCACAGACGCTGCTGGTCAAGCGCCACTCGGTGACCGGCGTGATCGAGATCCCGAACGGCGCCCATTTCACCTCCTGCGCCCCCGACTACGGGCGCGACGAGGCGTTCCAGCACGCGTACGCGAAGGCCGCCGCCGACCCGGGCGCGTGGCGGGAGTTCACCGAGCGCTTCCTGTCCGGCGACGAGGACGCGTACCAGACCGCGGTGGCGGCATTCGCCAAGGAGGGCGCATGAGTACGGTCACCCGGGCCGAGTACTGCGTGGTGGCCTGCGCGGAGGCATGGCGCGGCGACGGCGAGGTCCTGGCCGCCCCCATGGGCACCGTGCCGCGCATCGGCGCCCAGCTGGCCCGGCTCACCTTCGCGCCCGACCTGCTGCTCACGGACGGCGAGGCCATGCTGCTGGGCGCCGAGCCGGGGGTGGTGGAGGGCTGGCTGCCCTACCGCCAGCATCTGTCGCTGGTGAGCGGCGGCAAGCGGCACGTGATGATGGGCGCCAGCCAGCTCGACCGGCACGGCAACCAGAACATCAGCTGCGTCGGCGACTGGAAGCGGCCCCGGCGGCAGCTACTGGGCGTGCGCGGCGCGCCCGTCAACACGCTGAACAACCCGACGAGTTACTGGGTGCCCCGGCACTCCCCGCGGGTCTTCGTCGAACGCGTCGACATGGTCTGCGGCGTCGGCTACGACCGGGCGGCCGCCGCGGGGCCGTCCGCCACCCGCTACCACCGCATCCCATGCGTCGTGACCGACCTGGCCGTACTCGACTTCGCCACGCCCGACCGCACCATGCGCGTGCGCTCCCTGCACCCGGGCGTGACCGCCCAGCGGGTGCGGGAGGCGACCGGCTTCGCGCTCGACATCGCGGACGACGTCCCGTACACCCGCGAGCCCACGGGCGCGGAGCTGCGGCTGATCCGGGAGGTCATCGACCCGGAGGGGCTGCGCGAGCGGGAGGTGCCCGCCTGATGGACACCCCGCTGACCAAGCTCGTCGGCGTGCGCCATCCGATCGTGCAGACCGGCATGGGGTGGGTGGCCGGGCCCCGACTGGTGTCCGCCACCGCGGGCGCCGGCGCGCTTGGCATCCTCGCCTCCGCCACCATGACCCCGCACCAGCTGCGGTCGGCCGTACGGGAGGTCAGGTCGCGCACCGACGCGCCCTTCGGCGTGAACCTGCGGGCGGACGCGGGGGACGCCGAGGAACGGGTGCGGATCATCATCGAGGAGGGGGTGCGGGTCGCGTCCTTCGCACTCGCCCCCACGCGGGAGCTGATCGCCCGGCTGAAGGACGCGGGCGTGGTCGTCATCCCGTCCGTCGGCGCGCGGCGACACGCCGAGAAGGTCGCCGCCTGGGGCGCGGACGCGGTCGTGGTGCAGGGCGGCGAGGGCGGCGGCCACACCGGGAGCGTCGGCACCGCCGTCCTGCTGCCCCAGGTCGTGGACGCGGTCGACATCCCCGTCGTGGCGGCCGGCGGCTTCTTCGACGGACGCGGTCTGGTGGCCGCGCTCGCGTATGGAGCGGCAGGGGTCGCGATGGGCACCCGCTTTCTGCTGACTTCCGACAGCACGGTCCCCGACGCGGTCAAGGCCCGCTATCTGGCGGCGTCGGTCACGGACGTCACCGTCACCACGGCGGTCGACGGGCTCCCCCACCGGATGCTCCGCAGCGAGTTGGTCGCCTCCCTGGAACGCTCCGGGCGCGCCGCGGCGCTGGCGCGAGCGCTGCGCCACGCCGCGGCCTTCCGGCGGCTGTCCGGGCTGAGCTGGGCGCGGATGGTGCGCGACGGGCTCGCGCTGAAGCACGGCAAGGAGCTGACCTGGAGTCAGGTGCTGCTGGCCGCCAACACGCCGATGCTGTTGAAGGCGTCGATGGTGGACGGCCGTACGGACAGCGGGGTGATGGCCTCCGGGCAGGTCGCCGGGGTGATCGACGACCTGCCGTCGTGCGCGGAGCTGGTGGAGCGGGTGATGGCGGAGGCGGCGGAGGTCCTGGGCCGGCTTACACCCTCTCGATGATCGACCCATCCCGCACGGCCCCCTCGCACCGCTCGGCCCCAGGGGGCCTCACGGGCTTCGGGCGCCTGCGCCGGACTCCGTCCGTCGACCGTAGGGTTGCTCCCACTCACAACCGCTCGATGATCGTCACGTTCGCCTGGCCCCCGCCCTCACACATCGTCTGCAGGCCGTATCGCCCGCCCGTGCGCTCCAGTTCATGCAGCAGGGTGGTCATCAGCTTGGTGCCCGTGGCGCCCAGCGGGTGGCCGAGGGCGATGGCGCCGCCGTTGACGTTGACCTTCTGCGGGTCGGCGCCGGACTCCCGCAGCCAGGCCAGTACCACAGGCGCGAAGGCCTCGTTGATCTCCACCAGGTCGATGTCGTCGATGGTCATGCCGGTCTTCTTCAGCGCGTGCGCCGTCGCCGGGATCGGCGCGGACAGCATGCGGATCGGGTCCTCGCCGCGCACCGAGAGGTGGTGGACGCGGGCGCGCGGCGTCAGGCCGTGTTCGCGCACCGCGCGTTCGGAGGCGATCAGCATCGCCGCCGCCCCGTCGGAGACCTGGGAGGACAGGGCGGCGGTGATCCGGCCGCCCTCCATGACCGGTTTGAGGCCGGCCATCTTCTCCAGGCTGGTGTCCCGGCGCGGCCCCTCGTCGGCGGTGACCTCCCCGTACGGTACGAGCTCGCGGTCGAAGCGGCCCTCGTCCATGGCGCGTATCGCCCGCTGGTGCGACCGCAGCGCGAACTCCTCCATCGCCTCGCGGGTGATGCCCCACTTCTCGGCGATCAGCTCGGCGCCGTAGAACTGGTTGACGGGCCGGTCGCCGTAGCGCGCCCGCCAGCCCTCGGAGCCCGCGTAGGGGCCCTCGGTCAGCCCGAGCGGGACGGTCGCCTGGCGGCTGGCGAAGGCGATGGGCACCATCGACATGTTCTGCACACCGCCCGCTACCACCAGGTCCTGGGTGCCGGAGAGGACCGCCTGGGCCGCGAAGTGGATCGCCTGCTGGGAGGAGCCGCACTGCCGGTCGACGGTCACGCCCGGGACCTCCTCGGGCAGCCCGGCGGCCAGCCAGCAGGTGCGCGCGATGTCCCCGGCCTGTGGGCCGACGGTGTCCAGGCAGCCGAGGACCACGTCCTCGACGGCCGCCGGGACGGCGCCGGAGCGCTCCATCAGGGCGCGCAGGACGTGCGCGCCGAGGTCGGCCGGGTGGACGGACGCCAGTCCGCCGTTCCGCTTGCCGACCGGGGTCCGTACCGCTTCGACGATGTATGCCTCGGCCATGATCGCTCCTTCAGCCCGGTGTGAAGCCCGGTGTGCCCGGTGGTCAGGCCCGCGGGGTGATGCCGTCCAGGACCATCGACAGGTACTGGCGGGCGATCTCCTCGGGGCTGTGCTGTCCGCCCGGCCGATACCACGAGGCGGCGACCCAGACGGTGTCGCGCAGAAAGCGGTACGCCAGCCGGATGTCGAGGTCGGCGCGGAAGGCCCCCTCGGCCACCCCGCGCTCGAGCGTGCCCAGCCATGCCTCCTCGAACTTCCGCTGCGAGACGGTGAGATAGCCGAAGCGGGGCTGGGCGGAGAGGTGCTTGGACTCCTTCTGGTAGATGGCGACCGCCGCCCGGTGCCGGTCGATCTCCCGGAAGGACTCGGTGACAAGCGCCTCAATGGTCTCCCTGGGGCCGAGCCCGGCGCCGAGCACGGCCTCGTAGCCGGCCCAGAGCTCGTCGAGGAAGGTGGAGAGGATCTCGTCGACCATCGCCTCTTTCGAGTCGAAGTGGTAGTAGAGGCTGCCCGCGAGCATCCCCGCCTCGTCGGCGATGCGGCGCACCGTGGTCGCGTTGTACCCGTGCGCGGCGAACACCTCCGCCGCCGTCGAGAGCAGTTCGCGGCGTCGCTGGGGGGACGGGGTCACGGTGGTCTTCTTGCTGTTGTCGCTGGTCTTCGGCACATGACCATTGTCACTGTCCCGCCTCTCCGGCCCTTCCGCCTCACGCGTGCTGACTGCTGACGGACACCGTCTCGCCCGTCATGTACGAGGAGTAGCCGCTGGCCAGGAAGACGATGACGTTGGCCACCTCCCACGGCTCGGCGTATCGGCCGAACGCCTCCTTCTCGGTGAGTTCGGCGAGCAGTTCGGGGGTGGTCACCTTCACCAGGTGCGGATGCATGGCCAGGCTCGGCGCGACCGCGTTGACGCGTACGCCGTAGGCGGCGGCCTCGACGGCGGCGCAGCGGGTGAGGGCCATCACGCCGGCCTTGGCCGCGGCGTAGTGGGCCTGGCCGGCCTGGGCGCGCCAGCCGACGACGGAGGCGTTGTTGACGATGACGCCGCCGCGGCCGTCGGCCTTCATCCGGCGCAGCGCGGCGCGGGTGCAGCGGAAGGTGCCGCCCAGTGTGACGTCGATGACCTTCTGCCACTGCTCGTCGGTCATCTCGGTGAGCTCGGCGGTGCCGCCGAGCCCGGCGTTGTTGACGACGGCGTCGAGGCGGCCGTGGGCCTCCTCGGCGAGGTCGAGGAGCGAGGCCACCTGGTCCTCTTCGGTCACATCGCAGGCCGTCCCGGCGACCCGGTCCGCCCCGAACTCCCCGGCGAGCACCGTGACCGTCTCCTTCAGCCGGCGGGCGTGGGCGTCGCCGATGACGACGCGGGCGCCCTCCTCGAGGAATTTGCGCGCGGTGGCGCCGCCGATGCCGGTGCCCGCCGCGGCCGTGATGACGGCCGTACGGCCGGTGAGGAGGCCGTGGCCGGGGACGTAGGGCACTCGGTCGGCCTGGTTGCCCGCCTTGCTGTCCGCCTTGTTGTCCATCACGGCGCCACGGTAACCTACCAAACACTTGTTAGGGAACGGGGAGGGGGCGGGAGCTCCGGTGGATCTGGACCTGACCGAGCGACAGCAGGCGTTCCGGGACGAGGCGCGGCGGTGGCTCGCGGCCCATGTGCTCGCCGAGCCCCTGCCGTCCCTGGAGACCGCCGAGGGCTTCGCCGCCCACCGCGGCTGGGAGCGGACGCTCGCCTCGGGCCGATGGTCGGCGGTGAGCTGGCCCGATGAGTACGGCGGGCGGGGCGCGTCGCTCATCGAGTGGCTGCTGTTCGAAGAGGAGTACTACGCGGCGGGGGCGCCCGGCCGGGTCAGCCAGAACGGGATCAGCCTGCTGGCCCCCACGCTCTTCGAGCACGGCACGGCGGAGCAGCGGGCCCGGGTGCTGCCGCCGCTGGCCCGCGGCGAGGTCATCTGGGCGCAGGCCTGGTCCGAGCCCGAATCCGGTTCGGACCTCGCGTCCCTGCGCTCCACCGCCGAACGCACCGACGGCGGCTGGCTGTTGAACGGCCTGAAGACATGGTCGTCCCGGGCCGCCTTCGCCGACCGTGCCTTCGGCCTGTTCCGCAGCGACCGGGGGGCGTCGGCTCCCCACCGCGGACTCACGTATCTGATGTTCCCGCTGCGCGCGCCGGGCGTGACCGTGCGCCCCATCGGCCGGCTCGACGGCAAGCCCGCCTTCGCCGAGCTCTTTCTCGACCAGGTCTTCGTGCCCGACGAGGATGTGATCGGCGAGCCGGGCGACGGCTGGCGCGTGGCGATGAGCACGGCAGGGAACGAGCGCGGGCTGACCCTGCGCAGCCCGGGGCGGTTCACCGCGGCCGCGCGCCGTCTGGCGGCGCTGTGGCGCGAACGGGCCGCGGACACCACCCCCGAAACCGACCCCTGCGCCGACCCCGCGGCCGACGTCTCCTCCGCGCTGCGCGACCGGGTGGCCGACGCCGTGATCCGCGCCCGCGCGTATGAGCTCTTCGCCTACGCGGGCGCCTCCCGGCTGGCCGCCGGTGGCTCCCTGGGCGCCGAGTCGAGCCTCAACAAGATCTTCTGGTCCGAGCTGGACATCGCCCTCCACGAGACGGCCCTTGACCTGCTCGGACCCCACGGCGAACTCGCCGACTCCGCCCCCGACGCGCCCGCGCGCGGCGCCTGGGCGGATGGCTACACCTTCGCCCTGGCGGGCCCGGTCTACGCGGGCACCAACGAGATCCAGCGCGACATCATCGCCGAGCGGCTGCTCGGACTGCCGAAGGGCCGCAGATGAGGCGGGGTCCCCTGCCGGGACAAGCGATGAAGGGGCGGTACGGATGAGATTCCTGCTGGACCAGGAGCAGAAGGATTTCGGCCACACCCTGGACCGTATGCTCTCCGCCGCCGGGACCCCGGGGGCGGTACGGGCCTGGGCACGAGGCGAGCGCGAGCCGGGGCGGGCGGTGTGGGGGCGGCTGGGCGAGGCCGGGGTGTTCGCGCTGGCCATTCCGGAGGCGTACGAGGGCGCGGGACCGCTGCCGGTGGAGCTCGCCGTGGCATACGTCGAGGCGGGCCGGCACGGGGTGCCGGGGCCGCTGGTCGAGACGGCCGCCGCGGCGGTCCTGCTCGCGACGCTCGCCGAGCGCGGCGACGCGGCAGCGGCGGCGGCGAAGGACTGGCTGCCGCGCATCGCGGCGGGGCAGGCGATGGTCACGCTCGCGGCGCCCGCGGGCGGTCCGTACGCGCTGGACGCGGACGCCGCCGACGCGGTGTTCGCCGTCGAGGGCGAGCGGCTGCGGGCGGCTCCGGGGCACGGGCCGGTGCAGCCCTCGCTGGATCCGGCCAGGCGGCTGGCCCGGCCGCTCGGCGGCGGGGAGACGCTGGCAAGCGGCCCGGCCGTCGCGGCGGCGGCCGCGCGCGCCGCGGACTGGGCCGCGTTCGCGACGGCCGCCCAAGCACTCGGCACCGGGCTCGCGCTGCTGGAGCGGACCGTGGCATACGCCAGGCAGCGCACCCAGTTCGGCCGCCCGATCGGCTCGTTCCAGGCGGTCAAGCACCAGCTCGCGGACGTCCTCGTCGCCCTGGAGTTCGCCCGGCCGCTGCTGTACGGGGCCGCGCTGGCGCTTGCGGACGGCACCGGCCGGGCCGGCGCGGAGGTCGCCGCCGCCAAGGTCGCCGCGGGCGAGGCGGCGTACGCGGCGGCCAGGACCGCGCTGCAACTGCACGGCGCGATCGGCTACACGGACGAGTACGACCTGTCCTTGTGGCTCCGTAAAGCCCGTGCGCTGCGCGCCGCTTGGGGCTCGCCCTCCGTCTGCCGCGCCCGCGTCCTCGCGCCCTGAGTGGGCGCCGCCGGGAGCCGTCCACGTTGCTCCGGGAGCCGTCAGCCGATGACAGTTCGGCCGAAGGGTGCCGTCCGCTACACCGGGTGATCCATGCTGTGACGACCGACCGGCACGGACCAGCGGCTCGGCGGAGAGCGACGGAGAACAGAGGTATCGCGCACATGCACCGGACCCGGCCGACATTGGAGAGTGTGGCGCTGCACGCGGGCGTCTCGCGCGCCACGGTGTCCCGCGTCGTCAACGGCTCCACCAGGGTCGGCGAGGACGCCCGCGAGGCGGTGCAGCGGGCCATCCGGGAGCTGGGCTACGTCCCCAACCAGGCGGCCCGCAGCCTGGTCACCCAGCGCACCGACTCCTTCGCGCTCGTCCTGCCCGAGGAGCCGGGCCGGGTGTTCTCCGACGACCAGTTCTTCCCCGGCGTGGTGCGCGGGGTCAGCCAGCGGCTGGAGGAGGCCGACAAGCAGCTGGTGCTGATGATGGCCCGCTCCCCCGCCAGCCGGGACCGCATCGAGCGCTTCGCCCTGGCACGCCATGTCGACGGGGTCATGGTCGCCTCCGTACACGGCGCCGACCCGCTGCCCGCCTCCCTCGCCCGCATGGGCATCCCGGTGGTCTCCAACGAACGGCTGCTCGGCCCGGTGTCCCTGCCGTACGTCGGCGTGGACAACGTCGGGGGCGCGACCGCCGCCGTGCGCCATCTGGTGCGCTCCGGGCGCACCAGGATCGCCACCGTCGCGGGCCCACAGGACATGGTCGCCGGGATCGACCGGCTGACCGGCTACCGGGCGGCGCTGGACGAGGCGCGGCTGCCCGCGACCGTCGCCGTCGGTGACTTCACCCAGGAGTCGGGCGTGGCCGCGACGCGCGAGCTGCTGCGCGAAGAGCCGGGTCTCGACGCGGTGTTCGCGGCCTCCGACCTGATGGCGGTGGGGGTGCTGCGGGCGCTGCGGCAGACGGGCCGCCGGGTGCCGGACGACGTCGCCGTGGTCGGCTTCGACGATATCGAGACCACCCGCTACACCGATCCGCCGCTGACCACGGTCCGCCAGCCCATCGCTCACATCGGCAGGCGGCTCGCCCATCAACTGCTGCGCCTCGCCTCCGGCGAGCAGATCGAGCCGTCGCTGGTCCTGCCGACCGAACTGGTCCTGCGGGAGTCGGCCTGAAGCACCCCGGGGTTCCCGGGGTCAGTCCCCCGCGTATTGGGGCAGCAGGGCCCGCAGCTCGCGCTCGAAGGCGTCGTAGTGGCGGCGCAGATCGGCGCCCGGCCAGTCGGATGGCAGCAGCCCGGTGGGCAGGACCGGGTCGGCCAGGAGGTGGCGGAGCACCGCGGCCGCCACGGTGAACCGCTCGGCCGGTCCGTCGGCCCGCTCCAGCGCCGCCGACAGCAGCCGGGCCCGGGCGGCCCAGCCGTCCAGGTCCCACAGCCAGGCCGCGAGCCGGACCGGGTCGCCCTCGGGCGCGCCGGTGAGCCACGCGCACTGCTCGGCGGCGACGGCCGGGCGCGGCCGTACCAGGTTGGCGGGGCGCAGCCAGGTTCCTTCGCGCAGCTCGGCCAGGCGCAGGGCGGCCATGGCCTGGCGCAGCGCGGCCCGCTCGGGCGCGGCGCGGCGGTCGGAGGTGACGACCGCGATCTCCCAGCCGCCGTCCCAGCGCCGGGTACGGGGGGCGCGGCTGTCGTCCTGCCGGGCCTGGCGGGCCAGGAGGCGGTCGGTGAGCCGGTACGCGCCGCCGCTCTGCTCGAGGTCGCCGGCCGCGACCATACGGGTGAGCGCGACCCGGACGGTGCCCTCCGCGGCGCCGAACAGCGCCCCTGCGCGGACCAGGGCGCGGGCGGGCAGCTGGGGCGGATGGTGGCCGAGCAGGGTGCTGAGCACGATCGAGCGGGCCGTCAGCGGGCGCAGCGCGAGCGCCCCGGCGGCGGCGTTTCCGGCGGCGGCGCTGGGAGCGGCGGCACGGGGTTCAGCGGGATCGCGAGTGTCGCGGGTGTCGTCCATATGTGCCCGAACCCTATCCATTACAGTTCTTCGTCAAGCATGATGGAAGTGTAAGAGAGCAGGGCCCCCGCACACGAGGAGACGCCATGGGTGCCACGCATGAAGTCCTCAACCAGGCCCCGCCGCTGATCGACTTCAGCACGGCCGACGACCCGGCCCTGCTGGAGGCCCTGCGGCGGGACGGAGGGCGCTGGGGCGAGCAAGAGGTGCGGGAGCTGGGCGCGCTGGCCGGGTCCGCCGAGGTCCAGGACTGGGCGCGGATGGCCGAGGAGCACCCTCCGGTACTGCACACCCACGACCGGTACGGCCACCGCGTCGACGAGGTCGAGTACCACCCGGCCTACCACCAGCTGATGGCCGCCGCCGTGGCCGGCGGGCAGCACGCCGCCGCCTGGACCGAGACCCGGCCGGGGGCGCATCTGGTGCGCGCGGCCAAGTTCTACTGCTTCGCGCAGGCCGAGCCGGGCCATGGCTGCCCCATCTCCATGACGTACGCCGCGGTCCCGGCGCTGCGCGCCGAGCCGGAGCTGGCTGCCACCTACGAGCCGCTGCTGGCCGCCCGCGTCTACGACTTCGGGCTGCGCCCGCCGCTGGGCAAGCGGGGGCTGATCGCCGGTATGTCGATGACGGAGAAGCAGGGCGGCTCGGACGTACGGGCCAACACCACGCGGGCGCTCCCGCAGTCGGACGGCAGCTACCTGCTGACCGGTCACAAGTGGTTCACCTCCGCCCCGATGAGCGACATCTTCCTCACCCTCGCCCAGGCCGACGAGGGCCTGACCTGCTTCCTGGTGCCGCGTGTGCTGCCCGACGGGAGCCTCAACGCCATGCGGCTGCAGCGGCTCAAGAACAAGCTCGGCAACCGCTCCAACGCCTCCTCCGAGATCGAGTACGACGCCGCGGTGGCCTGGCGGGTCGGGGAGCCGGGCCGAGGGGTGCGCACGATCGTCGAGATGGTGAATGTGACCCGGCTGGACTGTGTGATCGGCTCGGCGGCGGGCATGCGGGCCGGGCTCCGGCAGGCCCTGCACCACACCGAGCACCGGCGGGCGTTCGGCGCGGAGCTGATCGACCAGCCGCTGATGCGCAATGTGCTCGCCGATCTGGCCGTCGAGTCGGAGGCCGCCACGACGCTCGCGATGCGGCTGGCGACGGCTCTGGACCGGGCCCAGGCCGGGGACGAGTCGGAGGCGGCGCTGCGCCGGCTGGGGCTGGCGGTGAGCAAGTACTGGGTGTGCAAGCGCGGCGCCACACACGCGGCCGAAGCTCTGGAGTGCCTGGGCGGCAACGGCTATGTCGAGGACTCCGGCATGCCGCGCCTGTACCGGGAGGCGCCGCTGCTGTCGATCTGGGAGGGCTCGGGCAATGTCGCGGCCCTCGACGTACTGCGCGCGCTGGGCCGCGAGTCGGGCGCGCTGGACGCCTTCCTGGCCGAGGTGGACACCGCCGCCGGGGCGGATGCGCGGCTGGACGCGGCCGTCGCCCGCCTCCGCGATCTGCTGCCGCAGCTCGCCGATCCACAGCGGGCGCAGCTGCTCGCCCGCCGCCTCGCCGAGCAGATGACGCTGGTCCTGCAGGGCAGTCTGCTGGTGCGGTACAGCCACCCCGCGGTGGCGGACGCGTTCTGCGCCTCGCGGCTCGACGGCGACTGGGGCCACGCCTTCGGCACCCTGCCGCCCGGCGTGGACACCGGCCCGATCCTGGACCGAGCGCGGCTCAAGGACGCGCGGTGACCGTCTTTTAAGGCCGCTGTTTCGCGCTTTCAATGCCGCTGTTCGAGGCCGCGGCCCTGCCGGGCGCCCAGCACGACAGAGCCACAGCCCGGACGGGCGGATTCCGCGCAAATTCACCTATTCGGGGGAATCCACGCGGGCATACGGCTGTAACGGGTCCGATCAGCCGAAGATCTCGGTCGTGAACCGATGGCAACGCACGTTGCGTTCAGGGATTCTCGCCACGGCCCTGGTACTCGCCTCGGCGGGGGCGGGCCCCGTGGCCGAGGCGGACCGGGCCGGGGCTGACGGGCCCGACCACTCGGCACATGGCCCGCACGGGGGCATCCACCTCCACATCGAGGTGCGCATTCCGGGTCTCGACGTGATCTGGCCGGGGTGGTGTCCGACGCCGACGCCCACCCCCACAAAGACCCCGACGCCGACTCCTACGCCCACGCCGACGCCGACGGACACCCCCAGGCCGACCCCCACCCCCACGCATACGTCGACGCCGACGCCCACCCCCACGCAGACGACCGCACCCACGCCGACGCACCGCCCCACCCACACCGCGGCGCCCACCCCTCCCGCGAAGCCCTCCTCGGCCGCGCCGCCCCCCGCACGCCCCACCGCGCCCCCGGCGCCGTCCCGGTCGGCCGCCAAGAAGCCGCCCAGGACGCCGCTGCCGAGCTCACCGACGCCGACCGGCCCGCCCCGTACCGCGGAGTTGCGCTCGTACCACGCGCCCGCCCCCCAAAAGCCGGGCGGCGGCGTCTCGTTGGTCACCTTCACCCTGCTGATCACCGCGCCCGCGGTGCTCGCGGCCGCCGCCCTGCGCCCCCGTTCGCGCTCGCGCTCCGCCGCGCGCGGCCGCGGGGCGCGCGGCTGACGCCGACGCCGAGACCTGACGGAGGTTGTCCATGCCCGAATGGCTGATTCTGATTCTCGTGACGGCGGGGGTCTGTGCGCTCGTCGTGGCCGTCACGCTGCTCAACCAGCGGCGGGTCCCCGAGGACGACGACCCCTCGGAGACCCCCGATGTCATCGAGTACATGACCATGATGATCGGCGTGGTGTACGCCATCGTGCTGGGCCTGGCCATCGCCGGCGTCTGGGAGGCGCGCGGCGCCGCTCAGGACGGCGTGCGCACGGAGGCGCAGGCGCTGCACGAGGTGAGCGAGCGCGCGGCCGGCTACCCCGCGCCGGTACGCGACCGCATCCGCGCGGACGCCCGGACGTATGCGGACCATGTGGTGTCCAAGGAGTGGCAGGTGATGATCGACAAGGGCGAGCTCACCGACCGCGGCGCCACGCTGCTGGCCGAGTTGCGGCGCGATGTCACCGACTACACACCGCGCACCGAGCGCGAGTGGCATATCTACCAGCCGCTGGTGGACCAGGTCGCCGCGGTGGACGCCGCCCGCCAGGCACGGGCACAGAACGCCGGGCCGACGATGCCCAGAGTGGTCTGGATCGGGCTGGTCGTCGGCGCGGCGCTGGTGGTCGGGCTGCTGTTCACGCTGCAGATCCGCCGCACACCGCGCGAGTTGGCGATGTCCGCGATGTTCTGCGCGCTGATGGTCTTTCTGCTCTTCCTCGTCTGGGACTTCGACGCGCCCTTCGGCCGGTCGGTCGGTGACGCGGCCGACCCGTTCAGCGATCTGTTTCCCAGCTGATCGGCAGGTGTTTGAGGCCGTTCTGGAAGTTGGACGTGAGCCGCGCCGGCTCGCCTGCCCGGCGCAGCCCGGGCAGACGGGTCAGCGCGCTGCGCAGCATCGCGCGCATCTGGAGCCGGGCGAGGTGCGCGCCCAGGCAGAAGTGCGGGCCATGGCCGAAGCTGACGTGGTCGTTGGGGCCGCGGGTGATGTCGAAGCGGTCGGGGTCGTCGAAGACCGTCTCGTCGCGGTTGGCGGAGGCGTGGTAGACGACGACCTTGTCGCCGCGCCGGATGCGCTGCCCGCCCAGCTCCGCCTCGCGGGTCGCGGTGCGGCGGAAGTCGATGACGGGCGGCCAGAAACGCAGCATCTCCTCCACGGCGGAATCGGTCAGCTCCGGGCGGGCCAACAGGAGTTCATGGCTCTCGGGGCGGTCCAGCAGGGTCAGCAGCCCGCCGGGGATGCCGTTGCGCAGGGTCTCGTTCCCGGCCACCGCGAAGAGGAAGAACATGTTCTCGAACTCCTCGCGGCTCAGACCGCCCTCCCGTAGGTGGGCCATCACGGTGCCGGGCCGGGGCCGTTCGGCCAGCGCGTGGGCGTAGGCGAACATATCGGCCAGGGCCTCGCGGGAGCGCGGATTCATCGGCCGGCCGTCCGGGCGGGTCAGCGACCGCGGCCGGTGGACGAGGGCCGCGCGCGCCATCGGGCTGAGCCCCGCGGCCTCGGTGGTGCTGGAGGCGGCGTATTCGGCGTCCTGGTAGCCGATGACCCGGCTCGCCCAGTCGAACAGCAGCCCCCGGTCGCTCTCGGGGACGCCCATGACATGGGCCAGCGTCCACACCGGCAGATCCGCCGCGAGCTCCACGAAGTCGGCCTCGCCGCGCGGTGCCACGCCCTCGACGAGCGCCCGCGCGCGTGCCTCGATGACCGTCCGGAGCTCGCGCACCGCGCGCGGGGTGAAGGCCGCCGCGACGACCCGCCGCGTCCGGGAGTGGTCCGGCGGGTCCTGATTGAGCATCATCGCCCGGACGAACTCCAGATCGCCGGGCGTATCCGGGTCGCGGATCTGGGTGGCACCCAGATGGGAGGAGAAGACCTCCGGGGTGCGCAACACATGTTTGACGTCGGCGTGCCGGAAGACCGCCCAGAAGCCGGGGCCCGCGGGCCACGCCCCGACCGCGGGTTCCTCGATCCAGCAGACGGGGCGGGTGGCGCGCGCCTCGGCGAAGAGCGCGTACGGGACACCGGCGGCGTAGGTCTCGGGCAGGAACACCGCGTCAGGGTTCACAGCCGTGACCGTACGGCGCCACCCGCCGGTGCCGTCAAGACGGGCGCGTACGGGATGCCGGCGGGTCAGGACACCGGCACCGGCAGCACCCGGCGCAGCGGGTCCTCCGGCAGCAGCCCGTGGCGCTTCCACTCCCTCGGATAGCCGACCGACACCTCCTGGAAGCGCACCCCGTCCTCCACGGTGGTCCTGGGAATGTGCAGATGTCCGTAGACCACGGTCTCGGCGCGGAACCGCACATGCCAGTCGGCGCTGAGCTCGGTGCCGCACCACAGGGCGAAGTCGGGGTAGCGCAGCACCCGGGTGGGCAGCCGGGTCAGCGGCCAGTGGTTGATGAGCACCGTCCGCAGCTCGGGGTCGCATGCCTCGAGCCGCGCCTCGGTCTCCTTGACGCGGGCCCGGCACCACGCGTCGAGGGTGGCGTACGGCTCCGGGTGGAGGAAGTGCTCGTCGGTGCACACGACCCCTGCCTCGTGCGCATGGGCGAGGGCCGCCTCCTTGGTCTCCAGGCCCTCGAGTCGGAACGAGTAGTCGTAGAGCAGGAAGAGCGGGGCGATGGTCAGCGGCCCGCCGATGCCCTCCCACACCGGGTAGGGGTCCTCGGGGGTGACGATCCCCTTCGCCCGGCACATGTCCACCAGCGCCTGGTAGCGCCGTACGCCACGGGACTTCTCCGGGTCCTTGGGGTGGCTCCACAGCTCATGGTTGCCGGGCGACCAGATGACCTTGGCGAAGCGCTCGCTCAGCAGGCCCAGCGCCCACTCGATATCGGCGAACAGCTCGCCGACGTCCCCGGCGACGATCAGCCAGTCGTCGTCCGAGCCCGGCCGCAGCCGTTCCACGATCTCCCGGTTCTCCTGGTAGGCCACGTGCAGATCACTGACGGCGAGAAGCTCGCCACGGTGCGTTCCGCCCATCGATTCTCCTGTCGTACGGTGCCGGTCATGGTGGGTCGCGGCGCGGGCGCCGCGGTCCGGGCCGGTTGATCACCTACCCTTTCCTGGCGCTAGCCTCGCAGATGTGGTGGACAAACTCCCCGCGTCCTTCGAACGCGGAACGGACGGCCCGAAAGTCATCGTGGTCGGAGTGGACGGCTCCGATTCTTCCTGGCGCGCCGCGTCGTACGCGGCCGGCCTGGCCCGGCGGCAGCGCGCGCTGCTCGCCGTGGTCTACGTACAGCCGGTGCTGGCCGCGGGGGCGGCACTGGGGGCCTCGGTGGCCCAGACCACCGAGCAGGTCGCCGAGGAGCTGATCCAGGAGATCCGTCAGGCGGCGGAGCGGCTGCGCGGGGTCTTCGAGGTGCGCTGGGAGTTCCACACCTTCCGCGGCGATCCGTACAACGGCCTGGTGCAGGCGGCCGACGAGCTCAAGGCCGACGCCGTGGTGGTGGGCGCGTCGGAGCAGGCGGGGCACCGCTTCGTCGGCTCGGTCGCGATCCGGCTGGTCAAGGCCGGGCGCTGGCCGGTGACCGTGGTGCCCTGACCGGGGCGGCCGGGCGGCCGGTCACACGTCCGTACGAGGCGTTACGAGCGACCTTGCCCGCCGGGCGTCAGGAGTCGGTGTCCTCGATCCGGAAGCCGATCTTCAGCCCTACCTGGTAGTGCGCGATCCGCCCTTGTTCCATGTGTCCGCGAATCTCGGTGACTTCGAACCAATCAAGCTCACGCAGGGTCTTCGACGCCCGGTCGATACCGCTCGCGATCGCGGCGTCGACGCCGTCCCCCGATGACCCGACGACCTCGACAACGCGGTATATGTGGTTGGACATGGTCCTTCCCCTCACCGTGGAACTGCCCCTCCCACCGTGCATCACGCCGCCCCCGTCCGCGACTCGATGACGCGCGGGGCCACCGGGCGCGTCCCTGGCCATCAGGCCCTGTTGCTGCGAACATGGGCTCTCTGACCTGCAGTTGGGGCAGGGAGTCGCGCGGGTGACGCGATCACCTCGCGGCGGCGGCATCGACAGCACACGGGGGATGTCATGACGGAGCCGGCACGCCCGGACGGCCAGTGGTCACCGCAGAGCCCGCCGCCACAGGGCGGCGCGTACGGTCCACCTCCACCGCAGGGCGGCGGGTTCGGCCCGCCCCCGGACGCCTTCGGGCCGCCGCCGGAGCCCCCGTACGCGCCCCCGCAGGGCACCCCGTACCCACCCCCGCAGCACTCCCCCTACGGACCGCCGCCGGGCCCACCGTACTGGCCCCCGCCGCCCCCACCGCCGGCCCCGGGGCCGCACGGCGGAGCGCGGCGGCTGCTGCCCTCGGGGCGGCGCGGGCGGCTCTTGCTGTTCGGCGGGGTCGGTGCGCTGATCTTGGCGCTGGTGGCCGGGCTGCTGCTCTGGAACGACACCTCGGGATCGGAGGAGCCGCAGGCGAAGCGGAAGAGCCTGCCGAAGCTGAACCTGGCGCCGTTCCGGCAGGCGGTCGACAATCTTCTGCTCGCCCCCGGCCTGCGATACGAGGAATCCTCGCCGACCGACACCACGAAGCGGGACATCACCGTCACCGCCTCCGGAAGCCGCTTCGGCACCATGGGCCACGGCCAGAAGTCACTCGACCGCGAAATCTTGAACGTGGGCGGCAAGACCTTCACCCGCTGGCGGGTGGACCCCGCACCCGACAAGGACGCCAAGCCCGGCAAGGAGGCTCCCGGCACGTGGGAGGCCGGGTACGGGAGCGGCGCCGACTCGGCGAAGGAAGTGGTCGAACGCCGTCCGTCCCCGGCCGCGCTGGCGACTCAGCTCTCCCGGGCCCTGGACGCCTTGGAGGGCACCCCGGCCCCGAGCGAGTCGGCTCGGTCACCCCGCACGGTGCGCGGCACACCGGCCCTCGCGGTGGACACGTCCGCGGGCCGTCTGCTCATCACCGAGAAGAAGCCGCACCGAGTGCTGCGCCTGGAGCCCTACGCCCCGTCCCGGCTGACGGAACCCACGCCGAGCGGGGCCGCCGGCAAGGTGAGCCTGACCACGGCCAAGGATTCCCCGGAGGTGACGGACGGCCCTCTCGAGGGCAGTGATTCCCAGGGCATGGACCTCGCCCCGGTCACCGGGGATGACGTCGACCCGATGCTCGACACCCTGGAGAAGCGGACCAAGGAACTCAACAACGCCACCGACAGCGGCATCTCCCTCACGCTCAGCGGTTCGGGGTCGGTCAAGTGCGGCTCCGGGGGCTGCACCGCCGGCCAGAGCTTCACCGGACAGATCACCACCAGCGCGAAGAGCCGCCTGGTGGACGGCAAGGTCACTGCCGTCATGAACGCCACCTTCACCATCGACGGCAGGTCCGCCGGCGGGTGCACGAGTCAGCAGGGCACCTTCGCCGTCACCGGCACCAGCGTCTCGGGCAACCTGTCCTGCTCCAACCCGGGCGCCGGCCCGACCTTCGCCTCGATCGAGGCACAGAAGAAGGCGGAGGCCCGGGCCCGCTCCCGGGCGAACGGCGGCCGACCGGTCCAGTACCGCATCCCGTACACCTCCCGCACCCTGGTCACCGCCCGCGCGCTGGCGACGGTCGAGGTGAAGCGGCTCGTGGACCGGGTGAAGCAGGAGCGGAACAGCGCGAACTGCGCCAGGCCGCACAGCTTCCCCACCGGCACCCGGGTGCTCCTCGCCGACGGCACCCGCCGCCCCATCGAGGAGATCCGCCCCGGCGACCGGGTGACGGCCAGCGACCCCGTACGCGGAATCACCGCGGCACGGCCGGTGACCCAGGTCTTCACGACCTACGGCGACAAGGATTTCACCCGGATCACCGTCGCCACGGACCGAGGGCCCGCCACCCTCACGGCGACCGACAACCACCCGTTCTGGCTGGCCGACGCACAGCAGTGGAAAAAGGCCGGCGACCTCCGCCCCGGCAATATGCTCCGGAGCGCCAAGGGCGCGCCCCTTCGGGTCACCGCGGTCCTGGACCAGCGGATCCGGCAGCGCACATACGACCTCTCGGTCGGCGGAATACACACGTACTATGTGCTGACGAAGACCGCCGCGGTCCTGGTCCACAACAACGGCAACTGCAACCCGATCACACGTCAGCAGTCCGACGACATCGCCAAGTACCTGGGCTACAGAAACACCGGCAAAAAATCCGCCGGAGGATCCCCGATCTGGGAGCACAAGAAGCCGGGGCGGACTCTTCCGCGCTACATCACCTGGGACCGGACCGGGCACAAGGGCGGTATTTTCAAGGGCGCCAACTTCAAAAATCCCTTCCAGTCCACCAAGGACTCGGCCCGGGACGGCACCTACGATTTGGATGTCGGACCCAATGGAGAGATACGAGGCCTCAAGTGGATCGCGAAGTAGTCACCGAGCTGGCCGTCGGCCCTCGTGACGAAAACGTGCGAGACGCGCTCAGCGAAGCCGAGGGCTGGGATGCTTACGCCGCGGAGTTGCGCGGAGTGCTCGGGGCCGTGATCGAGGCGAGCGGCGCGGCCAGGCTCGAGGTCGGCGAGTTGTTCGTCGGCCAGCCGTTGCCCGACGAGCTCTCCGCGCTCCGCAACGGGCTGGAGATCAGCCCGCGGGAGGCTGTGGACCTCGCCGTGGGCATGGCGGCCGGTCACGGTCCCTACTGCCGGCTGACCAGCGCGGATCAGCTGCGCATCGAATCGGGATGGAATGGTTTCGTGCATCTTCTTCTGACGCCGGAAATGGCCGGCCGGATGGCGGGCCTGCACGGCGACGACGTGAGTCTCGAATGGCGCACCGCGGCACCGGAACCCGCGGATGAGTCACGGATCGTCGGCAGACCGGCCGATGCGGAATTCTGGGCCGCCGTACGAACAGCTACCACGGAGCTGACCCTGCTGTGCGAGCGCTGGGCGTACGGCGCGTACGGCTACCGATGGTTCCAGGTGACCCCGGAAAACTCCGCCGAGGTGGCCGAATCCGTCCGCCCTCGCTCACTGCTGTGTGTCGTGTCCGACCCCGAATTGCGGCTCGACGCGGATCTGCTGGACGACGACTTCACGGCCTTCAAGGCTCCATTGACGCCCGGAGAGTTGACCTACCGTTCCTATCCGGGTGGCGCGGACTCTCTCGCCGAAATCACCGACGAGGGCTTCACGTTCATGCTCAAGGATTCCGCCATGGAGAACTGGCGCGCCGTCGTGCCGGACTCCGACGGAGTGGTCAGAGCGCGATGGGAGGATTTCACGGAAGAGGACGGGTAGCCGTACCCCCTCAGCGGCTCGGGGCCGCGTGTCCCACCAGCGGTGCCGTCTCCATGCCGGTGTCGTGCCGCAGACCGTGCAGGAACTCCTCGATCGTCTCCGCGGAGGTGCGCCGCGGCTGCCACCCCAGTTCATCGCGGGCGCGGCCCGCATCCATCAGCGGCAGCCGCAGCGCGGCGTCGAACAGCTGAGGGGAGGCGGGGACCAGGCGGAGGTGCCAGGCGGCGGCCAGTGCCGAGCGGGCGGCGATGCGGGGCGTCCGGACCACCCTGGCGCCCAGCATCTCGGCGAGCACGCGCGCGTCGAGCGGGGGTTCGGCGGCCAGATTGAAGGCGCCGCGCACATCCCGGCCGATCGCGAGCCGATATGCCTCGGCCGCGTCGTCGGTGTGCAGGGCCTGCAGCAGCAGTCCGTGGATGTCGGGCACCACCGGCAGCAGGGCGGGGCGCACCAGCCGGCGGGGCAGGAACGGTCCCAGGAACAGGCGGCGCTGCTCGGCCGCGGACTGCTCCTTGAAGAGGAAGGCGGGGCGCATCCGCACCACCCTCACCTGCGGATGCTCGCCCTCATAGGCGTCCAGCACCCGTTCCAGGTATGCCTTTTCGCGGCAGTACGCGGCCTCGGGCCAGCCGTGGGTGGGCCAGGACTCGTCCACCCGGCGGTCCTGGGGACCGGGCGCGTACGCCCCCACGGAGGACGCGTACACCAACACCGGCACCTCCGCGGCCGCGACGGCCTCGAAGAGGCGGATACTGCCCAGGACATTGGTCCGCCAGGTGGTCACCGGGGCGTGGCTGGGCTGGATGAGCCAGGCCAGATGGATCACGGCGTCGGCGCCTTCGAGGGGCCGGACCAGGTCGTCCGCCTCCTCCGCGATATCGGCCCGGATCCAGGTCACCTTCGGCGGCGTCCAGGCGGGGATGCGGCGGGCGACCCCCACGACGGAGGCGACGTCCGGGTCCTCGCCGAGCGCCCGGAGGACGCTGGTGCCGGTGTTGCCGGTGGCGCCGAACACCACCACACGCTTTCCGCGGTCGTTGCTCATGATCCGCTCCTCGTACAGTCACAGCGGTTGTACGTCAGGTCGCCGCGCCGACCAGTTGGCGGGCGGCGGCGGCGATCGCCTCCGCGTCGATCCCGGCCGCGGCCAGTTGCTGCGCGGGGGTGGCGGAAGTCGGCATGTCGCGCACGGCGAGCCGGGCCGTGGGGGGCATCGGGTAGCCGTCGCAGAAGGCCTCCAGCACCGCGTCACCCAGCCCCCCCTCGGGGTGGTGGTCCTCGACGGTGACCAGGGCCCCCGTCAAGTCGGCGGCGGCCCTCAGGGTTTGCGCGTCCGCCGGCTTGACCGTGTACAGGTCGATGACGCGGGCGTGGATGCCCTCCTGGGCGAGCCGGTCGGCGGCGGCGATCGCCTCGTGCAGGGTCACTCCGGCCGCGACGATGGTCACGTGGTCGTCGTCCGTGGCGCGCACCAGCTTGCTGCCGCCGATCGGGAAGCTTTCGGAGGGCGGGTAGATGACCGGGGTCTTGCCGCGCGTGGTGCGCAGATAGCGGATGCCCGACTCCTCGGCCATCTCGGCGGTGAGCCGGGCGGTCTGGTTGGCGTCGCACGGGTACAGCACCGTGCTGCCGTGCACCGCGCGGAAGGCCGCCAGGTCCTCCAGCCCCATCTGCGAGGGACCGTCCTCGCCGATGGCCACTCCGGCGTGCGACCCGACCAGGTTGAGGTCCGCCCGGCTGATGGAGGCCATCCGTATGAAGTCATAGGCGCGGGTGAAGAAGGCCGCGAAGGTGGACGCGTACGGGGTCCAGCCGCGCACCTGGATCCCGATGGCGGCGGCCACCAGTTGCTGTTCGGCGATGTAGCACTCGAAGAACCGCTCGGGGTGTTCCTTGGCGAAGAACTCGGTGCGCGTGGAGTCGCCCACTTCGCCGTCGAGCACGACCACATCGCCGCGGGCCGTGCCGAGCGCGGCCAGCGCCTGCCCGAACGCGTCCCGTGTCGCGACCTCTTCGCCGGGGTCGAAGTGCGGCAGGGTCAGGGGGCCTTCGCGGGACGGCTGCGCGATGCCGACCGCGGGCGGGCCGAGGACCGGTACGGCCATCTCCCGTACGCCACCGAGTTCGGCGACCGCTTCCTCGGGGTCCGGCAGCGGCTTGCCGTGCAGGCCCTCCCGGTTCTCCACGGCGGCCACGCCCCGCCCCTTCACGGTACGGGCGATGATCGCCGTGGGCCGGCCGACCGTGGAGGCCGCGTCGCCATAGGCGCGGTCGATCGCGGCGACGTCATGGCCGTCGATCTCGATGGTGTGCCAGCCGAAGGCGTGCAGACGGCGCGCGTACGCGCCCAGATCCCATTCGTGGCGGGTGGGCCCGCGCTGGCCCAGCCGGTTCACGTCGATGATGGCGGTGAGGTTGTCCAGGTGCTCGTACCAGCCGTGCTCGACGGCCTCCCACACCGAGCCCTCGGCCAGTTCGCTGTCCCCGCACAGCACCCAGACGCGGCTGTTCACCTTGTCCAGGCGCTTGCGGGCGAGCGCCAGGCCGACGCCGATGGGCAGCCCCTGTCCCAGCGACCCGGTGGCCACATCCACCCACGGCAGCCGCGGCGTGGGGTGTCCCTCCAAACGGCTGCCGATCTTGCGGAAGGTGAGAAGCTCCTCGTCGCTGATCGCCCCGGCCGCCTTGAACAGGGAGTACAGGAGTGGGGACGCATGCCCCTTGGAGAAGACCAGGTGGTCGTTGCCGGGGTGGCGGGGCTGTTCGAAGTCATAGTGCAGATGGTTCGCCAACAGGACGGCCATCAGGTCCGCGGCCGACATCGACGAGGTGGGATGGCCGGATCCAGCCGCCGCCGCGGCCCGTACCGAGTCCACTCGGAGCTGCTGCCCGAGCTCGCTGAGCAGATGGTCTTGCATATCGCTCCTTCGTGGTCTCTGGTCTCTGGCCCCTGGCCCATCAGCGGCCGTCCGGGGCCGTATGGGGCATCCGGACCCGCTCGGGCGCCTCGGTGTCCAGCGGGACCGCCCAGGAGCGCACCATGCCCAGCTGTACGCCCTGCGGCGGCAGCACCACGTCGATCAGCCAGTCGGTGGCGACCCGGACGCGGTTGCCGGGCATCGCCATCAGGTGATAGCCGCGGGTGACCAGGTTGGCCACCGGTCCGGACAGCGGCACATGCAGCGGATTGGCGGCTCCCTGCACCCCGCCGAGGTCGACGGTGAAACCGAGGTCGTGGTGTTTGTACGGGCGCCGCGTGCCGTACCCCAGCGTGGCCGCCACATTGCGGCCCGCCACCTTGCCCTGCCGCTGCGCATGCTGCGCGGTCATCGGCGTGAACTGACCCGGCCGGGTCAAATCGGGCACCGCCGCCGCGTCCCCGCAGGCCAGCACCTCGGGGTGACCCGGCACGGCGAGATACGGGTCGACGCACAGCCGCCCCCGCTCCGTCGGCAGACCCAGGTCGTCCACGAGCGGGTCGGGATGGACGCCCACACACCAGATCAGCGACCGGGTCGCGATGAACTCACCGGTGTCGAGCAACACGCCGTCCTTGGTGGCCTCCTTGACCGAGGTGCCCGTACGGATGTCCACGCCACGCTTGGTCAGCACCCGGTCCGCGGTGTCGGACAGCCTCCGGTCGAGCTCGGGCAGCACCCGGTCCGCGATGTCGATCAGCAGCCAGCGCGGCGGCGGGGCGCCGCGCAGCGCGGCGTTATGGCGAGCGAGGGCGTCGGTGAGCAGCACGCCGTGTGCTGCCACCTCGGTGCCGGTGTACCCCGCGCCGACCACCACGAAGGTGCGGCGGGCGGCCCGCTCCGCGGGGTCGTCGGCCGCCCCGGCCAGCTCGATCTGGCGGATCATGTGGTCGCGCAGATACAGCGCCTCGGGCATCCCCCGGAAGCCGTGCGCATGCTCGGCCACGCCGGGGATCGGCAGCAACTTGTTGACGCTGCCGACGGACAGCACGAGCCGGTCGTAGTCCATCCGGCCGCGCCGGCCCTCGGGGTCCGTCCAGTTGATCCGGCGGGCGTCGAGTTCGACCGAATCGACCTCGCCGAGCACCAGGCGGACCCCCGGCAGGGTCTGGGTGAGGGAGATCGAGACCCGGCGGGGTTCCAGGACGGCGGCCGCCACTTGCGGCAGCAGCGGCAGATACAGAAAGTAGTCGTTGGGGTTGACCAGGACGATCTCCGCCTCGTCCCGCAGGGTGCGGGAGAGCGTACGGGCCGCCTGGTAGCCGGCGAATCCGGCGCCGACGATCACGATGCGGACTCGGTTCACACGGGGCTCCCGGGCGTGCGGATCTCATGGAACGCTCCAAGTGCCCCCCGGTCGCCCAGGCCAAACCCAGGACAGCAAGCCCCCTGGTGTTCGAGGCTCGGCCCCAGGGGCCTGAGGCCGAGCCGCCGTGCCGCGTCCGCGGCCCGTTACCGACGGGCCCGCGCCACCTCCCCCGTGACGCGCTCGTCCCAGTCGATGCGGTAACCGGTCAGCCAGTCCGCGCCGCCGTCGGCGTCCGCCCGCTCGAGTTTCCGCGGGAGTATCGCGTCCCGCAGGGCCCGGCCCACCGGCCCGGGCACGGTGCGGCGGACCAGGCCCGCGCTCGTCGCGACCACCCGCTCCACCCGCTCGCGGCGCAGCCGCTCGTACGCGGCGAAGGCCGACCGGGGCGTGCGCAGGTCGCGCAGGCACTTGGCGAGCACCACGCCGTCCTCGATGGCCAGGGACGCGCCCTGGGCGGCGTTCGGCGCACAGGCGTGCACCGCGTCCCCCACCAGGACCATCGTCTCGTCGGACCAGGTGGGCGTCGAGGCGATGTCGTAGGCGTTGGTGGCGACGATGGACTCGCCGCTCGCGCGGATGATCTCGGCCGCCGGGGTGTTGTCGTCCGCGAACAGACCGGCCAGTTGCTCCCGCCACTGCTCCGGGGTGGTCGCCGCGAGCTCGTCCTTGGACAGCTCGGCGCCCGGGGTGTTGGCGAACCACCAGACCTCGCCGTCGGGGGCCGTGGTGCAGCCGAAGAACGCGCGCTTGCCGTAGATCATGGCGTAGCTGTCGGGGTCCGGGGGCGACGCGGCGTCGCGGGTGTAGCCGCAGACCGTGTGCTGGCCGGTGAAGCGCGGCCGGGGCGCCGCGGCTTCGATGGTCCTGCGGATGAGGGAGTGGATTCCGTCGGCGCCGATGAGCAGGTCCCCCTGGGCCCGCCCGCCGTCCGCGAAGGAGGCCACCACGCGTCCGTCGGGGCCGGTCTGGGCCGCCAGGAGTCGCTTGCCGTGCTCGACGCGCACACCGCGGCGCGCCGCCTCCTCGCGCAACACCCGTGCCAGGGTGGCGCGTTTGATCGTACGGGCGCTCAGCGCGCCCTCCTCGGAGCCGGCCATGGGCCGCCCGCCGAGCCGTTTGCCGGTGTTGCTGATGAAGTCGGCGCGGCCTGCCGGGAAGGAGTTGTCCAGCACCGGCTGGTGTGCGCCGATGGTGCGCAACGCCTCCATGCCGTTGGCGGAGATGAGCAGAAACGCACCCGCTTCGGTGGCGGCTGCGTCGGCTGTGCCTGCCGTGCCGGCTGGGGGATACGCCTCGTACACGGCCGCGTTGATTCCGGCCTTGCGCAGGGCGATCGCGGTCACGGTTCCGGCGATTCCGCCACCGATGATCAGGGCATTGGTCATGGTGCTCCGTGGAGTGGAGTGGGGGGGCAGTGGGTGGTGCGGGTACTTCTCGGCACAGCGCTATCAGGGTCGGCCGATGCCGTCCAGTCCCCGGCGGATATGACGCCGGGTCCCGTGTGGAACGGCGGCATTTTAAGGTGTCATTGACGGTCGCGTGTGGGGGGAGAGTGCAACTGTGCGATGTCACGGGGTGCTTCGGGGCGGTGTGGCCGCCTTGTCGGTCGGCCTGCTGCTGGCCGGCTGTTCGTCGGGGTCCGGCGGGACGGGCCCCAAGCGCCCGGGTACGCCTTCGGACCTGGGCGCGCCGCCGTCGGTGAACGACGCGCCGCGGGCGAGCCCGACCCCGTCCGGCCCCGACTTCACGGTGCGCCCCGACCGGGTGCCCGACACCTCCGCGCGGGCGCTGCGGCTGGCCCGCCAGGTGATCGCCGGGCCGCGGGACTTCGGCGCCGACTTCGTACGGCAGCACCCCTTCGAGAACGACCCGCGCACCTGGGCGGTGCTGGACGGGGCGTGTGTATGGCAGCGCGAGAAGCTGCCCAAGGGGGTGCTCACCAGCCTGTCGCAGCACAGCGTGCTGCCCGCCAAAGGGGCCGGGAAGGGGCCGGTCCGGGTGATGGTGGTGGTGTCGGTGCACGCCGACGCCGACAGCGCCGACCAGGAGATGGCCACCACGCTGGAGGAGGTGGTGCGCTGCCCCGAGCAGCGGCTGAACCAGGACGAGCGAATCATCTCGCTGTTGTCCTCGGGCGCCCCGTGGGGGCGGCGTGGCCAGGAGACGGCGGACGACCAGATCTGGGAGCACGGCGAGTACGAGAGCGACTCGGCCGGCGGCCCGTATCCGTACATCTGGGGCTCCTCGCGGATCGGGCCGGTGACCGTGTCCGTGATGGTCAAGGGAGCCAAGGGATACAGCGAGAAGGAGACCGACGACCTGCTGTACTCCCCGCTGGTCAAGATGGCCGAGGCCGCGAAGGGAGAGCTGAAGTGATCCCGCTGCGTTCGGGGGATCCGGCGCGGATCGGGGGCTACCGGCTGCTGGGCAGACTCGGCGCCGGCGGTATGGGCATCGTCTACCTCGCCCGCTCCACCGGCGGCGCCCTGGTCGCCCTGAAAATCATCCAAGCCGAATACGCCCACGACCCCCAGTTCCGCGCCCGCTTCCGCCGCGAAGTCACCGCAGCCCGCCGCATCAACACCCCCTGGGCCACCACCGTCCCCGACGCCGACACCGAATCAGACACACCCTGGCTCGCCACCACCTACATCCCAGGCCCCTCACTCACCGAAGCCATCACCACCCACGGCCCCCTCCCCCACACCACCACCCACACCCTCGCCACCAACCTCGCCCAAGCACTCCACACCATCCACCAAACAGGACTCATCCACCGCGACATCAAACCCGCCAACATCCTCCTCGCCCCCAACGGCCCCCGCCTCATCGACTTCGGCATCGCCCGCGCCCTCGACGACACCGCCATCACGGCCACCGACATGGTGGTCGGCTCCCCCGGGTTCCTGTCGCCCGAACAGGCACAGGCGCACGGCGCGGTCATCGGGCCGCCGAGCGACATCTTCTCGCTCGGCTGTGTCCTGGCCTACGCCACCACCGGACGCCCGCCGTTCGGCACCGGCGACCCCGCCGCGGTTCTGTTCCGTACCGTCCATGACACGGTCGCGCTGGACGGTGTGCCCGATCGGCTGCGCCCGCTCATCGAGACCTGCCTCGACAAGGACCCCGAGCGCCGCCCGACCGCCGCCGAGCTGGTGCGGGAGTTGGCCCGGGACGCCCCGCCGGAGGGTGACGGCTGGCTGCCGGAGCCGATCGTCCAACTCATCGCGGAGCGGTCGGCGGAGCTGGTCGGCCTGCCCGGCATCGAGGCGACCGCGGCCGACCCGGCGGGGGAGCCGGGAGCTGCGCCGGCCCGGCCCGGCCGTCGGCGGTTGCTGGCGGCCTCCGGGGCCGTGGTGCTCGCGGGCGGTTGCCTCGCGGCATGGGCGGCCTGGGGCCGGGACGGCAAGAGGGGCGAGCAGGTGCCCGGGCTGCCCCGCCGTACCGTGGCGCTGCACGCGGATCTGTCGGGCGGCGCCGCCGCGGCGGGCCGGGCCCAGGCCAGGGGCGCCCAGTTGGCGGTCGAGGAGTTCAACGCCCGCAAGGACAGAACCTTCGAACTGGTCCTGAAGGTGTTCGACGACGGCGGCAGTCCGGATACGGCGAAGGCCGTCGCAAAGCAGCTGACCGCCGACCGCTCGGTGCTGGCGGTGATCGGCCCGACCACGGACGAGACCGCCGAGACCGCCGTCGCGGTCTACGACGAGGCGAAGCTGCCGATGCTGGCGGTGTCCGTGAGGGCGTTCCCGCCGGCCGTCACCTACCGCTCGGCCCTGCTGGCCCGGCCGGAGTACATCTGGCAGGGGTACCCTCTCGGCCTCCGGCTCCGGCAGACGCTGCACAGCCGGCGGATCGGGCTGATCGAGGACCGGAAGGGCGACGACGACAGCCAGCGGTTCGCCCTGACGTTCGCCCGCCTGATGCAGTCGGCCCGGTACGAGATCGTCCCGCAGGTCGTCCGCGCGGGAACCGACAACTTCGGCCCGGCCGTGTCGTACCTCATGGGCGAGAAGGTGGCCGCGGTGGTCTTCGCGGGCTTCTGGGAGTCGGCGGCGAAGGTCGCCCGGGAGCTGTCCGCGGCGGGCTTCCGCGGACCCCGGTACGCCACCGAGCCGGTCGTCGACCCGCGCTTCGTGGCGCGGGCCGGGCAGGCGGCGGAGGGGTGGACGTGCACGGCCACGTTCGTCGACCCGGCCGCCCAACCGTCCGCGGCCGGTTTCACCACCGTCTACCGGCGCCGCTTCAAGGCCGCACCGGAGCGGTACGCGGCCGAGGCCTACGACACGGGGCGGCTGCTGGCCCGGAGCATCCAGGCGGCGGGCGGGCGCACGGCGGACCGGGCCGCGGTCCTGTCACGCGTGCTGAAGACGGACCATCAGGGCATCACCAAGAAGTTCACGTTCAGCGCCGAGGACCGCTCCTTCGAGCACACCAAGGGGACGCTCTTTCTGTACCGGGTCCAAGGGGGCCGCTTCCGCTTCCTGGGCGACGCCCCGTACGAGGGCGGCTAGCCGTGCGACCGCTGCGTTCGGGGGATCCGGCGCGGATCGGGGGCTACCGGCTGCTGGGCAGACTCGGCGCCGGCGGTATGGGCATCGTCTACCTCGCCCGCTCCACCGGCGGCGCCCTGGTCGCCCTGAAAATCATCCAAGCCGAATACGCCCACGACCCCCAGTTCCGCGCCCGCTTCCGCCGCGAAGTCACCGCAGCCCGCCGCATCAACACCCCCTGGGCCACCACCGTCCCCGACGCCGACACCGAATCAGACACACCCTGGCTCGCCACCACCTACATCCCAGGCCCCTCACTCACCGAAGCCATCACCACCCACGGCCCCCTCCCCCACACCACCACCCACACCCTCGCCACCAACCTCGCCCAAGCACTCCACACCATCCACCAAACAGGACTCATCCACCGCGACATCAAACCCGCCAACATCCTCCTCGCCCCCAACGGCCCCCGCCTCATCGACTTCGGCATCGCCCGCGCCCTCGACGACACCGCCATCACCGCCCGGGACGTGGTCATCGGGTCGCCCGGTTATCTCTCGCCCGAACAGGCCCTCGGCCGGGGCCCGGAGCTCGGGCCGCCCAGCGACATCTTCTCGCTCGGCTGTGTCCTGGCCTACGCCACCACCGGACGCCCGCCGTTCGGCACCGGTCCGGTGGCCGCGATGCTGTTCCGTACGGTGCACGACACGGCCGATCTGACCGGGGTGCCCGATCAGCTGCGCCCGCTCATCGAGACCTGCCTCGACAAGGACCCCGAGCGCCGCCCGACCGCCGCCGAGCTGGTGCGGCGGCTGGCGGAGGCCGGGCCGCCGGTGGACGGTACGGGGTGGCTGCCGCGGCCGGTCGCCGAGCTGATCGCCAAGCGCTCGGCGGAACTGCTGGCGCTCCCCGACGTCCCGCCCACGGTGGTCGGTCCGGCGGATGAGGCGCCGAAGCAGCCGCGCCCCGGCCGCCGCAGGTTTCTGGCGGTGGCCTCGGGCGGCGCGGTACTGGCGGCCGGGGGCGGCCTCGGCATCTGGGCGGCCTCGCGCCCCGACGCGGGCAGCGGCGGGGGCGGCCGGCCCACCCCGCCCCGGTGGACGGTCGGGGTGCAGGCCGATCTGACGGGTGGCCAGGCCACGGCCGGAACGGCCCAGCGCCGGGGCGCCGAACTGGCGGTGGAGCGCCTCAACGCCCGTGCGGACCGGCCCGTCACGCTCGCCCTCAAGGCCCTCGACGACCGTGGCACCCCGGGCGACGCGCGTGGCGTCGCCGAGCGGATGGCCGCCGACCCCGCGGTCATCGCGGTCATCGGGCCGACGACCGACGCGACCTGCGCGGCCGCGATCGACGCCTACGACAAGGCGGGGCTGCCACTGCTGTCGGTGTCGGTCGGCACCGCCGAGGTGTCCGCCGTCGAGCACACGTCCTATCTGCAGACCCGGCCGGACGACGGCGGTCTCGGCCTCCCGCTGCTGTCCTACCTCGCCCGGCACACCCGTCCGCACCGCACGGCCCTGATCGACGACCGCGCGGCCGGGGACTACAGCTGGAACCTCATCCGGTCCATGGCCACCGCGATGCGCGGCGGGGACCTGCCGTCGCTGACCGTCACCGTCCCGGCGGACGCGAGGGACTTCGGCCGGGCGGTGGACGAGGTGAGCCGAAGCGGCGTCCGTGCGGTGGTCTTCGGCGGCCTCGCGCCCCGGGCCGCGCTGTTCGCCCGGGAGTTGGCGTCCGCCGGCTTCACCGGGGCGCGGCTGGCCACGCAGCCGGTCATCGACGCCGCGTTCCTGAAGCGGGCCGGCGAGGCCGCGAACGGCTGGCTGCTCAGCTCGGCCTTCACCGACGCGACGGCGCTGCCCGCGGCGCGGCCCTTCGCGGCCGCCTACCGGAAGCGGTACGGGTCCGCGCCCGGGCGTTACGCCGCCGAGGCGTACGACGTCGTCGGGCTCATCGCCCAGGCGCTGCGCGAGCTGGGTCCGCAAGGCGCCGACCGGGAGGCCATGGCGCGCAGGCTGCGCGCGGTCCGGTACCGGGGGATCACCAAGACGTACGCCTTCGAACGGGGCAACGGCTCCCTGACGCCGGGCACCGGGCTGTTCCTCTACCGGGTCGAGAAGGGGCGGTTCCGTTTCCTGGGCGACTACGAGAGTGCGACGCGCGCCTGAGGCAGCCCCCCGGCGAGAGTGCGACGCGCGGCCAAGGGGCCCCGGCCGGCGCTACTTCAGCAGCCGGGACAGCCGCCGGTCGGCGAGCGGCTTCCCACCGGTCTGGCAGGTCGGGCAGTACTGCAGGGAGGAGTCCGCGAAGGACACCTCGCGGACCATGTCGCCGCACACCGGACAGGGCTGGCCGGTGCGGCCGTGCACCCGCATACCGCCGCGCTTCTCCGCCTTCAAGTCGCGCGCCGCCAGCCCACGAGAGCGCTCGACGGCGTCGCGCAGCGTGCTGCCCATCGCCTCGTACAGCCGGGCGATCTCCTCCTGCGTCAGGTCGGTTGCCAGCCGGTAGGGCGACATCCGGGCGGCGTGCAGGATCTCGTCCGAATAGGCGTTGCCGATCCCGGCGATGACGCTCTGGTCGCGCAGCACGCCCTTGATCCGGTGGCGCACTCCGCGCAGCAGCCCGGCGAACTCCTCGAGGGTGAAGGACTCCGCGAGCGGGTCCGGCCCCAGCCGGGCGATGCCCGGCACCTCCTGGGGGTCGCGCACACAGTAGACGGACAGCGCCTTGCGGGTGCCCGCCTCGGTGAGGTCGAAGCCGGCGCCCTCCGGGCCGGCCAGGCGCAGCCGCAGCGCCAGCGGGCCCTTGCCCGGGCGGGGCGGGTCCTCCGGGAGGCCGTCCCGCCAGCGCAGCCAGCCCGCCCTGGCGAGGTGGAGGACCAGATGCGGGCCGTCGGTGGCCAGGTCGAGGAACTTGCCGTGGCGGCGCACCGCGGTGACGGTGCGCCCTTCGAGGTCGGTCAGCGGCGGATCGTACGTCTTGAGGACGCTGACCGCGGCAGGGTGGACACGCGCGATCTCCCGGCCGACGGCGCGCTCGGCCAGGATCTGCGCCAGGGCCTCCACCTCGGGCAATTCCGGCATATGACCAGTGTGCCCCAGCGGCCGGGACCCGGCCGGTCACCCCTCCAGCGGCGCTGAGCTGCAGGTCCGATACCCCGCCCCTACGCTGACCCAAGAGCTGGACCCGCGCCGCGCACCGGCTCGGCACGCCCGCGCCGCCCCGCAGTACCGCGTCTCTCCCCGTTCCGCACGGAGGCTTCCCCCATGGTCGACACCGCACAGCACGAGCGGTCCACACTTCGTCACGCTGCGTCATTCCTCCGTTACGAACGGTACGAGGGTGGCAGTCTGGAGGCGGAGCGGCGGGTCCTGGACAAGCTGGCGCACGAGCTGGTGGGCGTGCGGGGGGCGTACCGGCCCGGCGGCAGCCCCGCGCGTCTCCTGCGCACCTTCCAGGCCAGGCCGGCACTCGGCGTGGACAACGCCCGGCTGCGCTTCCACGACGACCTGCCCGAGGTGCTGCGGGTCGGCTACGCGCAGCCGGGCGCCGAGTATTCGGCCGCGGTGCGGCTGTCCGACGCACGCGGCGCCGAGCGGCCGCACGCCGCGCCCGGTCTGCGGCGGATGGCCGTACGGGTGCGGGCCGGGGCCGAGGGGACACACGACCTGCTGGCCACCGGTTTCCCGGTGTCGCATGCCGCCGACGCGCGCGAATACGTTGCCTTCGCCAAGGCCATGGCGGGCGCGGGCAGCGCCGCCGAGCAGGCCTTCGGGCTGCTGGTGAAGCTGCCGCTGGCCGTCGGCTGGTCCACGGCGGCCCGGATGCGCCGCAATGTGCACACCGCCGCCCGGCACGCCGTCGGCTCGCTGGCCCGCGAGACGTTCTGGAGCTGCGGGGCGATCCTGTGGGGCGACGCGGGGCCGGTCCGCTACCAGCTGCGCCCCGCTCCCGGCGGCACCCCGGCCCCGCCGCCCGACCGGGGCGATCCCGACTATCTCCACCGGGAGCTGACACAGCGCCTGTTCACCGGCGACATCAGCTTCGAGCTGTGTGTGCAGCGGTATCTGGACGAGCGCCGCACCCCGGTCGAGGACGGCTCGGTGGAGTGGCGGGAGAGCGACGCGCCTGTCATCCCGGTGGCCCTGCTGACCGTGCCGCGCCAGGACCTGGACGCGGCCGCGGCCCGCTCGGCGGCGCGCCGGGTGGAGCGGCTGGCCTTCGACCCCTGGCACACCACGGACGAGTTCCGCCCGCTGGGCAACCTCAACCGCGCCCGCAAGGCCGCGTACGAGGCGAGCGGCGCCCATCGGCTGGGGCTGCGGCTGACCCCCGCCGGACTGCTCGCCCCCGCCGGACCGCCGGCCCCCGTCACACCGCGCCCTGTCGCCGTCCTGCAGGCCCCGGTGCGCGCGGCCTTCGGCCTGGTGGGGCGGTATGTCCCCTGGCACCGGCTGCCCCTTCCGGCCGGGCTGCGGGGCCTGATGGCGCCGGGCCCGTCGCTGCCCCGCGCCGGCGATCTGCTCAAACCGCCGATGGGCGCGCTCGGCCAGGTCCTCGGCCGCGGGCCCTTCTCCGCTCCGTCGGCATCCGCATCGTCGGCATCCGCGTCGGCGTACCGGCGGAGTGGGTGAGGGGCCGCGAGCGGCGCGGCCGGTGGCCGTTCGCGGCCAGGGCACCGGAAAATCGACCTTGACCGGTTTACCGACGCGGTAGGGTGTGGCGTTCGTCGCGAGCGGCAGCCGAGCAGCGGGAGTCGGTGCATGGACAGCGAGGTCACGGCAGGGCCGGCGCGGCGCGTCACCATCAAGGACGTCGCCGCGCTGGCCGGGGTCTCCAAGGGCGCGGTGTCACTGGCCTTCAACGACCGCCCGGGCGTCTCCCAGGCCACCCGGGCCCGGATCTTCGAGGCCGCCCGGGAGCTGGGGTGGGCGCCGCATCTGTCCGCCCGGTCGCTGTCCAACGCACGGGTGGACGCCGTGGGCCTGGCCATCGCCCGGCCGGCCCGGATGCTGGGGCTCGAGCCGTGGTTCATGGAGTTCGTCTCGGGCATCGAGAGCGTGCTCGTCGAGCGGTCCTGCTCGCTGCTGCTGCGGCTGGTGCGGGATGTGCGGGAGGAGATCGAGGTCCAGGAGGCGTGGTGGCGAGGGCGGCAGGTCGGCGGGTCGATTCTCGTCGACCTCCACGACGGGGATCCGCGCGTCCCCGAGTTGCACCGGCTCGGGGTGCCCGCCGTGGCCGCCGGGCACCCCTCCCTGGCCGGCGGCTTCACCTGCGTATGGACCGACGACGGCACCGCCGTCACCGAGGCGGTCCGCTATCTGGCGGCGCTCGGCCATCGGCGGATCGCCCGGGTGAGCGGCCCCGCCACGCTGGGGCACAGCATGATCCGTACCGCCGCCTTCGAAGCAGCCGTACGGGAGTTGGGCCTGGCCGACGGGCGCACGGTCGCCACCGACTTCTCGGGAGAAGAAGGGGCGCGCGCCACGCGGGCGCTGCTGGCCTCGGCCGACCGGCCGACGGCCGTCATCTACGACAACGACATCATGGCGGTGGCCGGCCTGTCGGTGACCGCCGAGATGGGGCTTTCGGTGCCCGCCGACGTCTCGCTGCTGGCCTGGGACGACTCCCAGCTGTGCCAGCTCACCCACCCCACGCTGTCGGCGATGAGCCATGACGTCTTCGGCTTCGGGGCCGAGGTGGCCCGCCGCCTGTTCGATGTGCTCGGCCAAGCGGCGCCCAGCGCCCACCAGGCGCCCACCCCGGCCCTCACCCCGCGCGGCAGCACCGCCCCGCCACGGCGGCCCTGAACCGGTTAAGCGAGGACCGGCGGGCGTACCGCGCCGACCGGATGAACTCGGCCCGCCCCGGGGCCCGCCGGACAGCGCGCGTCCGGCGGTAGGTGGTACGGATAGCCGGGTGTCCGGCGGCGAGCACGAACCGAGCCGGGAAACAGGCCCAGGGAGCGGTTCCGCATGGACTGGTTCACCTCATCCGACTACTGGCTGACCCGGCTGGTCTTCCAACGGGGGCTGGCGGCCCTGTATGTGATCGCCTTTGTGGTCGCGGCGAATCAGGGGCGGGCCCTGATCGGCGAGCGCGGACTGACGCCGGTGCCCCGGTTCACCGCGCACATGCCGTTCCGACGCTCCCCCAGCCTGTTCCACCTCCACTTCTCGGACCGCTTCTTCACCGGCGGCGCCTGGCTGGGGGCCGCGCTCGCCGCCGCGGTGGTGGCGGGGGCCGCGGACCGGGTGCCGCTGTGGGTCGCGATGCTGATGTGGCTGGTGCTGTGGCTGCTGTATCTGTCGATCGTCAACGTCGGACAGGTGTGGTACGGATTCGGCTGGGAGTCACTGCTCCTGGAGACCGGCTTTCTCGCCGTCTTCCTCGGCAACGCCCGCACCGCGCCGCCGGTCCTGGTGCTGTGGCTGCTGCGCTGGCTGCTGTTCCGGGTCGAGTTCGGCGCCGGGCTGATCAAGATCCGGGGGGACCGCTGCTGGCGGCAGCTGACCTGTCTGTACTACCACCACGAGACACAGCCGATGCCGGGCCCGCTGAGCTGGTTCTTCCACCGGCTGCCGAGGCCCCTGCACCGGGTCGAGGTCGCGGCCAACCACGTCGCCCAGTTGGCCGTGCCCTTCGCGCTGTTCACGCCGCAGCCGGTGGCGAGCGTGGCCGGGGGCGTGATCGCGGTCACCCAGCTGTGGCTGGTCGCGTCCGGCAACTTCTCGTGGCTGAACTGGGTGACCATCCTGCTGGCCCTCGCCGCCGTCGACGGGCGGCGCGCGGCCCAGGCGCTGGGGCTCCCCGAGCCGCCGCCGCTCGCCGCTCCCCCGGTGTGGTACGAGGCCCTGGTGCTGGCCGCCACCGTGCTGGTGGTGGTGCTCAGCTACTGGCCGGCCCGGAACCTGGTGTCGGGCAGTCAGCTGATGAACTACTCCTTCAACCCGCTGCACCTGGTCAACACCTACGGCGCCTTCGGCAGCGTCAACCGCGCCCGGTTCGAGGTGGTGATCCAGGGCACCGACGATCCGCTGCCCACGCCGGACGCGGTGTGGAAGGAGTACGAGTTCCGGGGCAAGCCGGGCGATGTGCGCCGGATGCCGCGCCAGTTCGCCCCGTACCATCTGCGGCTCGACTGGATGATGTGGTTCGCCGGGATCTCACCGGCCTACGCCCGGTCCTGGTTCGGTCCGCTGGTCACCAAGCTGCTGGAGGGCGATCGGGCGACGCTGAAGCTGCTGCGGGTGTGCCCCTTCCCCGGCGCGCCGCCCACCCACATCCGCGCCCGGCTGTTTCTGTACCGCTTCACGACCTGGGATGAGTTGCGGGCCACCGGCGCATGGTGGCACCGCACACTCATCCGCGAATTCCTGCCCCCGGTCGCCCTCGACCGCCCGGACCGGCGAGACCGATAGCCAAGGGGGATGCCCGCGGCTCATAAGCCCCTGAAGTGGCGCGCCGACGGCGCCGTACGCTCCACCGCCACCTTCTCCAGCGCGTAGGCGCGGACCGGTTCCCGGAAGCGGTAGTGCCGCCCGCCCGCCGCCCGCTCCTCCGAGACCTCCACCAGTGAGGCGTCGACCAGCCGCATCAGCACCACATCGGCCGTGGTGGTGTCCGTGCCCAGCACCTGAGCGCCCTGCCCTGCGGTGAACAGCCGGAGCGGTATCAGGGCCACCCGCAGAAAGGCTTCCTGGGCGTCCTCATCGAGCTTGCGGAAGCAGCTGTCCAGCCGGTCGTACAGATCGAGCCCCAGCGCCGACAGTTGGGAGAGCCGGTGCTGCCCCTTGGCGGATCGTATCTTCGCCAGTACGCAAGAGATACTCACCGGCCGCAAAGCCATCAGCCGCTCGCCGAGGAAGGTGATGGCCAGGGGCAGCCCGTCCGCCAGCCGCACCACGTCGGCGACGGCCTCGGGCTCGGCGTCCCTCCACTCCCGTCCGATCAGCCGGGTGAGCAGCTGCCCGCCCTCCGCGGTGGACAGGCAGCCGAGCGCCACGGTCCGCGCCCCGCGCAGCCCGTACAGCAGGGAGCGGGCGGTGATCAGCACGGCGCAGCCGGTGCCGCCCGGGAGCAGCGGTTCGACCTGCTGCGGCGAGTCGGCGTCGTCCAGCACCAGCAACACCCGGCGGTCGGAGCTCCAGGTGCGGAACAACGCCGTCCGCCCGCCCAGTGTGGAGGGGATGTCGCGCGGCGCCACGCCGATCCCCCGCAGGATGTGCTCCATCGCCTCCGCCGCGGTCGCCGGGGTGGGCTGCGATCCGCCCAGAGGTACGTACAGCTGCCCGTCGGGGTAGCGGGCGCGGACCGCATGGGCGAGGTGGACGGCGGTGGCCGTCTTGCCGACACCCGGCATACCGGCCAGCGACACCACGGGCAGGCCCGTGGTGTCGCCGTGGGCCGCGAGCAGGCCGGCGATCTCGTCGAGCACGGTCTGCCGACCGGTGAAATCGGCGGTGTCCCGGGGGAGTTGGGCAGGCGGGGCCGGGGGCTGCGCGCAGCGGGGCGGCGGGGGCGGGGCGGCCGGTGGGTCGAGCGAGGCGTCCCCGGCGAGCATGGAGCGCTGCAGCCGCTGGAGTTCGGGGCCCGGCTCCAGGCCCAGCTCGTCGACCAGATGGCGGCGCAGATCGTGGAAGACCTTCAGCGCCTCGCCGCGCCGCCCGGAACGGTAGAGCGCGAGCATCAGCTTGGCGTGAATGCCCTCGTGCAGGGGCCTGGCCGCAGCCAGCGCCTTGAGCTCACCGTTCAGCTCATGATGCCGGCCGAGCTGGAAATCGGCTTCGACGCGCATCTCCAGGGCGCGCAGCCGGCGCTCCTCCAGTTCGGTGGCATGCGCTTCGAGCAGTTCCCCGCAGTCCACATTGGCCAGGGCGCTGCCCTGCCACATCCCCAGGGCCCGGTTCAGCACTTCCCTGGCATGTCCGGGGTCCCCGGCGGCAAGCACCTCCCTGCCTTCTTCGACCAGGGCCCGAAAGGAATTGAGGTCGATCGCGCTTTCCGGTACGCGGACCGTATAGCCGCCCGGCCGGGTCCGGAGTAACAGCTCTCCGCCGCAGCCCGGACGGGCCAGGCTGCGGCGGAGTTCATAGATATAGGTGTGTACTGCGCGAATGGCCTTGTCCGGGGGGCTGCTTCCCCACAGTTCGCCGATGAGGTCCTTGGTGGGCACGACCTCGTTGTGCCGCAGTATCAGCAGGGCCAGAGTCCGGCGGAGCTTGGGGGCGCTCGGCGTGCGGACGCGGGAGTCGTCCAGGACTTCGAAGTTTCCCAGAACCTGAAACCTCATTCGCGAACCCCCCGGTTCATTGGCGACAAGGCCCTGCCCGTTCCCCCGTATTCAGTTCGTAGCCGAGGATACCTCCGCCCTGCATGATCACTGGATTCGGGGAATATTTCGACTCATTCGCACCTGTGCCTGTTGATACGCGATTTAGTTGATGAGCCGTACGCGCCCAGCAATCGCGGATCAGTTCGGCGCATATCTTTCCGAACCGGGGTGGCGGATTACCCGCACCGCGAATGTGTCAATGGCCGTGCGGCGCCGAGCGGTGCACCGGCCCATGGGCGGCGAGGCAGTGCTCGTCGCGCGCGTCGCCCTCGATCGCCGGGCCGTGTGCGTCGTTCGGCGGCCGACGGTCGCCGAGGTGGTCGACCTGGAGGGTGGTGTGGGTGATTCCGTAGTGCTCGCCCAGCATCCGCTCCAGGTCCTCGCGAACGGCGTGGCAGTCGCCGTCCGGGGCCGCGACCAGCACATGGGCGGAGAGCGAGACCTCCCCCGAGGTGATCTGCCAGACATGCAGATCGTGCACTTCGGCCACGGCCGCGTGGGACACCAGCCGGTCGCCGATTTCGTCGGGCTCGACCCCACTCGGCGCGGCCTCCAGCAGCACCCGGCCGGAGGCCCGGACCAGCCCCACGCCGGCCTTGACCATGAGCGCCACCACGACGAGCGAGGCGATCGCGTCCGCACGCGCGAAACCGGTGGTCAGAACGGTGACACCGGAGATGGCGGTGCCGATGAAGGCGAAGAGGTCGTTGAGGATGTGCTGATAGGCGCCTTCGACATTGAGCGAGCTGCGATTTGCCTTGGACATGCACCAGGCCGCCGCGATGTTGACGGCCACTCCGGCGAGTCCGGTGGCCAGGACCAGGGCGCCGTTCACATCGGGCGGGTCGATCAGACGCTCCACCGACTCATAGCCCAGCCACACCGCGAGGAGCAGCAGCGAGAGCCCATTGGCCTGGGCGGAGAGAATTTCGGCGCGTTTGAGACCGTAGGTGTAGCCGCCGCGCGAGGGGCGGGCCGCGAGCCGGATCGCGAACAGCGCGAGAACGATGGACGCGGCGTCGGTGAGCATATGGGCGGCGTCGGAGATCAGCGCCAGCGAGCGCGCGACCACCCCGATGACGCCCTCGATCACGATGAAGCCGCTGATCAGCGAGAGCGCTGCCAGCAGCCAGCGACGGTCGGCGTTCTCCGCCACGCCATGGCTGTGCCCGGCGTGGCCCTCCCCGGGTCCGTGCGTATGGGTGCCCACCCGCGCCTCCTCGAATCAACCATCGGAACAGCGCAATTGAACAGCACATCGGAAAATAATCCAAAGGCTGCAATGGACACGGTTATCAAGTGCCGCAATCACGTGGCGCGGGCGGCGATACCGGCGACGACGCGGAATGCCTTTCTGAATTGGCAACGCTTTTCATTGTCGGACACGGTCGGTGATATGTGCGAGACCGCCCCGGTCCGGGTGAGCTCCGCGGGGAGCCGGTGACCGCGCCGGGCGCGGCGCGTTGGCCTGACATGACGACGACGATGCGACGCCGTTCTCTCTCGCAGCCGAGCAGAGCGCTGGACCGGAGCACCGCGGGCGGCGAATCGCTCCATCAGAGCACCTGTGTGCCCATCTACGCCGCCCTGGTCGAGCGCTGGGCCTCCGCGGGCCGGGCCGTGCCGGGGCGCTACGACCGGGAGTGGGCCGAGCTGGTGAACTGTCCGCCCTGGCCCGAGCGGGTCCGCTCGGCCTCCCGGCCCGCCGCTTCCCCGGCGCCCCTCAAGCGCTCCTGATATCCGGCGCCGGATGTTTACCGGCGCCGGACCCGCCCGGCCCGGGCGGGCCGCATCACGCGCCGCGGACGCGGCCCTCGGCGACCAGCCGGTGCAGCACCTGGCGCAGCGCGGGGGCGCAGCGGCCGACCCCGTCCGCCGTGAGCCAGGCCAGCTCGGCGATTTCCCGGCCCGGGGCCGGCTCGCCCTGCGCCGCGCCCGTATAGCAGGTCATCCGCAGCCGTCGGCCGCCCTGGCCGTGTGCCTCGTCCTCGATGACGAAGGGCTCACGTGCGGCCAGGGCCGCGGGCACGGCGGTCAGGCCGAGCTCCTCGGCGAGCTCCCGGGCCAGAGCCTGCGGCCCGTCCTCCCCCGGGTCGAGCTTGCCTCCAGGCAGGTAGAACGCGTCGCGCCCGCGGGTGCGCACCGCCAGCAGCTGCCCGTCGCGTACGCAGACCCAGCCCACCGACTCGAGCGGCGCCGCCCCACTCCCCGAGTCGGTCATTCGGCCTCGTCCTCCCCGCCCGCCGCGCCCTCCAGGCCTCCTTCGGTCTCCAGGTACAGCTCCCGCACCGCCGCCAGGACCTCGGGGTCCGGGTGCTCCCACAGGCCGCGGCTCTCCGCCTCCAGCAGCCGCTCGGCCATGCCGTGCAGCGCCCAGGGGTTGGCCTCTTGGAGGAAGGAGCGGTTCTCGGGGTCGAGGAGATAGCTCTGGGCCAGCTTGTCGTACATCCAGTCGGCGACCACGCCCGTGGTGGCGTCGTAGCCGAAGAGGTAGTCGACGGTCGCGGCGAGTTCGAAGGCGCCCTTGTAGCCGTGGCGGCGCATCGCCTCGATCCAGCGCGGGTTGACCACGCGCGCGCGGAAGACCCGGGAGGTCTCCTCGTGCAGGGTGCGGGTGCGGACCGTCTCGGGGCGGGTGGAGTCGCCGATGTACGCGGCCGGGGCGGTGCCCTTGAGGGCGCGCACGGTGGCGACCATGCCGCCGTGGTACTGGAAGTAGTCGTCCGAGTCGGCGATGTCGTGTTCGCGGGTGTCGGTGTTCTTGGCCGCGACCGCGATCCGGCGGTAGGCGCTCTCCATCTCCGCGCGGGCCGGGCGGCCTTCCAGGCCGCGTCCGTACGCGTAGCCACCCCAGACCGTGTAGACCTCGGCCAGGTCGGCGTCGGTGCGCCAGTCACGGCTGTCGATGAGCTGGAGCAGACCCGCGCCGTAGGTGCCGGGACGGGAGCCGAAGATACGAGTGGTGGCGCGGCGTTCGTCGCCGTGCTCGGCGAGGTCGGCCTGGGCGTGGGCGCGGATGTAGTTGTCGGCCTCGGGCTCGTCGAGGGAGGCGGCGAGGCGTACGGCGTCGTCGAGCAGCGCCACGACATGCGGGAAAGCGTCGCGGAAGAAGCCGCTGATGCGCAGGGTGACATCGACCCTGGGGCGGCCCAACTGGTCGAAGGGGACGGGCTCGAGTCCTGTGACGCGCCGCGAGGCGTCGTCCCACACCGGACGGACGCCGAGCAGTGCGAGTGCTTCGGCCACGTCGTCGCCCGAGGTGCGCATCGCGCTGGTGCCCCACAGCGACAGGCCGACGGAGCGCGGCCAGGCGCCGTCGTTGTCGCGGCGGTAGCGCTCCAGCAGCGAGTCGGCGAGCGCCTGGCCGGTCTCCCAGGCCAGCCGGCTGGGCACGGCCTTGGGGTCGACGGAGTAGAAGTTACGGCCGGTCGGCAGGACGTTGACCAGGCCGCGCAGCGGTGAACCGGAGGGGCCCGCGGGCACGAAGCCGCCGCCCAGGGCGTGCACGGCGTGGTCGATCTCGTCGGTGGTGGCGGCCAGCCGCGGCACGACCTCGCGCGCGGCGAAGTCGAGGATCGCGGTCACCGCGCCGTGCTGCTCCTCGGGCAGCCCCAGGCACGCCTTCTCGACGGCCTCCGGGGCCCAGTCGGCGTCCTCCATCGCCTGGACGAGGGCGCGGGCGCGGTCCTCCGCCTCGTCCGCGCCGGTGCGGGTGGCGGCCGACTCGTCGAGGCCGAGTGCCTCACGCAGCCCGGGGAGCGCCGTGGTCCCGCCCCAGATCTGCCGGGCGCGCAGAATGGCCAGGACGAGGTTGACCCGCTCGGGGCCGGAGGGGGCGTTGCCGAGAACATGCAGGCCGTCACGGATCTGGGCGTCCTTGACCTCGCACAGCCAGCCGTCCACGTGCAGCAGGAAGTCGTCGAAGCCGTCGTCGTCCGGCCGGTCCTCCAGGCCGAGGTCGTGGTCGAGCCTGGCGGCCTGGATGAGGGTCCAGATCTGGGCGCGGATGGCGGGGAGTTTGGCCGGGTCCATCGCCGAGATGGCGGCGTACTCGTCCAGCAGCTGCTCCAGGCGCGCGATGTCGCCGTAGGAGTCGGCGCGGGCCATGGGCGGCACGAGGTGGTCGACGAGGGTGGCGTGGGCGCGGCGCTTGGCCTGTGTGCCCTCACCCGGGTCGTTGACCAGGAACGGGTAGATCAGCGGCAGGTCGCCGAGCGCGGCGTCGGGGCCACAGGCGGCGGACAGGCCCGCGTTCTTGCCGGGCAGCCACTCCAGATTGCCGTGCTTGCCCAGGTGCACCATGGCGTCGGCGCCGAAGCCGCCGTCGGCCTGGGGGGTGGCGATCCAGCGGTAGGCGGCCAGGTAGTGATGGGAGGGCGGCAGGTCGGGGTCGTGGTAGATGGCGATCGGGTTCTCGCCGAAGCCGCGCGGTGGCTGGATGACGACCAGAAGATTGCCCCGGCGCAGCGCGGCCAGCACGATCTCGCCCTCGGGGTCGCGGCTGGTGTCGACGAACATCTCGCCCGGCGGCGGCCCCCAGTGCCCCTCCACCGCCTCGCGCAGCTCCTGCGGCAGCCGCTTGTACCAGCGGCGGTAGTCGGCGGCGGGGATCCGGACCGGGTTGCGGGCCAGCTGCTCCTCGGTGAGCCAGTCCTGGTCGTGGCCGCCCGCCTCGATGAGCGCGCGGATCAGCTCGTCGCCGTCGCCGGAGGCGAGACCGGGCAGCGCCTCGGGGCCTTCCACCGGGCCGAGGTCGAAGCCGTCCGCGCGCAACCGGCGCAGCAGGGCGACGGCGCTGGCGGGCGTGTCCAGGCCGACGGCGTTGCCGATGCGGGAGTGCTTGGTGGGGTAGGCGGACAGCACGAGCGCGAGGCGCTTGTCGGCCGCCGGTATGTGGCGCAGCCGGGCGTGTCGTACGGCGATTCCCGCGACACGCGCGGCGCGCTCGGGATCGGCGACATAGACGGGCAGGCCGTCCTCGTCGGTCTCCTTGAAGGAGAACGGCACGGTGATCAGCCGCCCGTCGAACTCCGGGACGGCGACCTGGGTCGCCGCGTCCAGAGGCGAAAGACCCTCGTCGTTCGCCTCCCACGCGGCGCGCGGGCCGGTCAGACACAGCGCCTGGAGCACCGGGACGTCCAGCGCGGCCAGCGCGCCCGCGTCCCACGCCTCGTCGTCGCCGCCGGCCGATGCCTCGGCGGGCCGGGTGCCGCCCGCGGCGAGCACGGTGGTCACCACCGCATCGGCCTCGGCGAGGGCTTCCAGCAGCTCGGGCTCGGGTGCGCGCAACGAGGCGACGTACAGCGGCAGCGCGCGGCCCCCGGTGTCCTCGACGGCCTGGCACAGCGCCTCGACGAAGGCGGTGTTGCCGCTCATGTGGTGAGCGCGGTAGTAGAGCACGGCGATCCGCGGGCCGGTGACGTCCTCGCGCGCGGTGCGCTCAAGTGCGCCCCACGAGGGCGCGGGCGCGGGCGGCTCGAAGCCGTGGCCGGTCAGCAGGACGGTGTCGGACAGGAAGCGGGCCAGCTGGCCGAGGTTGCCGGGCCCGCCGTGCGCGAGATAGGCGTGTGCCTCGGCGGCGATCCCGACCGGGACCGTGGATGCCTCCATGAGCTGGGCGTCCGGGGCCTGTTCGCCGGTCAGGACCACGACCGGGCGGTCCCCGGCGAGCAGCGCGTCGAGCCCTTCCTGCCAGGCGCGCACCCCGCCGAGCAGCCGTACGACGACGAGTTCGACGCCCTCGAGGAGCGCGGGCAGCTCGTCCAGGGGGAGCCGGGCCGGGTTGGCGAGCCGATAGGGCACCGGGGTCTGTGCCGCGCGGGCACTGAGCAGGTCGGTGTCGGACGTCGACAGCAGCAGGATCATGCGACGGCAGGCCTTCCTCGGGGTCCGCGCCCCGGGCGGGTTGAAGACGGCGGGAGTTCCTGGCTCGCGCGGCCGTCGCAATACCGGCTGCCGCGCTCACAGTGGCGGGACCGCGCCGGATTTCCACCGGCTTCCTACCCTTTTTGCCGTCTTTTGTGGTGGCGGGCCGGGACCGACCCGCCGTGAGCATAGTAGGCGCTTCTGACCTGCCGCGGGGCGGAGAGCCGAACACAATCGTCGGTATGCTCGCCGCCATGCCCCTCCCCCCGACAACCGCCCCACCAGGGGACGAAACCCCCGCGCGCGGTCGCGACGACGCCTGCCCCGGCGCGCTGCGCCTGCACTCGGCGGACGACGGCGCGCTGGCCCGGGTGCGGCTGCCCGCCGGGCTCCTGACGGCACGCCAGGCGCTCGTGCTGGCGCTCGCGGCCGAGGAGTTGGGCGACGGCAGACTGGACCTCACCTCCCGGGGCAATCTGCAGCTGCGCGGCCTCGACGCGGGGTGCGGGGCCGGACTCGCGGCCCGGCTGCGGACGGCAGGGCTGCTGCCGTCGGACCGCCACGACCGGGTGCGCAACATCGTGGCGTCCCCGCTGTCCGGGCTGGACGGGGCGGGGTACGCGGATGTCTCGGCGTGGGCGCGGGAGCTGGACGCCCTGCTGTGCGGCAACGCGCCCGCAGGCTCCGGATTGGCCGAACTGGCCGGGCTGTCGGGCCGGTTCCTGTTCGCGCTCGACGACGGGCGGGGCGATGTGGCGGCGCTGGGCGCGGATGTGACATTGATCGCAGCGCCGGACGGCGAGGCGGTGCTGCGGCTCGGCTCCGCCGGGGGACATGGACCCGCACGCCCGAAATCCACCGCGCCGAACGCCACAGAGTCCCCCGACTCCACAGACCACCACGACGCGCCGGACCACGCTGACGCGCCGGAGGACGCTGACGCGCCGGGCGTCGCGGCGCGTCAGGACGGGCGGCTGGTGGCCGACGACACGCCGGGCCGGGCCCGGCCGCCGGGTCCCCCCACGCCCGCGGGCGGCCCCGGGGACACGAAGCCGAAGCCCGCGCCCGGTGGCGACCCCGTGGGCGCCGAACTCCAGGTGCGCGCCTCGGACGTGCCGCGCGCGGCGGCGCTGGCCGCGGTGGCGTTTCTCGACGCGGTGCGCGCGAGTGGCACACGCGCGTGGCGTGTGAGCGAGCTGCCGGCGCGACACGCCGTGACGGCCGACCAATTGGTGGGGCGACTCGCCGAAGCAGGAATCCAGCTCGCATCCCTCGCCCCTCACTCCCCAACCACCGCGCCGAGCACACCACTCGTCGGGCTCGTCGCCGGGCCGGACGGGCGGTGCGCGGTGTCGGTCGCCGTCCCGCTGGGGCGGCTCACCGCCGCGCGGTGGCGGCTGCTCGCCGAGCTCGCCGCCCGGGGCGGCTCGGGCGAGTTGCGTGTGACACCCTGGCGCGGCGTGGTGCTGCCCGGCTTCTCCGCCGGCGACGCCGAGGCCGCGCTGCGGGAGCTCGCCGACGCCGGGCTGGTGACCGCGCCGCACTCCCCCTGGTTCGGGGTCGGCGCGTGCACGGGACGGCCCGGCTGCGCCAAGTCCCTGGCCGATGTGCGTGCCGAGGCGGCGCGCGCGGTGGCGGGCGAGGCGTCCGGCGACGGCCGACCGGGCCCGGCGCGAAGCCGGCTGCCCGTGTACTTCTCCGGCTGCGAGCGGCGCTGCGGCCACCCCGGCGGGCCGGTCCGGTGGGTCGACGTGCTGGCGACGGGCGACGGCTACCAGGTCGCCGTACGAGATGCCACAGGGTCCGCGCGGGGCGTGGACGTAACAGCAGAGCAAGTGGCCGGCGCCGTGGCGGCGGCCCGTGGAACGACATGATCGAGGGCACAGTGTTCGACTACGAGAAGGACGGCGCGGCCATATACCGCGCCTCCTTTGCCACCATCCGCGCCGAGGCCGATCTGGGCGGTCTGCCCGCCGACGTCAGCCAGGTCGCGGTGCGGATGATCCACGCCTGCGGCATGGTCGACCTCGTCCAGGACCTCGCGTACACCCCCCAGGTGGTCGCCCGCGCCCGCGCCGCGCTGCGCGCCGGCGCGCCCGTGCTCTGCGACGCGCACATGGTGGCCAGCGGTGTGACCCGCAAGCGGCTGCCCGCGGACAACGACGTGGTGTGCACCCTGTCCGACCCCACCGTGCCCGAACTGGCCCGCCGGATGGGCACCACGCGCAGCGCCGCCGCGCTGGAGCTGTGGCGGGACCGGCTGGAGGGTGCGGTGGTGGCCATCGGCAACGCGCCCACCGCGCTGTTCCGTCTGCTGGAGATGGTCGAAGCGGGCGCGCCGCGCCCGGCGGCCGTCATCGGCGTACCGGTCGGCTTCATCGGCGCCGCCGAGTCCAAGGAGGCGCTGGCCGGGCATCCGGCCGCGCTCGACCACCTGGTGGTGCGCGGCCGGCGTGGCGGCAGCGCCATCGCCGCTGCCGCGGTCAACGCGATTGCGAGCGAGGAAGAGTGAGCGAGCAGCAGACGGGCCGGCTCTACGGCGTGGGTCTTGGCCCCGGCGACCCCTCGCTGATGACCGTACGTGCCGTGGAGGTCATCGCCGAGGCCGATGTCGTCGCGTACCACAGCGCCCGGCACGGCCGCAGCATCGCGCGCTCCATCGCCGAGCGTCATCTGCGGCCCGACCACATCGAGGAGCGGCTGGTCTATCCGGTCACCACCGAGACCACCGACCACCCCGGCGGCTACCGCGGCGCGATGGAGGAGTTCTACGCGGACGCGGCGGCCCGGCTGGCCGCCCATCTGGACGCGGGGCGCACGGTCGCGGTGCTCGCCGAGGGCGATCCGCTCTTCTACGGCTCATACATGCATATGCACAAGCGCCTGGCCGACCGCTACCCCACCGAGGTCGTCCCCGGCGTCACCTCAGTGAGCGCGGCCGCCGCCCGGATCGGGGCGCCGCTGGTCGAGGGCGAGGAGGTGCTGACCGTCCTGCCCGGCACACTCCCGGAGGAGGAGCTGGCGGCCCGGCTGGCCACGGCCGACGCGGCCGCCGTGATGAAGCTCGGCCGCACCTTCCCGGCGGTGCGGCGGGCGCTGGAGCGCTCGGGTCGGCTGGCGGAGGCCCAGTACGTGGAGCGGGCCACGATGGGCGCGGAGCGCGTCGCGCCACTGGCCGAGGTGGACCCCGAGTCGGTGCCCTACTTCTCGGTGGCGGTGCTGCCGAGCCGGATCGACGCGCGGGCCCCGGCGCGCCGCGGCGAGGTCGTGGTGGTGGGCCTCGGCCCGGCGGGCCCGCTGTGGCTGACGCCCGAGGCGCGGGGCGAGTTGGCCGCCGCCGAGGATCTGGTCGGCTACACCACCTATCTGGACCGGGTGCCGAAGCGCCCGGGGCAGCGCCGGCACGCCTCGGACAACAAGGTGGAGGCCGAACGCGCCGAGTTCGCGCTCGACCTGGCCCGGCGCGGACGGCGCGTCGCCGTCGTCTCCTCGGGCGACCCGGGCGTTTTCGCCATGGCCACGGCCGTACTGGAGGCGGCGGCCGAAGACCCGTACCGCGAGGTGCCGGTCCGGGTGGTGCCCGGCATGACCGCCGCCCACGCGGCCGCCGCCCGCGCGGGCGCCCCGCTCGGCCACGACTACGCGGTGGTCTCCCTGTCCGACCGGCTCAAGCCCTGGGAGGTCATCGCCGAACGCCTCCGCGCCGCGGCCGCGGCCGACCTGGTGCTCGCCCTGTACAACCCCGGCTCGCGCAGCCGCATCTGGCAGGTCGGCAAGGCCCGCGAACTGCTGCTCGAACACCGCGCGCCCGACACGCCCGTCGTACTCGGCCGGGACGTGGGCGGCCCCGAGGAGCGGATACGGATCGTCAGGCTGGCCGATCTCGACCCGGCCCAGGTCGATATGCGCACCATCCTGCTGATCGGCTCCTCCCAAACCCGCACGGCCCGGCGCGGCGACGGCACCGAGATCGTCTGGACGCCACGCCGTTACCCGGAGCGCTGACCCACGGCGCGGGCGGTCAGCAGGTCAGCAGGTCAGCCGAGGGTGGTGCTCAGCCAGGCCAGGGCGGCCGCCGGGTCGGGCACGACCGGCACGCCGTCCGGGGCCGTGGGGCGCCGGACGACGACGACCGGCAGCCCGGCCTCGCGCGCCGCGGTGAGCTTGGCGGCGGTGGCACCGGCGCCGCTGTCCTTGGTGACCACCACGTCGATGCGGTGGCGGCGCAGCAGTTCCGCCTCCCCCGCCACGCTGAACGGACCGCGGTCCAGCAGCACTTCCATGTGCGGCGGGGCCGGTGGCTCAGGCGCGTCGACGGAGCGGACCAGGAACCACTGCTCGGTGAGTTGGGCGAAGGCGGCCAGGCCCATCCGCCCGGTGGTGAGGAAGATCCGCTGCCCCAGGGCGGGCAGCAGCCCGGCCGCCTCGTCCAGCGACCCCGCCCAGTGCCACCGGTCCCCCGGGCCGGGCACCCAGCCGGGGCGGCGCAGGGCGAGCAGGGGAACATGGGTCGTGGCGGCCGCGCGGGCCGCGTTGAAACTGATCGTGCCGGCGAAAGGATGGGTGGCGTCGATGAGCGCGTCCACCTGCTGCTCGCGCAGCCAGCGAGCCAGGCCCTCGGGGCCTCCGAACCCGCCGATCCGCACCTGCCCCGCCGGCAGCCGCGGCTCGGCGACACGCCCGGCCAGCGAGCTGGTGACGCGCAGCCCGGGGACGTCGGCGACTTCGGCGGCCAGTCGGCGCGCCTCGGTGGTGCCGCCCAGGATGAGCACATGGCGGGGCCGGCGCGGCCGGGCTCCGCGGGCGGCCTCCGCCGGGTTCGGTGTCATCGGGTGCCTTCCGTGGTGCGTGGTGCCGTGCCGGTCCGCGGCCTGCCGGCCGCGCCCGGTCCACCCTGCCATGGACGTCGCCGACCGCGCGGAAACGAGAGGCGGCGCTTCCCGTGGCTGAGCAGACATCGAAGGCCGGGACCGCTCCGGCCGGGGGCCGCAGTGCGCAGTTGGAGCGTTCGGGGTTGCGGCACGGCTGGACCACCGGGGCGTGTGCGACGGCGGCGGCGACGGCCGCGTACACCGCGCTGCTCAGCGCGGAGTTTCCCGATCCGGTGACCATCGAACTGCCGAAGGGGCAGCGGCCCGCGTTCGCGCTCGCGGGCGAGGAGCTGACGGCGGACCGGGCGATGGCCGCGGTGGTGAAGGACGCGGGTGACGACCCGGATGTCACGCATGGCGCGGTGGTGCGGGCCACGGTGCGGCTGCTGCCGCCCGGGAGCGGTGTGGTCTTCCGGGCCGGGCCCGGTGTCGGTACGGTGACGCGTCCCGGGCTGCCGCTCGCGGTCGGCGAGCCGGCCATCAACCCCGTACCCCGGCAGATGATGCGCGATCACATCGCCTCGGTCGCGGCCCGTCTCGGTGACACCGGGGACGCCGAGGTCGAGATCGCGGTCGACCACGGCGAGGAGATCGCCCGCAGCACCTGGAATCCGCGCCTGGGCATCCTCGGCGGGCTGTCGATCCTCGGGACGACGGGCATCGTGGTGCCGTACTCCTGCTCGGCGTGGATCGACAGCATCCGGCGCGGCGTGGATGTGGCGCGCGCGGCGGGGCGCCGGCATGTGGCGGGCTGTACGGGGGCGACCTCGGAGAAGGTCGCGGTGGCCGTGCACGGGCTGCCGCAGGACGCGCTGCTGGACATGGGCGACTTCGCGGGGGCGGTGCTCAAGTATCTGCGTCGCCATCCGGTGGACCGGCTGACCGTCGCCGGAGGATTCGCCAAGCTCTCCAAACTGGCCGCCGGACATCTGGATCTGCACTCCTCCCGCTCGCAGGTGGACAAGGGCTTCCTCGCGGAGCTGGCCCGCCGTGGCGGGGCGGACAAGGAGCTGGTGGCGGCGGTGGCGGCGGCCAACACGGGCCTGGAGACGGTGCAGCTGTGCGCGGCGCGCGGGGTGCCGCTCGGTGATCTGGTCGCGGTGGCGGCCCGGGAGACGGCGCTCGGGGTGCTGCGGGGGGCTCCGGTGGCCGTGGACGTCATCTGCATCGACCGCGCGGGCTCCATCGTGGGCCGTGCGGCGGCGCGGGGGCCCCGGGGCGCGGCGACCTGACGCGCCCCCGTCTCAAGGCCGCTCGCGGCGCGCCGAGTACAGGTGGCTGTCGCGGAACTGCTCCGCGCCCAGCGTGCGGCCCACCATGATGACGGCGGTACGCACCACTCCCGCCTCCTTCACCCGGTCCGCGATATCGCCGAGCGTGCCGCGCAGCACCAGCTCGTCGGGGCGGCTCGCCCGGGCGACCACCGCCGCGGGACAGTCGGCGCCGTAGTGCGGGAGGAGTTCGGCCACCACCCGGTCCACGTACCGGGCGGCCAGGTGCAGCACGATCAGCGCCCGGCTGCGGCCGAGGGTGGCGAGGTCCTCGCCGTCCGGCATCGGCGTGGCCTGCTGGGCGACGCGGGTGAGGACGACGGTCTGGCCGACGGTCGGCACGGTCAGCTCGCGCCCCAGCGCGGCCGCGGCGGCGGCGAACGCGGGGACGCCGGGGATCACCTCGTACGGCACGCCGTGCGCGTCCAGCCGCCGCATCTGCTCGGCGACGGCGCTGAACACCGACGGGTCGCCGGAGTGCAGCCGGGCCACGTCCTCACCCGCTCGGTGGGCCCCGACCAGCTCATCAGTGATCTGGTCGAGGTTGAGCCGGGCGGTGTCGACCAGGCGGGCGTCCGGCGGACACTCGGCGAGGAGTTCGCGCGGCACCAGGCTGCCCGCGTACAGGCACACCCGGCAGCGGGCCAGGGTGCGGGCGCCGCGCACGGTGATCAGGTCGGCGGCGCCGGGACCCGCGCCGATGAAGTACACGGTCATGGGGAGGTCTCTCCTTCGGCGGCTTCCACCGCGGGTTCGGCAGCGGGCCCGGCCGTCGCTCTGACCGCAGCGGGCCCGGCCGTCGCTTTGACCGCAGCGGGCCCGGCCGTCGCTTTGACCGCAGCGGGCCCGGCCGTCGCTTTGTCCGCGGCCCACTGGGTGACCGGCATCGCCTGCCGCCATCCGGTGAAGCCGCCGACCGGGGCTGCGTGCGCGACCGCGATCCGGACCAGCTCCCCTCCGTACCGCCGGTACCATCCGGCGAGCAGCACCTCCGACTCCAGCGTCACGGTGTTCGCCACGAGCCGCCCGCCGACGGGCAGCGCCGCCCAGCATGCCTCGAGCAGGCCGGGCACGGTCAGGCCGCCGCCGATGAACACCGCGTCGGGGGTGGGCAGTCCGGTCAGCGCGTCCGGGGCGGCGCCGGTGACGACGCGCAACCCGGGCACCCCGAGCGCGGCGGCGTTGCGGCCGATGCGCTCGGCCCGTACGGGGTCCCGCTCGACGGACACCGCGGCGCAACTCCGGTGCGTACGCATCCACTCCACGGCGATCGAACCGGAGCCGCCACCGACGTCCCACAGCAGCTCTCCGGGGGCGGGGGCCAGCGCGGCGAGCGTGGCGGCGCGCACATGGCGCTTGGTCAGCTGGCCGTCGTGCTCGTACGCCTGGTCCGGCAGCCCGGGGACGGCGGACAGGCGCACCGTGTCCGCGGCGCGGACGCATTCGACGGCGATGACGTTGAGGGGGTCGCCGGGGGCGTGGGGCCAGTCGTCGGCGGTGCCTTCGAGGTGGCGTTCGCGCTCGCCGCCCAGCTGCTCCAGGACCCGTACCCGGCTGGGGCCGAAGCCGCGGTCGCGCAGCAGCGCGGCGACCTCGGTGGGGGTGGCGGCGCCCGCGCTGAGGACGAGCAGCCGCCGCCGGGCGTGCAGGGAGCGGGACAGGGAGGCAATGGGCCGTCCAACGAGGCTGATCACCTCGGTCTCCTCCACCGGCCAGCCCAGCCGCGCGCAGGCGTGGGACACGGACGACGGGTGGGGCAGCACCCGCAGCCGGTCGGCGCCCAACTCCTCGGCCAGAGTGCGGCCGATGCCGAAGAACATGGGGTCGCCGCTGGCCAGCACGGACACCCGCCGCTCGGCGTACTCCGCGAACAGCCCCCGCACGGCGGGCCGCAGCGGCGACGGCCACGGCACGCGTTCGGCGGTGCAGCCGGGGGGCAGCAGATTCAGCTGGCGCGGGCCGCCGATGACCACCTCGGCCGCCAGCAACGCCTCGCGCCCCGTCGCCGCCAGCCCGTCCCAGCCGTCCGCTCCCAACCCTACGACGGTGACCGGGGGGTGGGCGTGGTTCACGGGGTTACGGACCTTTCGGTGTGCGGGACATGCGCGAGGCGTGTGCGGGACGTGCGCGGGGCGACGACCGGAACTCTACTGTGACCTGCGGCGGAACCCTGACCCGGGTCAGCGGCCGAGGGCCGGCCGGCGCAGTACGCAGTCGCCGCACAGGCCGCCGCCCGGCACCCGGTAGTAGAGGCAGCAGGTGCGGCGGCGGAAGGCGGGCGGAGGGGAGGTCAGGGTGCCGGCGTCGCGCAGCGGCGGGTGGGCCAGCTGGGCACGGGCCAGCTCGGTGGCCCGCTCCGCCGCCTCGGGATGGCCGTGCGCCTGGCACCAGTCGTACAGGACACGCAGCGAACCGGCCAGCGCCGAGGCTGCGTTCCCCCACAGCAGCCGCCCCGAGACCCGGTAGGCCCGGGTGACGGCGGCGTGCAACGGCAGCAGATTGGTGTACGCCGCGTCGCCCACCTGACCGGCGAGCCCTCCGGGTTCGCCCATGACCGACGGCACGCCGGGCCACCACAGGTCGTCGGGGGCGGCGCGCCCGGGGTGCCACCACAGCCGGTCGCAGCGGAGGAGCGACACCCTGCCGGTCAGGGCCGCCTGACCGAGAGCGAGCGACCACACCCGGGCGGCGAGGCCCTGGAAGACGAGCGATGCCGCGACCCTCGGCTCATCGGTGCCGAGCGACTCGGCCACGGCCTCGACGCGGGCGCGCAGCAGCGGCCCGGCGGCGCCCTCGGGCGTCAGCCGGTACGCCTCGCCGATCAGCGCGTAACCCTCGTCTCGAGGATTGCCGGGGTCGGTGCGCAGGGCGAAGAACGGCCCCGCCTCGGCCGCCGTCAGCGGCGGGTCACCCATCCGCGTCGGTCGGCGTCCCGAACGCCTCCAGCAGCTGGTCGGCGGCCAGCGTCGCCGTCAGCGTGCCGTCGCGCACCTGCTGTTCGAGTACGGGGCCGAGCCGCCGCACCCCGGGGTGTTCGCGCAGCCGGGTCAGCAGCTGGTCGCGGACCATGGACCAGGTCCAGTCGACCTGCTGGTCGCGCCGCTTGGTGTCCAGCGCGCCGGTGGCCTCCAGCACCCGGCGGTGCTGCTCAAGACGCTCCCACACCACATCGAGGCCGGTGCCCTCGCGGGCGCTGCAGGTCAGCACCGGGGGGTTCCAGGGCGCGTCCGCGGGCTGCAGCAGCCGTAGCGCGCCCCTGAGTTCGCGGGCGGCGGCCTTGGCGTCGCGCTCATGGGGGCCGTCCGCCTTGTTGATGGCGACGACGTCCGCGAGCTCCAGCACGCCCTTCTTGATGCCCTGGAGCTGGTCGCCGGTGCGGGCGAGGGAGAGCAGCAGAAAGGAGTCGACCATGCCCGCCACGGCGGTCTCCGACTGGCCCACGCCCACCGTCTCGACCAGCAGCACGTCGTAGCCCGCGGCCTCCATGACCACCATGGACTCGCGGGTGGCGCGGGCCACCCCGCCCAGCGTGCCCGCGCTGGGCGAGGGACGGACGAAAGCGTCCGGGTCGACCGCCAGCCGCTCCATCCTGGTCTTGTCGCCGAGGATGGAGCCGCCGGTGCGGCTGGAGGAAGGGTCGACGGCGAGCACCGCGACCTTGTGGCCGAGCCCGGTGAGCAGCGAGCCCAGGGCGTCGATGAAGGTGGACTTGCCCACGCCGGGCACGCCGCTGATGCCCACCCGGCGCGCCCCGCCCGCATACGGCAGCAGTTCGATCAGCAGCCGCTGGGCGAGGTCGCGGTGGTCGGGGCGGGTGGACTCGACGAGCGTGATCGCGCGGGCGATGTACGCCCGGGAGCCGTCGAGCACCCCCTTGGCGTAGGTGTCGATGTCGATAGTTGGTCGCTTCTTCGCCGACATGGGCCTACAGCTCGTGGCCGAGGTCCACGGCCAGCGTCTGCACCAGCTCGTACGCGGCGTCGGGGATGACCGTGCCGGGCAGGAAGACGGCGGCGGCGCCCGCCTCGTGCAGGGTCTGCACGTCCTGCGGCGGGATGACCCCGCCCACCACGATGGTGATGTCCTCCCGCCCCGCCTCGGCCAGTTGCTCGCGCAGCGCGGGCACCAGCGTGAGGTGGCCGGCCGCGAGCGAGGAGACGCCGACGATGTGCACATCGGCCTCGACCGCCTGCCGCGCGACCTCCTCGGGCGTCTGGAAGAGCGGGCCGACATCGACGTCGAAGCCCAGGTCGGCGAAGGCGGTGGCGATCACCTTCTGGCCGCGGTCATGCCCGTCCTGGCCCATCTTGGCGACCAGGATGCGCGGGCGGCGGCCCTCCGCGCGCTCGAACTCCTCGACCACCGCGCGGGTGCGGTCCACGCCGGAGGACGGTCCGGCCTCGTCTCGATACACACCGGCGATCGTACGGATCTGGCCGGAGTGGCGCCCGTACACCTTCTCCAGCGCGTCGGAGATCTCGCCGACGGTGGCCTTGGCGCGGGCCGCGTTCACGGCGAGCGCGAGGAGGTTGCCCTCCAGGCCGGCGCCCGGGCCGGACTCGGCGGCCGCGGTGAGCGCGCGCAGCGCGTCCTGGCAGGCGGCCTCGTCGCGCTCGGCGCGCAGCCGGCGCAGCTTGTCGAACTGCTGGGCACGGACCGCGGAGTTGTCGACCTTGAGGACGTCGATCTGCTCGTCGCTGTCGACGCGGTACTTGTTGACGCCGATCACCGGCTGCCGCCCGGAGTCGATCCGCGCCTGGGTGCGGGCCGCGGCCTCCTCGACACGCATCTTGGGGATACCGGCGTCGATGGCCTTGGCCATGCCGCCCGCGGCCTCGACCTCCTGGATGTGCTGCCAGGCGCGCCGGGCCAGGTCATGGGTCAGCCGCTCCACATACGCGCTGCCGCCCCACGGGTCGATCACCCGGCAGGTGCCGGACTCCTGCTGGAGCAGGATCTGGGTGTTGCGGGCGATGCGCGCGGAGAAGTCGGTGGGCAGCGCAAGGGCCTCGTCGAGGGCGTTGGTGTGCAGCGACTGGGTGTGGCCCTGGGTGGCGGCCATGGCCTCCACACAGGTGCGGGCCACGTTGTTGAACACGTCCTGGGCGGTCAGCGACCAGCCGGAGGTCTGCGAATGGGTGCGCAGCGACAGCGACTTGGGGTTCTTGGGGTCGAACTGGCCGACGAGCTTGGCCCACAGCAGCCGGGCCGCCCGCAGCTTGGCGATCTCCATGAAGAAGTTCATGCCGATCGCCCAGAAGAACGAGAGCCGGGGCGCGAAGGCGTCCACGTCCATGCCGGCGTCGAGCCCCGCGCGCAGATACTCCACGCCGTCGGCGAGGGTGTACGCCAGCTCCAGGTCGGCCGTGGCGCCCGCTTCCTGGATGTGGTAGCCGGAGATGGAGATGGAGTTGTAGCGCGGCATCCGCTGCGAGGTGAAGGCGAAGATGTCGGAGATGATCCGCATCGACGGCTGCGGCGGATAGATATAGGTGTTGCGGACCATGAACTCCTTGAGGATGTCGTTCTGGATGGTCCCGGCCAGCTTGTCGGGCGCCACGCCCTGTTCCTCGGCGGCGACGATATAGAGCGCGAGTACGGGCAGCACCGCGCCGTTCATCGTCATCGACACGCTCATCCGGTCCAGCGGGATGCCGTCGAAGAGCTGCCGCATGTCGTAGATGGAGTCGATGGCCACGCCCGCCATGCCGACGTCGCCGGTGACCCTGGGGTGGTCGCTGTCGTAGCCGCGGTGGGTGGGCAGGTCGAAGGCGACCGACAGGCCCTTCTGGCCCGCGGCGAGGTTGCGGCGGTAGAAGGCGTTGGACTCCTCGGCGGTGGAGAAGCCCGCGTACTGGCGGATGGTCCAGGGCTGGTTGACGTACATCGTCGGGTACGGGCCGCGCAGATAAGGCGCGATACCCGGGTAGGTGCCCAGAAAGTCGAGGCCGGCCAGGTCCTCAGGCCCGTACAGCGGTTTGACCCCGATGCCCTCGGGGGTGTCCCACACCAGGTCCTCGACACCCTTGCCGGTGGCGCTCTGCAGCGCCTCCGTCCACGCCGCGGCACCCGCCGCGCCGGACACCTCCTCCGGTGTCCCGAGGTCGACCGTGGAGAAGTCAGGAATCCCGCTCACGGTCACGCCACTCCCATCGTCTCGAGGGCCGAGGTCAGCACCTCGACCGCGTCACAGCCGGCGAAGACGAACGCGTCCACACCGGCCCGCTGCAACTCCCCACGCAGTTCCTGGCGCCGCTCACCGGGCCTGCCCGCCAGGTAGACGCGCAGCGCTCCGGCGGCCTTCAGCCGCTCCGCCACGGCCACCGCCTCCTGCTCGTACACCTTGTCGCTCGAACACAGACAGACCACGCGGGCGCCGCTGGCGGCGAACGCCTCGGCGGCCGACTCCGCGTCGACCGTGGCGGGTTCGTGCACCGCCTCGATGCCGCCCGCCCGGAAGAGGTTGGCGGCGAACGCGGCGCGCGCGGTGTGCGCGGCCGCGGGGCCGAGCGCGGCCAGGAACACCCGGGGCCGGGTCCCCTCCGCCGCCAGGTGTCTGTCGGAACGGGCGCGCAGCGCCTCGTACGCCTCGTCGCGGCGTACCCGCGGCAGACCGCCGCCGGGCGGTACGGGGGCGGGCTCGCGCTCCACCGGCTGCTCCGCGAGGTTCGGGAACTCGCTGACGCCGGTGATCGGCTCCTTGCGGCGGGCGAGGTCCTTGGCGCGACGCTCCCAGGTGGCGGCCAGCCGCCGCTCCACAAGACCGGAGGCGAGGGCCCGCGCCAGCCCCCCGGCGCGCTCGATCTCCTGGAAGAAGGCCCAGGCCGCCTTGGCCACGTCGTCGGTCAGGATCTCGACGTACCAGGAGCCTCCGGCCGGGTCGATCACCCGCGCCAGCTGGGACTCCTCCAGCAGGATCGTGGAGGTGTTACGGGCGATCCGGCGGGCGAAGTCGTCGGGCAGGCCGATCGCGGAGTCGAAGGGCAGCACGGTGACGGCGTCGGCCCCACCCACCCCGGCGGCCAGGGCCGCGACGGTGGTACGCAGCATGTTCACCCAGGGGTCGCGGCGGGTCATCATCACCGGGGAGGTCACCGCGTGCTGCCGCTGGGCCGCCGCCTCGGTGGGCGCCCCGCACACCTGCGCCACACGCGCCCACAGGCGCCTGGCGGCGCGCAGCTTGGAAATGGTGAGGAACTGGTCGGCGGTGGCCGCGTAGCGGAACTCCAGCTGGCCGCAGGCCGCTTCGGCCGTCAGCGGCCCGGCGTCGGTCAGCGCGCGCAGGTACTCCACGCCCGCGGCGAGCGAGCAGCCGAGTTCCTGCGCCGCGGATCCGCCGGCCTCGTGGTACGGCAGGGCGTCCACGGTGAAGGCCCGTACGCCCGGGTGGTCGCGGTCGCAGACCGCCGCGAGCTCGGTGGCGGCGGACAGGTGGGCCGCGAGGTCTGTGTGGTCACCGGTGCGGGCCGCCAGGCCCAGCGGGTCGGCGCCGAGGTTGCCGAGGGCCGCGCGCGGCGGCACCTGGCGGTCGGCGTACAGCCGCAGCAGCGCGCGGGCTGCGGCGTCGAAGTCGGCGCCCGCGTCCAGGACGACGGGGGCGAGGTCGAGATAGACCCCCTTGAGGGCTTCGGGCAGCGACTCGACGGGCAGCCCGGCCGCGCCGACCGCCAGCCACACCGAGCCCGCCCCGTTCTCCAGGTCCGCGAGCACCGCGCGGTTGGTGTGCGCGGGATCGGAGTGGGCGTGGCGCTGGCGTACGTCCCAGCCGGACACCGTGGAGCCCTGCGCCCGGCCGCCGCGTACGAAGGGCGCGAACCCGGGATAGCCTGGGTCGGCGGGTGCGTCCTCCGCGGTGTAGAGGGGGTGGACGGAGATTCCGTCCTCGAGCGCGGTGGAGAGCGCCGCCGCGGCCTGCGCGCCGACGGCGTCCACCGTGCCGGATTTGCGCAGCACCCCTTCGACAAGGTGGTGCCACTGGTCTCGGGTCGCCGCCGGGAAGTCGGCGGCGAGCGGTAGATCGTCAGGCAGGACCGTCATGGGAGGAGGCTAGTGCGAGGACCTAAAGCGACAGCAGTGTCCCCCTCTGTGACCTTGCTCTCTAGCAGAATCTCCAACCCGTCCGGCCCTGTGACGGGAACGACGACGGCCCGTCTGAACGACGAAGGCCCGCCCGGTGCGACGGGGGATGCACACCGGGCGGGCTCAGGACCTTTCTACCGCATCGAAGCGCAGTTATGCATCAAAAGCTTGTTCGCTTTCCCCCGCTACCACGCGACGGGAAGCGACATCAAGCCATGTGCGCGAATCGTCGGCCGCCGGCGCAGCTCTGTGCGCGAAATGTCCAGATGCAGCCCCGGAAGGCGGCTCAACAGGGCGGCCAGCGCCGTTTCGGCCTCCAGCCGGGCCAGCGGGGCGCCAAGGCAATAGTGGATTCCGTGGCCGAACGCAAGATGCCCCAATCGGCCAAAATCCGGATCAAGTCGGTCCGGTTCCTTGAAATGGCCGGGGTCGCGGTTGGCGGAGGCAAGGGAGAGCAGCACGGTCTCCCCCGCCGGGACCGTCACCCCGCCGATCTCCACGTCCTCGACCGGAAAGCGGCGGATCGCCAGCGGCGCCGGGCCGTCGTGGCGCGCGAACTCCTCGACCGCCGCCGCGATACCGGCGGGCCGCTCGCGCAGCTCCCGCAGCAGCGCGGGGTGGTCGAGCAGAGAGAGCACCGCGTTGCCGATGAGGTGGGTCACGTTCTCGTACCCCGCCATCAGCAGCAGAAAGGCCAGCGAGGTCAGTTCGTCCTCAGTGAGCCGGTCGCCGCCCTCGCCGGCGCTGCCGCCCGCGTCGTCCCGTACCGCGATCAGGTCGGAGAGCAGATCGTCGCCGGGCTCCTCGCGCTTGCTCGCGATCAGACCGGTGTAGAAGCGCAGCATGTTGCCGACCGCCTCCTTCGCCAGATGCGGCCGCTCCGGGTCGGGGGCGATGAGGGCATCGCTCCAGGCGCGGAAGTCCCGGCGGTCGCGCTGGGGGACGCCGAGCAGATCGCAGATGACGGTGATGGGCAGCGGTCCGGCATACGCGGCGATCAGATCGGCCCGGCCGGCCGGCTCGACGGCGTCGAGGAGTTCGTCCGCGGCGCGCCGGACCGGCTCCCGCATCCGCTCGACACGCCCGGGGGTGAATGCCTTGGCCACCAGCCGACGCACCCGAGTGTGGTCCGGCGGGTCCATGTTGAGCAGATTGGCGTCCAGGGCGGGCGGCAGGGCGAATCCGCGGAAGTTGCCGGGCAGAGCGTTGCTCTTGTCCAGGGACAGCCGAGGGTCGGCGAGCGCCCGCCGCACATCGTCGTAGCGGGTCACCAGCCAGGCGGGCCGCCCGTCCGGACCCGGGATCCGGTGGACGGGGCCCGCCTCGCGCAACTCGGCGTACGCGGCATGCGGATCCGCCAGCAGCGCACGGGTGTCGAACGGCTCTGGCGGGCCGGGCACAGCGGTGTTCGCGGTGTTCGCGGAGTTCTGCATGGCTCCCGACTCTAAGCGGCCCCGGGGAAGTAGGGGTGGGTTCCCGCGTCGTCTGGTGCGGTGCATCGCAAGGCGGAGGATCGCCCTCGTACTGGGCGCTGCGGTCGATATGCCGCTGCCGCGGCGTGGCGGGCGACTCCGACAACGCAGCGAGGTGCCGCCCGCCGCGGCAGCGGCTGATGTGACTGCGGCGGCGTGGGGGCCCGCCTCTACTTCCTCGGGGTCGCTTAGGGCCTGGTCCGTGACGCCCCGGTCGGTCAGAGCCAGTCTCTCGACCAGTCTTCGAGCTCGGCCCGGGCAGGGTGACGCATGGTGGCCGAGAGGCGGCGCCGGGGCTGAATCTCCCCGGCGCCGCCCTGTGCCACGGGCGGCCCCGACCCCCGTCCAGGGCCACCTCGCTCTCGGTCCCCCTTCACTGCCGCTGGGCGGCGGTCCGTTCGCCCAGCTCCTCAAGCACCTCGTCGACGAGCGGCTGGTGGTACACGTCGGCGACGCGCGCCAGGTGCTCATGCTCCTGGCCCGGCCCGGCGCCCGTCTCGACCACCACGCTGTCAGCGCCGGGCACCGGCACGCGCCCGGCCGCTTGGTTCAGCAAACCGCGTCGGAGCGCCGCCGCTTCCATGAATGCAACAAGTTGCCAATCCCCGAGTCCCGCAGCACGCCCCTTGACACGGGCGATCTCCAGGGCCTCGGCCTCCACATGGCGCCGGACACCGCGCTGTACGTCCCGGATCTCCGCCATCTGGCGGTTGGCCCGCCACTCCAGATCGGCGAACGGCCACCAGCCGGTCCAGCCGGGGTACCCCATGTACGCCGCCATGGCCACTTCGGGCGCCTGGGCGGTGACCTCGCGCCACAGCGGGTTCAGCCGGCGGAGCCTGCGCCAGGCGGAGACGCGCGGCCCGAGCGCCGGGATGGCGAACCCGGCCAGGACCAGCAGGGCGGCGACCGAAGCGGTCAGCGGCGCCACGCCGTTGGACAGCCAGGGCAGGTCCCGGCCCGCCCAGGAGAAGAGAAAGCCGATCACCTTGCAGGCGCAGTACGCCAGGCCCAGCCAGCACCCGGCGGCCAGCACCCGCAGCCCCCGGGCGAGCCAGGAGCCGCGCAGGGTGGACGCGTAGCGCCGGCACAGCACCCCGAGCCCGGCCAGACCCGAACCGAAAATGGCCAGATACAGCACCAGGAAGGTGACAACTCCCGGCGCGTCCGCGTATGCGGTGCTGAAGTCGCGGGGGTGCTCGACGGCGTCGGGGCGGCCGACGGCGAAGCCGATGACGGCGACCGACCACGCCGCGCCGACGGCGGTCACCACCGTACGGGGCCGCACCGCCGAGCCGGTCCAGCGCAGCATCAGCACCAGGGCGCCGGTGGCGAACACCACCACCGAGGAGTAGAGGAAGACCATGGCCAGATTGGCCACGCCCACCAGGCGGTCGAACCAGCGGTAGACACTCGGCGCGGACAGCAGGAACACATTCGCCACGCCGGCCGTCATGACGCAGGTCAGGCCCAGGTCGGCGTTCTGCCGGTCGCGGAACCAGGCGCGTGCCTTGTAGGCGACGATCGCCCACGCGGCGGCGCCGAAGCACAGGTAGACGACGTCAAACACGCGCACCCCCGCCCTCGCCACCGGTCCCGCTACCGCCCGTCCGCGAGCCGCGAACATGCCGCAGCGCGGGCCCGAGCGCGGCGGCGAGTTCGGCCGCCCGCCCCTCGAGCGGCAGTCCGTCGTCGGGCGAGGCCGGCACCACGCGCTCCATGAGGAGGGTGCCCAGCACCTCGGTCTCGCGCTCGGTCAGGTCGTCGTAGCAGTGGTGGCGAGCGAAGTCCGCGGTCATCCCCAACCGCCGCATGGCGGTGGTGACATCGACCGACGGCGCCCACATGCGCAGCGCGTCCTGCGTGACGGCGGGGTCCTGGTCGTGGCCGAGCAGCAGATGCCCGACCTCGTGCAGCACGATATGGGTCTGGTGCCAGGGGGACGTCCGCAGTTCGTAGAAGATCCAGAATCCGTCGTCGGTGCTGGCCGTCATGCCCGAGACCACGCCGCCCAGGCTCATCGGCACCAGGTGAACGGGACGGCCCACACGGCCCGCCACGAGGTCGCACAGACCCGGCAGGTCTGTCGTGGCCGGCAGCCCGAGCTCCTTGATGAGCTGCTTGCACCGCCGCCGTATCCGCCCCACTCGCATGCCCGCACCGTCCTCGTCTCCGATCCGCCGCCAGGATTGGAACAGCCGATCCTGGTCACCGTCGGCCACTGGGCGCCCCGTCGTCGGGATCCCGTGCGCCGCCCGGACCGAGGGGACCGTCGGCGTCGGCCGGGTCGGACGGGAGGTTCATCTGCTGTCGGAACTGGGAGATGATCGCGGCAAGGCTGTCCTGCACCTCCGGTGGCAGGCCCACCGAGCGCAGCGCGATACCGCGCACCCGCTTGTCGCGCATCGCGACGAGGAACCGCACCTCTTCCTCGACCCGCTCGGCCTGCGACGGGGACAGGTCTCCCAGCAGATAGCCGACGGGCACGGCGAAGAACTTGGCCAGGGCCCGCAGCACGTCCGGGCTCGGGTTGGTGCGCTTGCCGTTGCGCAGCATGGACAGGTACTGCTCGGTCAGGCTGACGCCGCCGTACTCGTCGCCGCCGCTGATGGCCTCGGCCACATGGGCGTTGGTGTAGGGGGCGCCCGGCGGATGCATGGTGGCGAACAGGTAGTTGAGCCGCCGCGCCAGCGGGCTGCCGTCGGCCTCCGGCGACCCATGGGTCCCCACTGCCATCCGCACCCCCTCCTGCTGCTCACGGCGCATTCACTCACGGTTGGTTAAGGCGGACTCGGCCGCGCGATGCATCCTGCCATGAGCATCGGGCGGCACACCAGCCCACCCCCGGCCGACCATGGCCGGGGCGGACTTAACCAGCAGTTGAGGAGCGCGAGCGCTGAGAGGGGCACAAAAGGAAAATCCTTGTGCTGCCGCGCCGGGCGCGTGAGTTCAGGGGCGCTTGCCGCATCAGTCCACGCTCTGGAGGATGTGCGGCTCGGCCAGGTCGTCCTCGTACCCGGCGAGCCGGATCGGGGCTGATCTCGCCCAGACTTCCAGGCTGCCCACCTCCGTCGGCTCCGCGAACGCGAACCGCTCGCGGTTCTTGGTCGGCGAATCGTCGCTCTGTGTCTTCTCGGGGGTCACCGCACACTCCCTAGTGTCGGCTGAACCGGATGTGTCGCCAGGTTAACGAGATCCAGAACGCCGTGCGCGTTGATTCCCAAGGAGTGGACACCCCGTCCCGGGACCGCGGGCCGGTGGCCACCCGCCCGCGCCGCGACGCACCAGGCCACAAGGGGGTCGCGGGCGGGTACCGCCGAACGGGTGGCTCAGCTCGCGGAGCCCACGTCCTCGGCGAGCGCGTCCCGCTCCAGCCGCTCCACACGGTTCTCGGCGGGGGTGTGCAGCGCCGCCTCGGCCGCCTGGGCCCGCTCGGCGTCCGCGAGCAGGGAGTGGCCGGTCGACAGGACGGCCAGACCGACCAGGACCGCGGCCGCGCCGACGTAGAACGGCACATGCACGTCGTAGTGCTCGGCCAGCCGGCCGGCGGCGTACGGCGCCAGACCGCCGCCGATGAACCGGACGAAGCCGTAGGCGGCGGAGGCCACCGAGCGCTCGACCGGGGCGACGGTCATGACCGCCTGGGTGGTGATGGTGTTGTTCACGCCGATGAAGGCGCCGGCCAGGATCACCGCGGCGATCAGCGTCGTCCGGGACGAGGTGAACAACCCGATCACCAGGATGTCCAGGGCGAACAGCGCCAGGTTCAGGTAGAGGGCGCGGGCTATGCCGAGGCGGGCCTGGAGCCGGGGCGCGACGAACACGGAGAAGATCGCGACCAGCGCACCCCAGCCGGTAAAGACATAGCCGAGCTCATGGGTGCCCAGCTCCATGGGGTACGGGGAGTAGCCGAGAACGGTGAAGAAGCCCCAGTTGTAGCAGAGCGCCATCAGGCCCATGGTGAGCAGCCCGCGGTGGCGGAGCGCCTTGAGCGGGTCGAGGAGCGAGGCGCGGCGGGCGGGGGTCGGGGTCGGCTGGACCAGGACCAGGGTGGCGATCAGCGCGATCGCCATCAGCACGGAGACGCCGAAGAAGGGCCCGCGCCAGCTGATCCCGCCCAGCTCGCCGCCCAGCAGCGGGCCGACGGCGATGCCGACGCCGAGCGCGGTCTCATAGAGGATGATCGCCCCGGCGAACCCGCCGCTCGCCGAGCCGACGATCACGGCGAGCGAGGTGGCGATAAACAGAGCGTTACCCAGGCCCCAGCCCGCGCGGAAGCCGACGATGCCGCCGATGCTCCCGGACGCGCCCGCGAGCGCGCTGAACACCACGATGACCGCCAGGCCCGCCACCAGGGTCCGCTTGGCGCCGATGCGGCTGGAGACGAAGCCGGTGACCAGCATGGCGACGGCGGTGACCACCAGGTAGCTGGTGAACAGCAGCGACACCTGGCTGGGCGTGGCATGCAGTTGGCTGGACAGGGCGGGCAGGATGGGGTCGACGAGCCCGATGCCCATGAAGGAGATCACGCAGGCGAAGGCCACGGCCCATACGGCCTTCGGCTGCCGGAACGGACTCGGCGCGCTGGGATGAGTGGACAAGGTGTACTCCCGGATAGGAATGCGTTCTGCGAATGCGCTCTCGGGGGATGCGGCCGAGAGCGGCGAAACGGGGTGACGGCGCGCCATGCGCCGGGCGTGACAGGAGGGGTGACGGTCCGTCACCTGGCGGGCGCCGCGGGGCGGCCGCCCGGGCCTGCCACGCTCGCCACGAGGCGCCGCAGGGCGGGCGCGGCCGAGCCGACCGCGGCGGCTAGAGTCGCCTGATCCTCGGCCGGGAGCGCGGCCAGCAGGCCGGACAGGCGCGTGACGCGGTCCCGGCGCCGCTCGGCGAGCAGCCGCCGCCCGGCGTCGGTGATGGACACGAGCACGGCCCGGCCGTCGTCCGGGTCGGCGACCCGGGCCATCAGCCCTTGCTTGGTCAGGCGCTGCACCAGCTGGGTCATGGCGGGCTGGCTCACTCCCTCGTCGGCGGCGAGGGCGGTCAGCCGGGTGGGGCCCTCGCGGGCCAGCCGGCCGAGGGCGGAGGCGGCGGTCATGCTGATGTGCCGCTTGCCCAGTTGGCGCACCGCGAGCACCGCCAGCTGTTCCAGGACGTCGGCGATCTCCTCGCGCCGCTCGCGGCCGACCGGATCCTGGCTCGCCATAGATGCATCACCCATACATTCACTTGTATCACACACCTATATAAATGAACGAGCCCTCGCACGCCGCCCGTCCGGCACCCCGGGTTAAGGTCTGCTGCGCGCCGTACGCGCGCTGATCACATCCGTGGGGGGACCGTGTCGATTTCGCGTGCCGTCAAGCCCATCGCCTTGCCCCTGGCGGGGATCTTGGTCTCCTGTGCCGTGGTGTTCCACTGGCTGGGCTGGTCCGCGCTGTCCAGCGAGTCGAACGGAGCGTGCGGGGGCCGGTACGACCCGTGCCCCGAAGGACTCACGCCGGTGCTCATCCTCGCGTTCGTCTTCACCTTCGCCGGTGCCTTCGGGGTGATCACCGCCGTCGCTTTGAACAGCGGATCGCTGGCCACGCCCTGGATGGTGTCGCTGGTCGTGGTGGGCCTGGCCGGCGGCGTATGGCCGGGCCTGCTCGGGTACGAGTGGCTGCGCGGGCCGCACCTGGACGTGGCCTGGGAGGCGCCCCGGGACCGCCCCTCCTCCGTGCGGGCCGTCGGCGACTGGATGCCGGGGCCGTCCACCCTCATCAGGGCGCGCAACGACGGGCTGTTCGCCTACGACACCTCGGACGGCACCCGGCGGTGGACCGTCCCGGCGCCCGAGCGGAGATCGGTGTGCACGATGAGCCGCACCACGCCGTCCGCCATCGGTCTTGTGGGCCTCGGGCGGTACGAGAAGCCCTGCGACACCGTGATCGCCGTCGATCTGTCCTCCGGCCGCACGCTGTGGACGGAAAAAATCAGCGCCGACGACTCCGTCACCCGGGCCACCGACGCCCGGCTGGTCGGCGCCGGTGACACCGCGGTGGCCCTGGAGCGGAAGGCGGTCGTCGGGCTCGGGCTGCGCGACGGCGCGGCCAGGTGGCGCAGCCCGCTGGACCGCAACTGCGAGGCCCTGGCCGTCGACGCGACGTCCGAGCGCGCCCTGGTCATGGAGCAGTGCACCAACACCGATGGGGAGAACCCCAAGATGCGGCTGTCCGCCCTCGACCCCCGGTCCGGCGCGTGGCAGTGGCACAGCACGCTGCCGACGGAGAGCAAGTGGAAGGCGTTGTTCATGCTCTCGGCCGACCCGATCGTCGTGTATGTGGACGAGGACGACGACCGCGGGACCGACGCGGTGATCAGCTTCGACGACAAGGGGCGGCGGCAGGCCGTGATCCCCCGGTCCGGGCCGGAGGACGACCTCAACTTCCAGGTCATGCCGTACGGCTACAGCCAGCCCTTCGACGCCCGGCCGGTCTTCCGGTCGGTGGTGACCAAAGGGCTGTTCATCACCGCTGTCGGCCCGACGGACAAGGACGCTCCCGAGGACGTCGCCGCGTACTCGCTGAAGGACGGCAAGCGCGTCTGGAAGACATCGCTCGGCGCGGCCGTCGCCACCCTGACACAGGATCGCGCGGAAGAACTCGATCTCCTGGCCGGTGGCGGCGTCTGGCGCCTCGACCCGGCCACCGGTGAGAAGCACGGCAGAACCCCGCTGCGCGGAGCGCCGGTCGGCGACGTCCTCGCCCTGCACCGGGTGAAGAGCGGCCGGTACGTGATCGTCAACTCGAACGGGGCGGAGGACGCGCCACCGGTGTTCGCGGTCAAGTAGCCGAGGACGCGACCGCCGCGGCCCTGCCGCGGCCTGCCGCGCCCTCAGCCCTCCCAGGGCCAGCGGGCGCTCCGGCCGGCCTCCAGGAGCGGGATCATGCGGAAGGCATGGTCCGTCAGGCCCCCGAACGCATGGCGGTTGCCACCGCCCGAGGGCATCGCCCCGGCCCGGTAGCCCGCCATGTTCCACATGTAGACCGGCACTTCGGCGGGCACCAGGTCGTCGATGTGCGTCTCGGGCATACCGCCCCACTGGCCGTGGCAGTTCGACGGCAGCCAGCCGGGGCGGGTCTGCTCATCGGTGACGATGACGATCCGGTCGTGACCGGCGTAGTGCTTCTTGACCGCGGAGGGGATGTCGGTGCCGTTGATCCGCCCGAACTCCTCCATGAGCCGCAGCGCGCTGCCGCCCTTGGACACCTTGAGCCGCCGGCTGCTCATGCCGAACTCGACCAGCGTCGGGGCCTCGGCCCGCACCGCGAGACCCGCGCCGAACACCGCGGCCTGCTCGGCGAGCGGGATGTCCGAGGTGTTCGGGGTGGAGTATCCGTAGCCGGGGAACATCGACGGCGACCGGTCGATGAGGATCAGCGTCCGGCCGGGCAGGGACGGCACGTTGGCCAGCGAGGCGTTCAGCGCCTGCTCCAGGGCGTGGCCCCAGCGCAGCGACCGGGTGTGCTTGTACGCCGCCCAGAACCGGAACGGGAACATACGCGACCGCGCGACCTGCGCGGGGTCAGCGATACGCGCGGCCACCTGCTCGGCGACCTCGTCCGAGACACCGGCCTCGTCGAAGTTGCGCAGATTGCGCACCAGCGCCATCAGGCCCATGGCCGGGATGGCCGCTTCCCAGGCCGCCTTGTCCATCGGCCCCTGCAGCCAGCCGGCCAGCCGCTCCCAGGTGAACCCCGCGCCCGCGAGCCCGCCGGAGGCGGTGACCAGCGAGGGGTCGAGGACATACGCCCGGCGGTCCGGGACCGGAAGCGCGGAGAGCTCCGCCGCGGCCCGCAGCACGGTCAGGCTCTCGGGGATCTCCGTGTCGCGCCCGTGGCGCCGGTCGAGGGCGTGCTTGAACAGATCGCCCTGCCACGGCTTGTCGTCCGCCGGGCGGGCGTGCACGAGGCCCAGCACATCGCCGAACCGGAAACCCTTGGCGGCGGTGTCGTACTTGAGCAGCGACCGCTCGTCGTAGAGGCGCCGTACCGCGTCGGCCACGCCGCGCTTGACGGGCTTGGGCAGCGCCCGGCCGTACCGGCCGGTCCAGTAGCCGAGCATCTCCCCCGGCTCGTCGGCGCGCCGCAGCACCGAGTCCACGACCTGCCGCGAGTGGCCGGGCGCCGCCGCGTCCAGGCGCGCCCTGACGTACTCGGCGGCGCCCACCAGGGACGCGGTACGCATATTGCCCCCGCGGCGCAGCCAGCCCAGCAGCCGGGCAGTCCACTCCGGGTCCTCGACGGCCAGCTTGCGCACCAGGTGGCGGTAGCGGTCGTCGCGGTCGTCGCCCTGCTCGTAGAAGGTGTCGGTGCCGACCATGTTGGACACGGCGAGGAGGAACAGCTCGCTCTTGTCGTCGCGGAGGTATCCGGTCGCGCCCTCGTGGGTGGCCGTCCGCTCCCCGGTGGTGGCGATCGGCGAGACGGGCGCCCGGCGCGTGGCACGGGTGTTGAAGCGAGCCATGAGATTTCCCCCTCGTACCGGATGTCCAGGTGAAGTGGCCCCCGCCTGCGCACCTGGACGCGTTCACTGTAGCGACGACGGCCCTGGACACCGAACCGATTAACGGCCCCGGCCCCTCCCCCGTACGAGCCATCGCCACCTCCCGCCACCGGGCGAAACGCAATTCACTCCGCGCAGCGATGTGGGCCCGTACCGGCGAATGACACGTTGGTGCGCGGATCCGGTTCGGTCGCGAAGGAAAGGCGCGTATGTCGAAGACTCGTATGTCGAAGACGAAGAGGAACAGAGGGGTCGTGGTGTTTCTCGCCATCACCTGCGGCAGTACCTGGCTGTGGCTGTGGGTGGCCCACGGTGTTTTGGGCCTGTCGGCGCTGAACCCGCTGCTGCAGCTGCCGGGTTTCTGTATGCCGGGGATCGCGGCGATCGTCGTACGGCGGTGGGTCACCCGGGAGGGGTTCGCCGACGCCGGGCTTCGGCCTCGTCCGCGGGCCGCCTGGCCGTACTACCTCGCCGCCTGGCTCGGCCCGCTCGCCCTGGCCGCGGTGACCATGGCGCTCGCCGCCGTCCTGGGCGTATGGCACCCGGACCTGTCGCCGCTCGACGAGCTCGCACCGGGGGTGGCGAGGTGGCCGGCGCTGCTGGTGCTGATGCTCGTGGTCCCGCTGCTCACCCCGGTGTACTGGGGGGAGGAGTTCGGGTGGACCAGCTATCTCCGGCCGCGGCTGTTCGGTGGCCGCGTCGTGCCGTCCGTGGTGGCCACGAGTCTCATCTGGGCGGTGTGGCACTACCCGCTCGCCTTCATCGGCTATGCCGACTTCGAGAACGTGGCGCTCGGTCTGCTGGTCTGGACCGTGTCCTTGCTGTGTCAGGAAGTCGTCCTGGCGTGGCTGTATCTGCGCAGCGGCACCGTCTGGGTGGCGAGCCTGGCGCACGCCGGGAACAACATGGTGCTCTTCCTGCTCACCGGCCAGTTGCTGAGCGACGGGGCCGACGGCCTCGGGGCGATCGCGACCATGCTCCTCACCACGGCTCCGGTGGCCGTGCTCGCCGGGTGGCTCGCGTGGCTCTCCCGCCGCCGGGCAAGGGCGTTGAACGCACGGCCCGCGCGCCGCGTACTCCAGGGCGCGGGCGGGCCCGCCCGCCGCTAGGGCCTGTCGTCAAAGGGGGCGCCCTGCTCCCGACGCCTGGCACGGCGCCTCGCTGCGTTGTCGCACCGCCCGAGTACGCCCAGTACTCGGACGATGCTCCGCCTTGCGAGGCACCGCACCAGACGCCGCTCGCGGCCGGCCGCCCTCTTTGACGACAGACCCTAGGGCCAGGAAGGCTGCATCGAATGACCCCACATCGCACCGCCGCCGTGGCCGCCCTCCTCGGGGCGGCCCCGGTCCTGCTCATGACGCTGGCCGCCGGGCCTGCCCAGGCGCACGGCGCGCCGACGGACCCGGTCAGCCGGACGGTGGCCTGCTCCCCCGAGGGCGGCGAGAACTCCCGGTCGGCCGCGTGCCGGGCGGCCGTCGCCGCCGGCGGGGTCCCGGACGAGTGGGACAATCTGCGGGTGGCCGGGGTGGCCGGCCAGGACCGGCAGAAGATTCCCGACGGGAAGCTGTGCAGCGGGGGGCTCGACGTATACAAGGGGCTCGACCTGGCCCGCGCCGACTGGCCCTCGACACGGCTGACCGCCGGTGCGGACCTCACCCTCACCTACCGTTCGACCATCCCGCACACCGGGACGTTCGAGCTGTATCTCACCAAGGAGGGCTACGATCCCACGCGGCCGCTGAAGTGGTCCGACCTGGACGCCAAGCCGTTCGCGACGGCCACCGACCCGGCCCTGGTCGACGACGCCTATCGCATCAAGGCCAAGCTGCCCACCGGCCGGACGGGCCGTCAGCTCCTGTTCACCATCTGGCGGAACACCAGCACGCCCGACACCTACTACTCGTGCTCCGATGTGGTGTTCGGCGGAGCCGAGGACACGGCAGGCAAAAAAGCCCCGGCCGAGGGCGGCGAGACCGACACCGCCGAACGCCCCGCCAAACCCACTGGCACACCCACCAACACACCCACCGGCGAAGGCACCGCCGAAAACACCGGCACCGGCACCGGTGAGGACACCAACCGCGCCGACGCCACCGAGAACACCCCGGTGACGCTGTACGCGGGTGGCGCGGCGGCGCTCGCCGTCGGTGCGGGCGTGGTCGTCACCCTGCGGCGGCGGCGCCCCCGACGTCACCGGTGACGACGAGGTCGGCCCGGTGCCGGGTGCCGGCCACCAGGTCGGCGTTGCGCTGGTCCGTGCCCAGGCTCCAGGCCACCGCCGCGGCGTGGTCCTTGCCGAACCGCTCGTGGCGGGCGACGAGCCGGCGCAGCCGCTCGGCCTCGTCCAGCTCGCAGTACCAGACCTCGTCGAGCTGCGGCCGTACCCGGGCCCAGTCCCCCTCGTCGTACAGCAGGTAGTTGCCCTCGGTGATGACCAGCCGGGCGGTGCGCGGTACGGGGATGCTGCCCGCGATCGGCTGCTCCAGCTCCCGTTCGAAGCCCGGCGCGTACACCACGTCGTCCTCGTCCTGGTGCAGCCGGCGCAGCAGCGCGGCGTAGCCCGCCGCGTCGAAGGTGTCCGGGGCGCCCTTGCGGTCGCGGCGGCCCAGGCGGTCGAGCTCGATATCGGCGAGGTGGAAGCCGTCCATCGGCACATGGGCCACCCAGTCGCCCACAACCTCTCCCCCGTCCTCGGCCGGGCCGTCGCGCAGCGCGGTCAGCAGGTGTTCGGCGAGGGTGGACTTGCCGGCCCCGGGGCTTCCGGTGATCCCGAGAACGGCGCGCCGACCGGGCCGCACCAGCGCGCGGGCGCGGGCCGCGAGATCCTCGATCGTCATCGGCGTCATCGACCGCGGCCGCTCACGGCGAGCTGGTTGGTGATGAAGGCGTGGGCGTGGCGGGCCAGGTCCTCGCCGTCGGACCACAGGTCGCGCCAGACGGCGAGGTCGTTGGACAGGCCCTGGGCGACCACGGCGGAGGAGAAGGACTCGAAGGTGATCGGGCCGCGGTAGCCGATATCGGCGAGCGCGTGGAAGAAGGCCGTGAAGTCCAGGTGTCCGGAGCCGAGGTAGCCGCGGTGGTTCTCGCCGATGTGGACGTAGCCGAGCCGATCGCCGACCTCGTGCACCGGCCTGATGAGATCGTCCTCTTCGATGTTCATGTGGTAAGTGTCCAGGTGGATCAGGACGTTGTCCGCACCGATGTCATCGGCCAGCGCGAGGGCGTCGCGGGCGGTGTTGATGACGTTGGTCTCGTAGCGGTTGCAGATCTCCAGGCCCAGCGTCATGCCGAGGCCCGCCGCCTCCTGGGCGAGCCGCTTGAGCACGGTGACGGCGTTGCGCCGGCCCGCCGCGGTGAGGGGGCCCGCGTACTTGCCGAGCGCGCTGTAGAGCGCGCCGGTGAAGTGTGTTCCGCCCAGGCCGTGGGTGACGGCGAGGGAGCTGTGCAGCAGGCGCTCACCGCGCTCGACCACGGCAAGGTCATCGCTGGAGACATCGGCGTCGAAGGCGAGGCCGCGGGAGCAGGCGACCCGCAGTCCGGCGTCCTCCAGCTGGCGGCGCGCCGCGGGGACATCCAGCGAGTCCGAGTCGTGCAGCGAGAGTTCGAGGAGGTCGAAGCCGGTGGCCTTGGTCTTGTCGATGGCGTAAGTGAGCGATTCGAGCGAGGTGTCGCCCGCCCACACGAGGGCGTGCACGCCGATCGGGTTGGCCTGGGTCACGGTGGTCATGAGCGGTGTTCCTTTGTGTGGCTGGTCGATGAGTGGCTAGGCGGCCTGCGCGCCGGTGATGAGCGCGACGATCTCCTCGCCCGTGGTCTCCGCGGTCCGGCGGCCCGCGACGCAGCGGCCGGACCGCATCACCCAGACCTGGTCGCTGAGCCGCATGACCTGCGCGAAGTTATGGCTGATGAGCAGCACCGCGTGGCCGTCGTCGCGCAGCTTGAGGATGAGCTCTTCGACGCGCGCGGTCTCCTGGACGCCGAGGGCCGCCGTGGGCTCGTCCATGATGACCAGCTGCGAGCTGAATCCGGCCGCCCGGCAGATGGACACGGCCTGGCGCTGGCCGCCGGACAGCCGCCGCACCCGCGAGGTGACCGCCGGGACGTTGACCGCGAGGGTGGAGACCATCTCCTGGGCGCGGCTCTGCATGGCCTTGCGGTCGAGGAAGGACACCGGTCCGATGCGGCGGACGATCTCGCGGTTGAGGAACAGGTTCTGCCAGACGGTGAGGTCTTCGACCAGCGCGAGGTTCTGGTGGACGGTCTCGATGCCGGCCTCGCGGGCGTCCTCCGGCGAGCCGAAGTCGACCTGCCCTCCGTCGAAGAGGATGCGGCCGCTGTCCGGGCGGTGGATTCCGGACACGCACCGTACGAGGGTGGACTTGCCCGCGCCGTTGTCGCCGACCAGCGCGGTGATCTCACCGCGGCGCAGGCTGACGGACACATCGACGAGGGCGCGTACGCTGCCGAAGGACAGCGAGACGTCCTCGCAGCGCAGCAGTTCGTCCGAGGCGGTGGCCGCGGTCTGGGGCTCGGACTTGACGGTCGTCATCGCTGAAACCTCATCAGGAAGGCCGCGAGCACCACGACGATGCCGACGGACAGCGGCTGGTAGAACTGGGAGACGCCGAGCAGGGTCAGTCCGTTGACCAGCGCGGTCAGCAGCAGTGCGCCGATGACCGGGCCGATGACGGTGGCCCGGCCGCCGAACAGGCTGACCCCGCCGAGGACCACGGCGGCGACCGAGTTCAGCAGGAAGGACGTGTTGGCGGCGGGCTCGGCGGCCCCGACCCGCGCGACCAGCAGGATGGAGGCGAGCCCGGCGAGGAGTCCGGCGACGGCGTACACCGCGATCTTGATGCGTGCGGTGCTGATGCCCATCGCGGTGGCCGATTCGGGCGATCCGCCGGTGGCCAGCAGATGGGTGCCGAACCGGGTGTGGAAGAGCACCACATGGGCCACGATGGCGACGGCCGCGGCGATGATGAACATCCAGCCCAGGATCCCGATGCCGTTGGTGGACAGCTTCAGCAGAGCCGGTTCGATGACGGTCACGGGCTTGCCGTTGGAGACGATGAGGGCGAGCCCCGAGGCCGCCGACAGCATGCCGAGCGTGACGATGAAGTCGGTGATCTTGCCGCGAGCCACCACGAAGCCGTTGAGCAGTCCGGCGAGCGTCGAGGCGGCCACGGCGACGGCGCAGGAGGCCGCGAGCCCCCAGCCGGCCGAGTACGCCTGGCCGAAGCCGACCGCGCCCAGGGTCATGGTGGAGGCGATGGACAGGTCGATGCCCGCGGTGGCGATGACGAAGGTCTGTCCGACCCCCAGAATGATCAGGATCGCGGCGGCCTCCAGCATGGACTGGATGTTGCCGGTGCTCAGAAAGGTCGGGTTGGCGGCCTGGAAGACCACCACGAGCACGATGAGCCCGACCAGGGCCGCCCAGTCGGCCCAGAAACCGATGTCACGCAGGCGCGTGGACCAAGTGTCACGGTCGGGTGCCGCGAGCGTTGCGTTTGCCATGTGTGTCCTCCTGGCGATGGCGGGTGGCGTGGCACGCCACCCGCCCGCCGGATGCGTCGCTGTTGGGGCTGTTGAGGGCGGCCCTAGCGCAGGAGCTGCTTGAACGGGTCGTCGTAGGTGCCGAAGGGCTTGGGCGTGGCGGCCAGGGCCTTGCCCGCGTTGTCCTTGGTCACCAGTTCCACCGGGGCCTTGACGTCGGCGGGCAGCTTCTTGCCCTTGGCGGCCGCCTGGCACGCCTCGACGCCCATCAGGCCGATGGCGTACGGGTATTGAGCCACGGTGGCGTCCAGGGTGCCGGACTCGACGGCCTTCAGCGCGTCCTTGACCCCGTCCACACTGATGACCTTGACCTTGCCGGTCTTGCCCGCGTTGGCGATGGCGCGGGAGACACCGAGGCCCATGTCGTCGTTGGCCACGAAGAAACCGGACAGGTCCTTGTTGGCGCGCATCACATCAGTGGCCTTGGTGAGGGCGGTCTGCCGGTCCCAGTCGGCGGCCACCGTCTGGACCACCTCCAGCTTGCCGCTCACGCCCTTCTTGAACCCCTCGACGCGGGCCGCGCTGGTGACATCACCGGCGATGCCGCCTATGACGGCGACCTTGCCGTTCTTGGGCAGCAGTTCCGCCATCCGCTTGCCGGCCATCTCGCCGGCCGCCACGTTGTCGGTGCCGATGTAGGTGGCCGGGGTGGCGCCGGCGGCCTTGGCCGCCTTGGCGTCGACGGGGTTGTCGATGTTGACGATGGTCTTCTTCTTCGCGGCCAGCTTGGCCAGCCCCTGGACCAGGTTGGAGCCGGAGATCGGGTTGACGATGAAGCAGCCGTAGTCCTGGCCGGCCAGCCCGTTCAACTTGTCGGCCTGGCCGGTGGTGTCGGTGATCGAGTTCGCTGCCTGCACGGTCGTCGACAGCTTCTCCGACGTGGCCTGTGTCTCGATGCCCTGGCGCATGCTCTGGAAGAACGGGTTGTCCAGCCCCTTGATCACGGCGGCGACCTTGGTGCTGCCCGACGCGCCCGTGTCGCCGGATCCGCAGCCGCTCAGGACCAGGGCTCCGGCCACGACGGCGGCAGCGGTGGCGACAACGCTCCCTCTTCTCACGGTGGCTTTTCTCCGCATCAGGCGTCCCTTCCGATGGTGATGCGGCTGAAAGTAGCCCCCATTTATGAGATCGAGCAACCCTTCTTTCAACTTTTTCCGTCACAAGATTGCCATCTTCCGTCCACTCACACCCATGGCTAGAGTGTGCGAGTGGACACCATCAACGCAGGCGCTCTCCGGACCGGGATCGCTCTCGGCGATGTTCTCGCCCTGTTCCGCGATGTCGACGAGGGCCTGACCAAGGCGGATGTGGTGCGTCTTACGGGGCTCTCACGGACCACCGTCAACCAGCGTCTCGACAGCCTCCTCGGCGCCCAACTCCTCGTCCCCGCGCCGGAGGACGCGCGCACCCGCGGCCGCCCCGCGAGCCGATTCGTCGTCAACCGCCACCGTGGAGTGCTGCTGGTGGCCGACATCGGCGCGACCGGGCTGCGCACCGCCGTATGCGACCTGGGCGGGGAGGTACGGGCGGAGCGCGAGGCCCCCTCGGATGTGACCGCCGGGCCGTCGGCCGTTCTGGCCCTCGCCGACGAGCTGTTCGGCCGGCTGCTCAAGGAGACCCGGCACGAGGAGTCGGACGTCCTCGGCGTGGGCCTCGGGGTGCCCGGCCCGGTGGACTTCGGCACCGGGCGCGTGGTCAGCCCGCCGATCATGACCGGCTGGGACCGTTATGACATCCCCGGCTGGTTCGCCCCGCGCTACGACTGCCCGGTGCTGGTGGACAAGGACGTCAACGCCATGGCGTACGGCGAACACCGGCTGCGCTACCCCGACACCGCCCATCTGCTCATGGTCAAGATCGGCACCGGCGTGGGCACCGGCATCATCGCCGGCGGCCGGATCCACCGGGGGGCCGACGGCGCGGCCGGGGACGTGGGCCATATCCAGGTCACCGTCGAGGACGTCACCGAGCCCCCGCTGTGCCGCTGCGGAAACACCGGCTGTGTGGAGGCCTACGCAGGCGGCTGGGCCCTGGTCCGGGACCTGAGGGAGGCCGGTTACGAGGTGACCACGGTCGACGACGCGGTACGGCTCATCCGCTCCGGCGACATCACCGCCGTACGGCTCGCGCGCCGCGCCGCCCGCATCCTGGGGGGCGCCATCGCCGACGCGGTCAATATGTTCAACCCCCGGGTCATCGCCATCGGCGGTCAACTCGCCCACACCGATGAGCAGTTGTTCGCCGGCATCCGGGAGGTCGTGTACGGCCGCTCGCTGCCGCTGGCCACCCGCAACCTCCAGATCGTGCGCAGCGAACTGGATCCGCACGCCGGCATCCTCGGCCTGTCCCAGCTGCTGACCGACGGCATCTACGCACCGGAGCGGGTCAGGCAACTCGTCGAGGGCACCGCCTCGTAGGATGCGAGGCCCCGCCTCTTAGGATGCGGGCCATGGACATCGAGCTGGACCCGCCGCACGGCATCACGGGCTTTCCCCTGGGCATGCCCGCGGACGACCTCAAGGCCGCGGCCGCGGAGCTGGGCAGGATCAAAGTCAGCAACGACGGCTCCGCGGCGCGGTTCCGCTCGATGAAGGTGCTCGCGCTGCACCCGCAGTTCGAGATCGTCTTCCATCTCGAGGACGGCAAGACCCTCGGCGCCGCGGAGGTGTGGATCCCCCGCCCCGGCCCCGAGGACATCACCGTCCGCTTCCGCGGTATCGACGTCTTCCGCACCCCGGCCCGGGAGTTGCTGGGGCGGCTGGTGGCGATGGGCCTGACGGTCCTGGACGAGACCTTGTACGCGTATCTGCCCGGGCTCTCCCTCGGCTTCACCCGGGTGGCCGGTCATGAGGTCCCGCTGGACACCGACGGCGAACCGCTGTACTTCCAGGCGGTGCTGACCGGTCCGACCGGCTACTACGACTACAAACTGTCCGACGGCTGAGCGGGCGGTCCGCTGCTCTCGCGGACGACGAGTTCCGTGGCGACCTCGACCCGCGTGGTCTCGGGTTGTTCGCCGGCGAGCAGTTGGAGGACCATCCGGGCGGCGAGCGCGGTCATATCGGCGAGCGGGGTGCGCACGGTCGTCAGCCGCGGGGTGACCCAGTCGGCGAAGGGCAGATCGTCGAAGCCAACCACGCTCAGGTCCTCGGGGATACGCAGACCGAGGGTGGCGGCCGCGCGGAAGGTGCCGAGGGCCTGGTGGTCGCTGCCCGCGAAGATGGCGGTGGGCCGCCGGTCCAGCGCGAGCAGGTCCAGGGCGTGCCGGTGGGCGAGGTCATGAGTGAAGTCGCCGTACCGTACGAGCTCCGGGTCGAAGGGCAGCCCGGCCTCCTCCAGCGCCGAGCGGTAGCCGTCGGCGCGGGCGCGCGAGGTGAGGCGGCGTTGCGGGCCGCTGATGATGGCGATACGGCGGTGGCCGAGCTCGATCAGATGGCGGGTGGCGGCCAGCCCGCCGGGCCAGTTGGTGGCGCCCACCCACGGCACACCGGGCGCGGGTTCATCGACGGGGGCAACCAGCGCGAAGGGAATACCGAGCCGACGCAGTTCCTCGTGTTGCGCGGTGGTCAACTCGGGTACGACCAGGATCGCGCCGAGGGTGGGCCGGGTGGCCAGGGAGTCCAGCCACTGGCGGGCCAGCCGGGTGCGGCCGTGGGTGGCCGAGACGACCAGGCTCATGCCGACGCCGTGCAGGACCTCCTCCGCGCCGCGGATCAGCTCGACCGCCCAGGGGCTGTCCAGTTCGTTGATGACGAAGTCGATCAGCCCGCCGCGCAGCACCGCCGAGGCCGCGGGGCGGTGCCGGGCGAGGTAGCCGTACCGCTCCAGAAGCCGTTGGACCTTTGCTCGAGTCTTCGAGGAGACATCGGATCTGTTATGCAGCACCTTTGAGACGGTAGAGACCGAAACACCCGCCTCATTCGCTATCTCGGCCAAAGTCGCCCCCGCCATTTCGTCCCCAGCCGTTGACCCCATCCGATGTTTCTCCTACCTTTCGGGACGATCTCGGTGTTGCGAAAACTATCGCAACATCAGCTCCCCGGCATTGAGGTGGTCTTCGATGAGCCAAGGGATGACCGACCGCAACGCGTTGCAGGGGTTCGCACGCCGTCTCACCGAGCCGCTGCTGCCGCACTTCAGCGAGGGCCGGGCCAGGCTCAGGCTCGGCGTCAACACCGCCATCCACGACGACACGGCCGCCGAACTGGAGTCCTTCGCCCGCCCTCTGTGGGGGCTCGCGCCGCTCGCCGCGGGCGGCGGGGCCTTCGAGCACTGGGGCCACTGGGCGCGGGGGCTGGCCACCGGCACGGACCCGGACCACCCCGAGTACTGGGGCGAACCCGGCCCCCACGACCAGCGGATCGTCGAGATGGCCGCGATCGGCTTCGCCCTGGCGCTCGCCCCCGACCGGCTGTGGGACCCGCTCAAGGGGCCCGAGCGGGACCGGGTCGCGCGCTGGCTGCGCTCCGCCCTCGACCGCCCCACCACCGAGAACAACTGGCTGTTCTTCCCCGTCCTGATCGGCCTCGGCCTCGACCGGGTCGGCGTGTCCTACGACCACGCCCCGATCCGGGCCAGGCTGGACCGGCTGGAGTCCTTCGCGCTCGGCGACGGCTGGTACGCGGACGGGCCCACCGAGCGCCGTGACTACTACGTGCCGTGGGCGATGCACTTCTACGGGCTGCTGTACGCGGCGCTCGCCGGTGAGCGCGACCCCGAACGCGCGGTGCGCTTTCGGATGCGCGCCTCGCTGTTCGCGGGGGACTTCCAGCACTGGTTCGCGGACGACGGGGCCGCCGTCCCGTACGGCCGCAGCCTCACCTACCGCTTCGCGCAGGCCGCGTTCTGGGCCGCGCTGCCGTACGCCGGGGTCGAGGCGCTGCCGTGGGGCGTGGTCAAGGGGCATCTGCTGCGCCATCTGCGCTGGTGGCAGCGGCGCCCGGAGGCCGTGGGCGAGGGCCTGCTGTCCATCGGCTACGGCTATCCGCAGCCCGCGCTCGCCGAACAGTACAACGCCCCCGGCTCCCCGTACTGGGCGATGAAGTCCTTACTGCCCCTCGCGCTCCCCGCGGGCCATCCCTTCTGGGCCGCGCCGGAGCTGCCCGCCCCGGCCCTCGCCCCCGTCAGCGCCCAGCCCCACGCGGGCGCGGTGCTGATGCGCGCGGACGGCGAGGTCACGCTGCTGGCCGGCCGGCAGCACCACGCATGGGTGCGGCACGGCGCGGAGAAGTACGCCAAGTTCGCGTACTCGACCCGATTCGGCTTCAGCCTGCCCTCGGGTCCGCTGGGCCTGGAGCAGGGGGCGTACGACTCGATGCTCGCCCTGAGCGACGACAGCACCCACTACCGCGTCCGCGAGGAGCCCGGCGCCACACAGGTGGCCGGGGACACCATCCGCTGCACCTGGCACCCCTGGCCGGACGTCGAGGTCACCACCTGGCTGACCGCCGCCCCGCCCTGGCATCTGCGCACCCATCGCATCCGCACCGGGCGCACCCTGCACACCGCCGAGGGCGGCTTCGCGATCGACCGGGACCCGGGCCTCACCCGGCAGGCCTGCGCCGGGCGGGCCAGGGCCTGGGGGCCGGCCGGTCTTACCGGTCTGATCGACAGCGACGGGCAGCGCACCGGGCGGGTCGTCGACGCTCTGCCCGGCACCAATGTGCTCGCCCGGCGCACCGCCCTGCCCACGCTCATCGGACAGCTGACGCCCGGTGAGCACTGGCTGCGGTGCGTCGTCCTGGGCACCGCCGCGGGACCGGAGGGCGAGGCCGCCTGGAGGCGCCCACCCGCACACCTCACCATGGGAGGCAGTACATGAGATCCGCGTTCAGGATCGTGTCCATGGTCGCCGCGGCAGCGGCGGCCCTGGCCACGACATCGTTCCCCGGGGCCGCGGCGGCCGACACCGCGGCCGGCGCGTCCCGGGGCCATACGTACCACGTCGCCACCTGGGGCGCCGACCGGGCGGACGGCAGCGCGGCGCACCCGCTGCGCACCATCGGCCGCTGCACCGAACTGGTCCGGCCCGGCGACACCTGTCTGATCCACCGCGGCCGCTACCGCGAGCGCGTCGCCCCGCCCTCGGGCACCAAGGACTCGCCGATCACCATCGCCGCGTACGGGGACGGCACCGTCACCATCGACGGCACCAGGACCGTGACGGGCTGGCGGGAAGCGGGCGACGGGCTGGTCGCCACCGAGGTGGACCTGCCGCTCGACCCCAGCGAGAACGCCCTGTTCGTCGACGGCGGGCGGGCCATGGAGGGGCGCTGGCCCAACTCGGGGCCGGATCCGCTCAATCCGTCCTGGGCCGTGGCCGAGCGGACCTCCACCGATCAGCACATCGACGACCCCGACCTGCCGGCCGGCGACTTCACCGGCGCCACCGTCCATCTGTGGGCCGGGTCCAACCCCTGGAGCCAGCAGACCGGCACGGTGACCGCCACCGCCACCGGCGCGCTCGACTTCAAAGGCGGCAACTACCGCTGCACCCCGCTGTGCATGGGCGACCAGAACTACCGCAACTACTACCTGGTCGGCGCCAAGTCCACCCTCGACCAGCCGGGCGAGTGGTACTACGACAAGGGCGCGAAGCGGCTGTACCTGGTCCCGCCCAAGGGCGGCCTCGCGGGCCACACCGTGACCGCGAAGTACGAGAGCTGGGGCGTGGACCTGGCCGGCAGCTCGTACGTCACCGTCCGGGGGCTCGATCTGTGGGGCACCTCGCTGCACACCGGCGACACCAGCACGGGTGTGCTCGTCGAGGGGTTGCGGGCCCGCTACATCTCCGAGTTCTCGACCCTGCCCATGCCACGCGACGACGAGCTGGCCATCCCGCCCTTCGAAGGGCATATCGTCGCCGCCCGGGTGCTGGGCTCTGGGGTGCAGATCCGCGGCAGCGGGAACACCCTGCGCGACAGCGATATCGGGTACTCCGCGGGCACCGGCGTGCTGCTGCGCGGCAGCGGGAACACTGTCACCAACACCTATATCCACGACGTCGGCTGGATGGGCAGCTACACGCCCGGTATCGAGATCAACGGCAGTGGGCAGACCGTCACCCACAACACGATCCGGCGCACCGGCCGGGCGAGCATCGACACCGCCTGGCAGCTCAACGGGGTGCCCTTCCACGACAACCGCATCGCCTACAACGACCTGTCCGAGGCCATGCGCACCTCGCGTGACGGCAGCCCGTTCTATGTGTGCTGCAACCTGGACGCCAAGGGCACCAGCGTCGACCACAACACCGTCCACGACGCCGACGGGCAGGTCGGCTACTACATCGACAACTCCTCGAGCAACTTCCTGCTGCACCACAACGTGGCGTACAACACCGGCTCCCGCGGCACCTTCTTCAACGGCCACAGCAGCGTCAGCCTCGGCAACCGCGACCACCACTCCACCTATGGCCTCGGTGTCTCCACCGCCGTCCGGCTGAGCGGCGCGACCGACGCCTCGGGCACCTACGTCAGCAACGACGTGGCGCTCGCGCCGATGGACATCACCGGGCCGGGCGACCCGGCCCCGGTGGTGCGCAGCAACCTGTTGCCGCCCACCGACCCGGGCTACACCGACGCGCGCAACGGCGAGCTGTGGCCGCGCGAGGGCTCGCCCGCCATCGACGCGGGCGAGACCGTGGACGGCGTGACCACCGGTGTCCGGGGCGCGGGCCCCGACCAGGGGGCGTATGAGTACGGCGCGCCGATCTGGTCGTCCGGCTGCAATCTGCCGGGCTGCCAGGCGCGGGTCCGCAACGACGGCTGGAAGGCCACTGCCTCCGACGGCGCCGACGCCTCCGCCGCCGTGGACGGCGTCCAGACCACCCAGTGGAAGGGGACGGCCGCACAGACTACGGGCCAGTCGCTCACGCTCGACCTCGGCGCGGCCAAGATCTTCGACCGGCTGTCGATCGACGCCGGTATGGACGCCACCGGCCACCCGTACGGCTTCGCCGTGTCCATCAGCGACGACGGCAGCCACTGGGGCGCCCCCGTCGCCCGGGTCGGCGGCCGCTCCTTCACTCAGGACGCGGTGTTCCCGCAGCAGACCGCCCGCTATCTGCGCGTCCAGCTGACGGCCCCCGGCGAGGTCCCCTGGGCGGTCAACGAGATCCGGCTCTACGCGGACGGTCCGGACGCCGCGGCCACCCTCCAGGCCGAGCAGGCCACTTCCGTACGCGGGGCCGAGCGGGGCGAGGCGGCCACCGGAGTGCTCGGCTCGGGCGACCGGATCGGCTTCCGCGGGGTGCGGTTCGGCGCGGGCGCGGACAAGCTGACCGTACGGCTGGCCTCCGCCGGCTGCGGCCGGGGCTGCTCGCTGCAACTGCGGCTCGACGCCCCGGACGGCCGGGTGGCCGCCACGCTGCCGGTGCCGGACACCGGCTCCACCGACACCTGGCAGGAGCGGTCGGTGGCACTCCCCCGCACCGTCACCGGCACGCATGATGTCCATCTCGTGGCCACCGGCGGCCCCCGGGTCGCCGCCCTCGACTGGCTGACGCTGCGCCGCTGATGTCCAGTTGACGTCTGCTGGGGCGGGTCGGGTCAGGGCCGTCCCAGCAGTCAGGGCCGTCCCAGCAGCGCGTCCCGGTGCGGCCAGGCGAGCCTGAGCAGGGCGGCCCCGGCGGGCTGCATGGGTTCCGCCGTCGTGAGCCGTTCGATGTGGTCGGCCCGGAAGGGCACGCCCATCGAGCGGCCGGTGCCGTCCTCGACGCCGACGAGATGTCCTTCGTCGTTCGTCGCGGCCAGGTCCTGGAAGAGCTCGTCGAAGACCTCGGCGTCCAGGACGAGCACGGTGAGCATGTCGAGGACGAACGTGAGCGGGTCCACGCCGAGCCCCAGCCAGTGGACACTCGCCGCGCCCGAGGCGCGGGCGTCGCCCAGGGCCCGGTTGAAGGGCCATGCGTCGTAGTCGACGGGCGCGGTGTCGCTGCCGTAGTCCTCGCTCGTGCCCAGCAGTTCCTCGCTGAGCTCCCGGACGATCGCGCGCCACAGACCGAAGTCGTTGGCCTCGTTCCAGGGGGCGTCGTGGGACGGCTGGAACATGCCGACCGGCGTCACCTGGTGGAGCCCGCCCGCGGTGGCGACCTTCGCCGGATCGCGCCAGTGGAGGATGAATTCGGCAGTGCTGTCCCCCGGGGCGGGGCCCGGGTCGTGGCGCAGGACCAGGGTGCTGATGGCCGCCATGACCGGGCGGGTGGTCAGATCGGTCGGGTCGCCGATGAGGGCGCGGAACGGTGTGCGCGCCGGGTCCGGGGCCCGGTTGGCGCCCACAGGGCTCGCCGCGGCGAATTCATGCGCCGCGGCCTCGCAGATGTCGATGACATCGAAGTAGCGGCCGCGGCCGAAGGTGAGCGTGGCCGCGTCGTCGCCCGTCACCTGGAGCAGCCGGTAACACACGCGGTTTTCGAAGAGGCGGGGGCGCGCCAGCTCACCGACGGCCTCGGCGTACGAGGCGTACGGTGTGCCGTCGTCGCGCAGTGGCCGGATGGGGTCGAGCGCGGGGCTGTGTCCGTCCACCGGAGTGGCGGGGGTCTCGCCGGTCCACACCAGCCGCACCCCCTCCAGCGGGACGGGCCGGTCGGGGATCCACCCCGGCCGGGCGAGCAGCGGGGTACCGGCCACCCGCCGGTGGGCGGGGAACGCTTCGGCGGCGCGGGCGGTCAGCTCGGACCGGCGCCGGTTCAGATCCGCTCGTACGGAGCGCCACTGGTCACGGGTTCGGCCGGGCTGCACGCGCGGGGCGGATGCGGGGTGGTCATGGGTCACCTTCCCCTCTTTACCAGCACCCGGTGCGGCGTGTTCGTCAGTCCCCAGCGGGTCGGGGTGGCGATGGTGTTGCCGTTCGCGTCCTTCCCGTCACCCGTGTACTGCTTCACCACGATCCCGGCGAACGAGGTGTTGCGCACCGTGGAGTGCCGCACCTCGATGTCGCCCAGGACGGTCGGGGCGGCGGGCGGCGCGGTGATGTCGGGCACGGTGGTGTCGAAGATGATGCCGCCGGTCTTCTTCGAGCCGTCCCAGCCCGTCTTGAAGTGGATCCCCGGAGCGTTGTTCGAGACGCTGCCGCTGATCCAGTTCACCTCGCCCGTGACGTCGTGGACGTCGACCCGCTCGATGACGAAGTGGTCGAGCCGCCGCGAGTCGTCCCCCGACACATGGATGCCGCGCAGATCGCGCAGGTTCTCACCGGGTGTGCCGGTGGCGGGGACGGCGTTGCTGACGTCGAGGTCCCGGATCTCCCAGTACTCCTGGTTGAACAGGCGGACCGCGTCATCGACCCGCCCCTCCCCCTCGATTCTCGGCTTCGGCCCCTTGCCGTAGTCGCCGATCACGATCGGCCGGTGCTCCTCACCCGACCCCTTGGGCCGCAGCTGCCCCTGCCATGAGCCACCCGCCTTGAGCAGGATGCGGTCACCGGGCCGGAACGTCGTCCGGTTGACCTGGTCGAGGCTCCGCCAGGGCATGGCGGCGCTGGTGCCCGAAGCGCTGTCGTTCCCCGCGCGCGAGTCCACGTAGTACGTGGTTCCGCCCGGCGGGTCGTCGACCCCTTCCTCGGGATGGTTGCCGCGCTGCGGCCGAGTCATAGAAAGCGCTCTCAGCCACCCTGTCAAGGCATCACGCATGCCTTACGCCGAAAACGGCTTGTCCAAGACAGCGCTTTCTGGAGCTCTTACATCTCCCTCAGATACCCCGGGGGGTAATTCTGCTAGGGTCGGCCATATACCCCCGGGGGTAAATGAGAGACGAAGGGAGCATGCTCGTGTTCTTCATCGACACCGTGGACGTGCCAGGGCTGGGAAACCGCGGCTATCTGGCCGGCGGCCGCGAAGCGGCCGTGGTGGTCGACCCGCCACGTGACATCGACCGGATCATCGCCATGGCCGCTCGACGGGGAGTGCGCATCTCCCATGTGGTCGAGACGCACGTGCACAACGACTACGTGACCGGCGGCCTGGAGCTCGCCCGGCTCACCGGCGCCGCGTACCTGGTCCCCGCCGGGGCCCGGGTGGCGTATGAGCGGGTGCCGGTCGGCGACGGGGACACCGTGGACATCGGCGACGGGCTGGCGCTGCGCGCGCTGGCCACGCCCGGCCACACCCCGCACCACACCGCGTACGTACTGGAGGAGGCCGGGCAGGCGGTGGCCGTCTTCACCGGCGGGTCGCTGCTCATCGGTACGGTCGGGCGCCCGGATCTGGTCGAACCGCGGCTGACCGAAAGGCTGGCCCGGGCCCAGCACGCGTCCGTCCGCAGGCTCGCCGCCGAGCTGCCGGACGAGACCGCCGTACTGCCCACCCATGGCTTCGGGAGCTTCTGCTCCTCCGGGCCGACCGCGGGCGACGCGACGACGATCGGCGAGCAACGCGCCACCAACGAGGCGGTCACCGAGAGCGCCGACACCTTCGTCGCCAAGCTGCTGTTCGGCCTCGACGACATACCCGCGTACTACGCGCACATGGGCCCGGCCAACGCCGCCGGACCGGCACCCGTCGATCTGACCCCGCCCGCACGCGCGGACGCCGACGAGATAGCCGCGCGCCTGGCGGCCGGCGAATGGGTCGTCGACCTCCGCAACCGCGTCGCCTTCGCCGAGGGCCATGTCGGCGGCACCTTCAACTTCGCGGCCGACGGTCAACTCGCCAGCTATCTGGCCTGGTTGCTCCCCTGGGGGAAGCCGGTCACCCTGCTCGCCGAGTCGCCCGAGCAGCTGGCCGCCGCCCAGCGCGAACTCGTCCGCGTCGGCATCGACCGGCCCGCTGCCGCCGCCACCGGCCCACTCGCGGCATGGCTGCGGGACGGGGAGCGGCCACGCTCCTTCCCACGCGCCACCTTCGCCGAACTCGCCGCCCGGGCCGCGGACCGGGGGACGGCCGTCCTCGATGTCCGCCGGGAATCCGAGCGCGCCCGGGAGCACATCGCGGGTTCGCTGCACATCCCCGTACACCAGCTGCGGGACCGGCTCGCGGAGATCCCGGCGGGCACCGTATGGGTGCACTGCGCCGGGGGGATGCGGGCCGCCATCGCCGCCTCGCTGCTGGACGCCGCCGGCCGGTCCGTCGTCGCCGTGGACGACGGGTTCGACGCCGCGCGCGAGGCCGGTCTGCCGGTCGTCTCAGGTGTCCCCGGCAGTGCCCCTGAGCGGATCACCGCCGAGCAGGCCCGGACCCGCACCGCGGTGGGCGGCGACGCGGTGCTGCTGGACGTGCGCGAGCCGGAGGAGTGGGCCGCCGGACACGCACCCGGCGCGGTGCACGCGCCACTGTCCGCGCTGACGGCCGGGGCGCCACTGCCCCAGGGCCTCCAGGGCCGCCCGCTGGTGGTGATCTGCCGTACCGGCAACCGCTCCCGGCAGGCGGTCGAACTGCTCGTCGGGCGTCGCATCGACGCGGTGGACGTCACCGGCGGGATGGGGGCCTGGGCCGAGGCGGGCCTGCCGGTGGTGGGCGGCCCGGGCGACGGCAGCGCGGTGGTGGGCGGCGCGGGCGACAACAACACGGTGGCAGGCGGCGCGGGCGACGGCGGCCGGACAGCGTGAGCACCGCGCTTCTCGCCCTGGCCGCCGGGGCCGTCATCGGCCTCGCACTGGGCGCCCTCGGGGGCGGCGGCAGCGTGCTGGCAGTCCCCGCTCTGATCTATCTCCTCGGCTTCACCCCCGCCGCGGCCACCACCGCGAGTCTGATCATCGTCACCGCCACCTCCGCCACCGCGCTGTACGCGCACGCACGCGACGGCAACGTCCGCTGGCGTACGGGGGCACTCTTCGCGGCCGCGGGCCTGCTGCCCGCGGCCCTGGGCGGACTGGCCGCCGGCCATCTGCCGCCCTCCCTGCTGACCGGGGCGTTCGCCCTCGTCGCGGCCGCCGCGGCGCTGGGCATGTTCCGGCAGGCACCCCAAGAGGAGGGCAGCCGACCGGTACGGCCGGGCCGGGCCGCCGGGGCCGGGGCCGGGCTCGGCGCCGTGACGGGCGTCCTGGGCGTGGGCGGCGGCTTTCTCGCCGTACCGGCCCTGGTGGGCGCGCTCGGCCTGCGGATGCGGGCCGCGGTCGGCACCAGCCTGCTGGTCATCACCGCCAACTCGCTGGCCGCGCTGCTCACCCGCGGCGGCAGCGCCCACGGCATCGACTGGGCGGCCCTCGCGCCCTTCGCCGGGACCGCGATCCTCGGCGCCTGGGACGGGAAACGCCTCACGGCCAAGGCCTCCGGCGATGCGCTCCGGCGGGTCTTCGCCTCGGCGCTGCTGGCCGTGGCGGCGCTCATGCTGATCGACGTGATCGTATGAGCGTCAGGCGAGGGAGAGAAACAGCTTCTCCAGCCTGGCGCGCATCTGATCCCGGTCCTCGTCCGCGTTTCCACGCGCCTCGACGTCGGTCAGACACTGCTGCAGCCCTGTGGCGATGATGGCGAAGCCCGCCCGGTCCAAGGCGCGCGACGCGGCGGCGAGCTGAGTGACGACGTCCTCGCAGTCCCGCCCCTCCTCGATCATCCGGATCACACCGGAGATCTGCCCCTGAGCACGCCGCAGCCGATTCAGTACGGCCTTCAGCTCCGCGCCGGCGAGATCCAGTTCCACGAAAACACCTCCACACAATACCCCTAGGGGTAATTTACCCCCCGCATGGGGCACCGTCGACAACCCTCAGGATGTGCACCACCATGAACGCTCCCGACACCTGCACCGCCGACCAGGCCCGCGCCAGTCTGCACGACCTCACGGTGATCGATGTCCGCACACCGGGCGAGTACGCCACGGGACATCTGCCCGGCGCCCACAACATCCCCCTGGACCAACTCGGCCACGCCCTGCCCACGATCGAGGAGGCCGCCGGGAGGGGCGGCATACTCCTGGTCTGCGCGTCCGGCGCACGCTCCGCGAAGGCGTGCCGGACGCTCGCCGAGCACGGGGTGGCCGCCGCGACCCTGACCGGAGGGACCAGCGCCTGGGCGGACCGCGGCCATGAGCTGCACCACCCCGAGACCGCCTCCCGCGCCACCTGGAGCATGGAGCGTCAGGTCCGCTTCACCGCCGGGACCTTCGTGCTGACCGGTCTGGGCCTCGGTCTGCTGCACCCGGCCTGGCAGCTGGTCTCGGCGGGTATCGCGGGAGGGCTGGTGTTCTCGGCGCTCACCAACACCTGTGGCATGGCCGCGCTCCTCGCCAGACTCCCCCACAACCGGCCCCGCCCCGCCGACCTCGACGCCACGCTGGCCGCCCTGCGGGGACGCTGAGCGCGGGAACACCCCCCGCGCCCGTCCGAGCGGCATCGGGCCGCCCGGCGGGACGCGGGGGGTGCGGTGGTTCAGAGCCGGCCCACGACCTTGGTCGGGGTGACCCGTACGATGACCCGCTCACCGTCGTCCTTGGAGGACGGGTTGAAGGTGGCGTATTCCTTGCCCGTGTACTTCAGCGACAGTTTGTTCAGCACTTCCTTGTCGCCGTCCGGGGCGAGGGTGGCGGTGCCGCGGATCTCGGCGTAGGTGTACGGGTTCTCCGGCGGGTTGACCATCAGGGTTATCCGCGGGTCACGGTGGAGGTTCTTGCCCTGGAGCCGGTCCACGGTCGTGGAGAACAACAGGTCGTCACCATCGCGGATGACCCAGACGACCGTCAGATGCGGGCGACCGTCCGGCGAGATGGTCGCCACTGTCACGAACGCACGCGATTCGTCGAGGTACTTCTTCAAGCCGTCCGAGAGGCTGGCCGCCACAGTCAGAACCTTTCCACAGGGGGCAGGGTCGTGACACCACAGGGGTGCCGGTCGGAACGTACCACCCCACCCGACCGCGCGGTTGCGCGAAGGCATCGGCCCTGGCGGCGAACCGGCCGCCGGTCACCAGCCCTTGGTCACCCGGTGCTCCCTCAGCGATCCGCAGTTGCTCCCGTACGTCCAGGTGGACTGGTTGTCGATACCGCCGGCCCAGTCCACGCACTTCCCGCGCGCGTAGGTGTACACGGGCCCCGCGTAGGACCTGTACATACCGTTGTCCTCCTGCGGCTCGCCATCGTTCGCATAGAGGTAGGCGAACATCGAGACCGGGGCGCCCGTGGTGTTCCGCACGGTCACCACGCAGTTGGCGCCCTTCGCGGAGTTGTACGTCAGGTAGACGGTGCCCTTCTGGCCGATCGGCGCCGAGTTCACCACCTTGTAGCCGCTGCCGCAGACCCCGTTGTACGCGGCCGTCGTGGCGGCCGTGGCCTGCGGAGCCAGGGCCACGGCGCCCCCGACGGCGGAGGCCAGCACCGCGGTGGCGGCCATATAGCGAGAAAGCTTCATGTATCCCCCTTATTACCCCAGGACGCTTTTTGCGTCATCTAGGTGACATGCGAGGGGGTTGAATGGTTGTAGGCGCCGACCGGGTCTTCGACCGGTTCGGCCATACGCGCGGGCATGGCCGTGGGAGCGCTCCCATGACACCATCCCCTCACACCCCACGGGAACCCCATCGGAAACGGAGGATCGGGCATGAGACCCCCATTATTGACATGACCGCGACGATTGATCGCGGCGGCGGCGCTGCTGGCGCTCACCGTCGCCCTGGGCGTGACACCCGCGACCGCCCGCCCGCACGCACCGACGGCAGCCGCGGCCAAAACGGTGTACATCCCGCTGAGTTGGGCGGCGACCGGCGAGGTGCCATGGGCCCAGAACCGGACCAAAGAGTCCAACAATTTCATCCTGCTGTGGGGAGAGAAGTCGGGCACCGACCCCAAGAACGCCTCGGGACAGTACCGGTTCGACCCTGATGACATCCTCAGCCAGTTGGAGCGGCTGTACACCTTCTATGTCAACTCGCTGCGGTTCACGCCGGAGACCGGCCTGCTGTCCCAGTACAAGATCGGCGTGATCGTCACCCAGACCTGGAACAACAGCAACCTCAACGCCTGGGCCTCGGGCGGCCAGGCCGACGGCAAGGTCGGCGTGATCGACATCGCCCCCGGCGCGGCCCAGCCCGGCTCCTGGGGACTGGCCCATGAGCTGGGCCATGTGTTCAAGAACTACACCTTCATGGGCAAGGGCGGCGGCGCCGGGCTGACCGACCCGTCGGCCGGGACGTTCTGGGAGACCGGCGCCGAGTACATGGCGATGCAGGTGTACCCGGACGGGGGCGCGGGCGATCTGACCCGGTTCCTGCGCACCGAGAACCTCGCCTACTCCTCCAGCCGCCACCACTACGGCAACTGGATGCTGGTGCAGTACCTGGTCGACCGCTACGGCGGAATGAAGACCTTCACCGACATCTGGAACCAGGCCAAGAACAACGAACACCCGCTGGAGGTCTACCGGCGGATCAACAACCTCAGCCAGGCCCAGCTGAACACGCGGATCGCGGAGTACGCGCAGCGCCAGGTCACCTACGACTACTCCAACCGGTCCCACATCATGCCGTTCATCAACAACGTCTACGGCGCGGGCTTCATCAACGCCTACAACGGCGTCCCGGTGAACGCCGTCAACCAGTCCGCCGGCCACTACGCCATCCCGGACCCGCTCGCCCCGTCCGACTACGGCTACAACAAGATCAAGCTGGTGCCCAGCAGCGACGGGGCGCTGATCAAGCTGCACCTCAAGGGCCATGTCAACACGGCCGCCGGATCCGGCTGGTCGTACGGCTTTGTCGCGGTCAAGAACGGCACCCCGCGCTACGGTCCCGTCTCCACCAGCGCCGACGGCCAGCTCAGCTTCCAGACCCAGCCCGGCGAGAAGGAGGTGTACCTGGTGGTCACCGGCGCCCCGAGCACCGTGCACCACTACGCCTACCTCGACGGCTACACCAAGAACTACCGCTATCCGTACGAGTTCCGGATCAGCGGCGCCATCCCGTCCGGCTTTGAGCCGGGCTACCAGAAGCCGGCCGCCACCGGTGGCGGACACTGGCACTCCAACGGCGGTGGCTGGGTCGACAACCGCGCCAACGTCGCCGCCAGCGTCTACGTCGGCCCGCGCGCCGCGGTGTACGGCAGCTCCACCGTCACCGGCAACGCCCGTATCGAGGGCCTGTCCTGGGTGACCGCGGCGGGGAGACGGACATCAACCCCGCGCACGGCACCTTCACCGACGACGAACTGGCCATCACCATCTCCTGACGCCCCCGCTCATGCGTAGAGGGCGGCCGCGTACTGTGCGCGACCGCCCTCGACGGCGTGGTGTTGGCCGAGTCAGCCCTTGCCGGCTCAGCCTTTACCGGCTCAGCCCTTGTAGGCCATGCCCTTGCCCAGATCGTCGGCATACGACGAGATCCAGGCCAGCGGGGCGTTCCAGTTGATGGTCACCTCGTTGGTGGAGAACGCCATGATGTCGTCGGTGTAGCACATCGCCGGGGCGCAGCCCTTGAGCTTCTTCTGGGCGACCGGGTCCTCAAGACCGGAGTTCGGGCCACCGGCCAGCGTGCCGGGCGACGGGCTCGGCAGCTTGGCGTCGAGCTGGTGCGCCCAGAAGCGGTGGTGCTGGCGGTGCGAGTCCCGTTCGCCGTAGCCCGTGACATAGGACTGGTTGAGCGGGTTCCCGCCCAGCAGATAGTCCATGCCGCGCAGCACCGCGTCACGGTAGCGGGTCTTACCGGTCAGTTCGTGTGCCGTGGCGAGGACGACCATGTTGTTCAGCACCTGGCTGTTGGAACCCCACTCGTACTTGCCGCTCTTCGGCGCGTACGGCACGCCGTACGCCGACTTCGCGGAGAACGCGGCGTAGCGGTCGGCGGCCCGGATCACCGTCTTGCGCACCTCGGCGCGCTGCTTGGCGGTGAGCTTGTTGGGCACCGTGGCCAGGTCGAGCTGTCCGAGGCCCGCGGTCGACGCCCAGGACAGGGCGCTGGTGCGCGGGAAGATCGCGTCGACGTCGCCGTACAGCGGAGAGTCGAGAACGGCCTTGCGGTAGGTGTTGTCACCGGTGGTGATGAACAGCTCGGACGCGGCCCAGTAGAACTCGTCGCTGACGTTGCTGTCGCCGTACGCGCCACCGCCCGTGGAGTCCTGGTCGCCGGCGAGCATATTCGGATGTGCCTTGGCCGCGGCCCAGGCGGTCTTGGCCACGTGCAGGCTCCGGGCGGCGAACTGCGGGTCGTAGGGCTTGAAGAGGCGGGCGCTCTGGGCGGCGGCGGCCGCGAGGTTGAGCGTGGCGGCGGTGGACGGCGTGTGCAGCTCGCGCTGCTGCTTGTCCTGGTCCGGCCGCGTCGGGAAGCCGGTCCACTCCTTGTCGTGCACCTTATGGAAGGCCATACCGGCGAGCGGCTTGCCCTGAGGCACCTGCATGCGCATCAGGAAGTCCATCTCCCAGCGGGCCTCGTCGAGGATGTCCGGGATGCCGTTGCCGTGCTCGGGCACCCGGAGCTTGCCGTCGCCCAGTGGCTTGGCGTCGGCGCCCTTGGTGGTCTTGGTGCGCTCGAACTCCGACATCAGCTGGGCCACGGAGATACCGCCGTTGACGACGTACTTGCCCTGGTCGCCGGCGTCGTACCAGCCACCGGAGACATTGCGGCGGTAGTCGCACACACCCTGCTGGCACGGGACGTCGGTGTCACCCCGGTGCGGAGCGGCCTTGTCATGACCCGCGGGGCGGGCGTACTTGCCGCCGACGAGATCAGCGTCGATCTTGATGCCGCTGCGGTTCTGGTAGAAGTACTCCAGCGAGTCGCGGCGCAGCGAGCTGTAGAGGTCGTCGCTGATGGAGAACGGCTCGCTCTGCTTCCCGTCGACGTTGACGGTGTACCCCTTGCCCTTGTCCGTGACCTTGCTGAAGTCGAAGGTCTGGACGTTCTGCCCGGAGCTCGGGTCCACGCCCGCGGGCGTGGTGGTGCCACTGGCTCGCTTGGTGCCGTCGGCGGCCCTGAGGGTCCACGTCAGGGGCTTGGTGGCGTCGGTGACGACGGTGCCCTTCTTGGGGCCGTGGGTCAGATAGCCGACCTGGTTCACTCGCACCGGGGAGCCGGTGTTGAGCTTGGGGCCGGGCTGCTGGCCCTCGGCGAGGGCTTCCCCGATC